>CAYJKT010000010.1:0-6482 GCA_964370775.1 uncultured Eubacteriales bacterium | reverse complement strand
TAATGTCTATGTATGCAACTCCTAAAGATTTTAAGTCCATTGAGTCTATTTTTTCAATTTCTAACCTATAGCTTTGGCGATTTTTTATACCTGTTAAAGAATCATAATAACTTAATTGATTAAGTCGCGAAATAAGTTCATTTTTATTTATAAAGTCAGATACAAACGTAGATAAAGATTTAAGCAGCCATGATTTTTCTATATTTACACTTAAGTTCTCTATACCCAAAAAGCCAATTATTTTATTGTTATCCATATCCATAATAGGACAGAACATTAAGTTGTTTATGTAACTTAAATCAAACGGGTACATGCTGATATTAAAATCTCTTTCAAGATCATCACTAAAAAACACGCCTTCTTCTTTTGCATAGTTAAACATAGCATTAGAAATTTGAAGGGGTATAGCACCCATATATTTTGTGTTAGAGCCTTCTACGTTCCAATTATGTGAGACAGCATAAGAAGTTCCATCAAAGGATTTTTGGAAAAGCACACCTCTTTCTGCTGCAAAAAAGCCTGCAATCAAGGATAATAATTCTCTAATCGACTCATCAGGGCTATCGTTAACCTGTAGCATTTTTATACATTTTACAAGTATTTCCTGTTCATTTAATTTCTCTTGAAACTCACTTCTATATCTATTACTTTGCAACGTAAATGACAAAATTTTTGATATATATTGCAGTGAGTTAAAGTCAATATTACTTTGTTCAGTTTTATTTAAATAATCTAACCCTAAAATAAACTTTACTTTATTATCTTTGTATATATAAGAATGTATGATAGACTTTATAGATTGCTCAGATATATCCACAAAAATGCTATTTTCTTCAATTAAATCTTCTACGTTTTCAGAATAAAAACAATCTAAATAGTTCGCTTTATCAAATAAACATGATAAATATTCAGCGCTCACACTCTTAGGCGACACAATAGGTTCACCTAAAATATTGTTATACTCATACAATAACTCATATCTATCGTTACTATATATTGCCTCATATACATAACTTTTGTCAGCATTATATTTTTGGCAAACATAACGCAACACAGAATTAATTGATACATTATCGCCATTACGTTCGTAAAGTATACCAAACACTGCTGATATAAGTTCATGGTCAAACAGCATATTGTCTATTCTATCTACGCTATCTGCCTTTATAACATGTTTCGCTTCTTGATTTTTAATAGATGCATCAAATAAAACATATCTATTTTTTCCAGCGTTTTTAGCACTAGTCAGTGCTTTAATCGCAGCTGTGTGAAGGTCTGAAAACGTTTTTTCTGTCGGTGTTGATACAGCAATACCTAAGCTAGTTGTAATGTTTAATTTATCGTTATGAACATTATAATTTAGGCTCAACCTGTCTATAATATCATGTGCTATAGTATCAACTTCTGATAAATCATTTATTTCACTTACAAAAACAATAAACTGATCTCCACCTACTCTACCAATAACAGAATTAGATGTAAAGTACGATTGTAAAGTTTTTGCAATATCTCGTAAAACATCATCGCCAAACAAGTGCCCAAAGTTATCGTTGATATAATTAAAATTATCTAAGTCAATAGCAAAAACAGCATTTGTAGCTTCATTGTTGTTTGCTATCATTTTTTCTATTATGCTCTCTGCGCTTATTCTGTCATAACAACCTGTAAGCATATCACGTTTTGAAGATTCCTCCAAAAGCTTTTGATCGTGTATATCAACACCTCTACCAACAACAAACACATTCTCGCCATTTTTATTGCTAACAGGTTGATACACCCATCTAAAATATCTATAATTTCCATCAGGTTGCAACAATCTCATGTCATAAGGTACATACACACCTTTTGCCATGTTTTTCATCAACAAATCGAATAATTCTTCATCGTCTTTATGAACAAAACCTCTAGTAAGAACTTCTGACAACTTAAACAAATGTCCTTCTGCTCTACCATGCAAGTCAATATTGGAGCCATAAAATGTTATCTCAGATGTTCTCACATCTAGTGAGTAAAACCATTCCTTAGTCAAATGAGCTACTCTATTTAATAGTATTTTTTCTGGTATTTTGTTTAAGAAGTAAAAATCATCTACTGTGTTACTTTCTGAATTCATAAATTCAGATCTCAAATCACGAATAAATCCTACTATGTATTCCTTATTATCAGCAAGAACAACTTTTTTAAGAGTTATTTCGCAAGGAATATCCTCACCATTTTTTGTTAAATGCAACCACTTAAAGCAGTTTGAGCCATTAGCAATTGTGTTTTCAAGGTGTAAAATTGCTCGTTCTTGTGAATTATCGCCATTAGGTTGGATTTCCGGTGAAAAAGCATAGAAATTATTTATGTATTCTTTTTTGTCAGACACACCAAACATATCAAGTGTTTGTTCATTACAATGGACTATGTTCATATCTGTATCCCAAAGATTTATTGCAAAAGGAGTTGTATCAATAATTGCTTGAAAACTATCGTTAAAATTATATACACTATTTTCTGTAAAGTTTGTAATCATCAACAAAAGGTAATTATCGTTATTATCGCTAGATAAATTAATCAAACTAGCTTCAAACTTTACTATTTGATTATTGCTACCACGAGTTACCCAATCTGTACTGTAAAAGCCATCATTAAAAGCTGTATCAATAGCATTAACAAAAAAATTAATACTATCTGTTCCATTTTTTTGTATCTTTTCAGCCTGCTTAAATAATTCAGCAGTAAAACCCTTTTCGTCTTGAACGTTATAATAGCTCAAAATAACTTTATTGCACACAACTATCTCGCGGTCTTTGCTAACTATAGCTAAGCCGTGTGGAAAGTTATTCAGTAAAGACAAAACAAAAGTTTGGTTAGAAGAAAATTTATCGTTAATAAACTTTATAAACTTATCATTTTGATAGCTTTCACGCAAAGTGTTTGTCATAATTAAGCTCCTTGGTCTACAATAAATACTATACTACGATAATATTAACATTATTTGAGCTTAATTTCAAGATATTTCGACAAGATTTTCGTTTTTTCATCTTTTTGTTACACTTTCTTAACAGAATAAATCAATCTAAAACTACTTATTTTAGCCCTCTATACTACTTCTTAATTTTAGTAACGCTTTCTTTTCTATCCTCGATATATAGCTTCTAGACAAATTTAACTTTTTTGATACTTCTCTTTGTGTCAAAGCTTTTTTCCCGTTTAGCCCATATCTTAAAATAATTATTTTAAGCTCACGTTTATCCAAACATTTTTCTAAATTCTCATATATTTTCTTGCATTTTATTCTCTTATCAACAAAATCTATAACATCATCGTCAAGGCTCATTGTATCCATAATTGTCAAAGAATTTCCGTCCTTATCTGTATCTATCGGTTCGTTTAAAGATACTTCTAAGTTAGTTTTTTTGCTACTTCTAAAATACATTAATACTTCATTTTCTACACATTTTGAAGCATAGCTAGACAGTTTACTGCCTTTGTCAGGGTTAAAAGTGTCTATACCTTTTATAAGTCCAATAGTTCCAATTGATATCAAATCTTCTTGGTCGGCTAGTGTGTAATATTTCTTTAAAACATGTGCAACCAATCTTAGATTATGCTCTATCAATGTATTTCTAGCCGTGATATCACCATTTTTCATAAGGTTTAGATATTTTTTCTCATCACTTGAACTCAATGCTTTAGGAAACGACCCTGAGCCTCCGACATGAAGTATAAAAAATATCAATGAAGAAAACGCTTGAATTAGTTGTGCCCACATAATAACACCCCTCTTTGTTTTTCTAATATATATGTATAAATACTACTAATATTGCAAGTCCTTATCTCTTGTTAAAAAATACTAATTTAATGAATATAAAAATAATTGCAAATTTTGTAAAAGTGTGTTAGAATGTAGTGAGATATACTGAAAGGAAATGATAAATTGAAAAAATTAGTTTTAATAATAGTTGGAGCACTGATTATGTCAAGCTTTGCTTCATGTAATGTTGCTGTAGCAGATTACGAAAGCAATGTTGAAGCAAGTGTGGAAAGTGTAGAGATAACTCCAGAGCCTACCCCTTCCCCTACGCCAACAGCTGAACCAACAATCGAACCAAGCCCAGAGACAGACGAAGAAGTTATCAACAGAGTAGAAGACCATATAGAAGAAACTTTTGCTATACAAGGACCTGATGAATTCGTTGATGAATATGAAGAAAACGTTATTGATGAAACATATTTAGATGGCTTAGACGATGCTAGTGACTTGTTAACGATGAGAATGTTAGCTGATGATGCAGCAGATGCATGGAACATAGCTATAGATAACATTATGTACAAGTTAGTTGAAGTTTTAAGCGAAGACGAAGCTGAGACTATACAAATAGAGCAGTCAGCTTGGGAAAATGACATTCCTCTTCAAATTGAAGAAATTCAAGCAGAATACGCAGACCAAGGTTCAACAGGCAGTTTTACAGCTTCTCAAGAAGTGATGGAAATATATAGAAACAGAGCAATTGAACTTGCAGTTAAATATTATGAATTAACAGAAGAAGTTGTATTACCTCCTGATATATCAGAAGCAGTGGGTTAATTAAGTCAGAAAGGCAGAATAAAATGAGTAAAACATCTTATAACGAAAAAGTGGTTGTTCTTGATTTTGGTGGACAATACGCGCAGCTAATCGCAAGAAGAATACGTGATTTAAAAGTATATTGCGAGATTAAACCATATCACTCCGACCCAGAAACTTTAAGAGAGTATAAAGGTATCATCTTTACAGGTGGCCCTAATAGCGTGTATCTTGATACATCACCGAAGTGCTCACCAGAAGTTTTTGAGCTAGGTATACCTGTTTTGGGTATATGCTATGGTGCTCAATTAATGGCACACATGCTAGGTGGAGAGGTTAAATCTGCTGATGTTAGAGAATATGGTAATTGCGAAGTTAAATTTAGCAAAGGAACTGTGTTGTCATCTGAAATTGGACAAAGTGTTAGTTGGATGAGCCATACTGATTATATAGCAAAAGTTCCAAACGGTTTCGAGGTAAGTGCCGTTACAGATAACTGCCCTACTGCTGCAATGGAGAACTCAGCTAAAAACTTATATGCAGTGCAATTCCACCCAGAAGTTGAGCACAGCGCTTGCGGAAATGAGATACTTCATAACTTCCTATACAAAGCATGTAAATGTGCTGGCGACTGGGAGATGAAATCTTTTGCACAAACTACAATAGAGAATATCAAAAATCAAGTAGGCGACAAAAAAGTTTTATGTGGACTTTCAGGCGGCGTAGATTCCTCTGTTGCTGCTCTTTTAGTCCACAACGCTATCGGTAAGAACTTAACATGTATCTTCGTTGACCACGGAATGCTTAGAAAAAACGAAGGTGACATAGTAGAGAAAGTCTTTAAAAAAGAGTTCGACATGAACATCATTAGAGTTAATGCTAGTGAAAGATTTTTAACTAGATTAAAAGGTGTAACAGACCCAGAGACAAAGAGAAAAATCATTGGCGAAGAATTTGTTAGAGTTTTTGAAGAAGAGGCTAAAAAATTAGGTGAAATGAACTTCTTATGTCAAGGCACTATCTACCCTGACGTAGTAGAAAGTGGAACTGGCGAAGCAGCCGTTATAAAAAGCCACCACAACGTAGGTGGACTTCCTGACGATATAGGATTTGAAGGCCTAGTAGAACCACTTAGAGATTTGTTTAAAGACGAAGTAAGACGAGTGGGCTTAGAGCTTGAAATTCCTGAAAATCTAGTATGGAGACAACCTTTCCCAGGACCTGGACTAGCAGTTAGAATAATGGGAGAAATCACTGAAGCAAAGCTTGCAACATTAAAAGATGCAGATGCAATTTTTAGAGAAGAAGTAACTAATTTTGGATTAGAAAGAGATATTAACCAATACTTCGCAGTTATGACAGGAGTTAAATCTGTTGGAGTTATGGGAGACGGCAGAACTTATGGCGAAGCTATCGCTTTAAGAGCTGTAACTACTACTGACTTTATGACGGCCGACTGGGCAAAGCTACCGTTTGAGCTATTAGGCAAGGTGTCTAATAGAATAGTAAACGAAGTAGAGGGTGTTAATAAGGTCTTGTATGATATAACATCAAAGCCACCTAGCACTATTGAGTGGGAGTAACTTCTATATCCCCGAAAACCCTGATAGATACAGGGTTTTCGGGGGTTTTTCTTTTTCAGTGGCTACAAAATGGCTACAAATATTTTTTTACCATTATTCTTTTGGTGGCTACGTTTATAATTATGCAATGTTTATAGCATCCAACTTTTCAGCTACTTCGGTTTGCTTGTTTGGATAAAGGTGGCTGTAAGTGTTAAGAGTGGTTTCAACTTTCTCGTGCCCTAATCGCTGTGAGATAAGAAGAATGTTAAACCCTAACTCTATCAGAAGTGATGCGTGAGAATGTCGACAGTCGTGTACCCTAATGCGTTTTACACCACTTTCCTTTGCACCTTTTGTGATTTCCT
>CAYJKT010000009.1:90095-94802 GCA_964370775.1 uncultured Eubacteriales bacterium | reverse complement strand
CTTCTGGTGCTGGTGTTGGTGTTACTTCTGGTGCTGGTGTTGGTGTTACTTCTGGAGTTGGAGTTGGTGTTGCTTCTGGAGTTGGAGTTGGTGTTGCTTCTGGAGTTGGTGTTGGTGTTGGTGTAACGTCTGGTACTGGTGTAATTGTTAGTGTACCATAAATTGAATCAACTAATACATAGTTTGATGTTGCATCAACTTGGTTGCCATTTGCTAGTGTTCTTAATACTCTGAAATCTGAGTAATCATTTTTAACGCCGATAACAATATTGTTGGCATCGTATTGAACATCAGTTACTGTTGTACTCATGCTTGATGTAAATGATTGACCACTTACAAGACCTAAGCTTCTTGAATCTTCTGTTGCATCTAGTACAGATATTCCATAGTCGAATTTAGGTGTACCATCATATACCCATGAGTTTGTTGCTGTCTCAACAACTATTGGACGAGGGTTAACTATAAGATTTACTGTGCCTTCTACTAAAGCAGTAGTTGTACCACCGATACAAGCTTTATATGTAAAAGTTAATGTACCTACGTCTGCTAGGTAAATCATATTTGATTCAGAATGAATTAAGAAATCTGTTTCGCTTAAATTATTATCTTGTGATAAATACTTGTATGCATCACTATCTGAATGTTTATTTTGCAAATCTGAATAAATCATTGCTAATAGTTCATCTCCAGTAGGAGTAATATCTTTTGCATCATAATGTTTTGAGATTGTAAAGTCAGATACTACTGTAGTAATTGGTGTAGATCTATTATTTAAAGAGTGTGAAGCTGAATTTGCAGAACCAGTTACAATGTCCTCTACTGGAGTATTTTGCAAGTTAGTTTTTATTGTCTCAGTTTGTGTTGATGTAGTAGCATCTGTACCTGTTGTTGCGTTTCCGTTTTGGCTAGCAAATGCTATAGTGCAAGTTGAAAGCATGATTGCTGAAGAAACTACTAGTGCTAGTATTTTCTTGCTAAGTTTGTTTGAAGAAAATTTATTCTTTCTTCTTTTGTTGTTTAATTCCCTGTTCATATTGTCCTCCAAAGTTTTTTGTTGTAAATCTATTTAAGTGCTAGAGAGATTTTAGAGACTCACCTCATGTATCTCTATAATGAATATCGTATTCATTATTTGCTCACAAACAGATTGGCTTTGTTTTAATTTATTCATATTTTAACACAATCAAAATGAAATTGCAATAGTTTTTTAAAACATTATGAACATTTTATTAATCTTTAGCTATATTATCTGTTTTATTCAACATATATTAATATTTATAGGTTATTTGTACATACATATTGCACATTTAGTTCTATATTGCAAAAATAAAAGAGTGTGAATTTAATAAAATCACACTCTTTTTTCTAAAATACTATTTATTTATGAACAATCAATGCACTTTCTAACAATTTATTAATAATTACTGGGTTACCTTTACCACCTGTTTTAGACATAATTTGTCCCATTAATGATTTTATAGCCCCAGTTTTACCATTTTGATAATCTGAAACAGATTTAGGGTTTTTCTCAATAACTTCTTTTACCAATGGCTCTAGTATACCTAAGTCATTAATTTGCTCTAACTTGTTTTCCTTAACATAATCTACTGCACTTATATCCTTACCCCATATATCTTTAATAACTTTTTTGCAAACGCTACTATTAATTACACCCTCAGCCGACATAGTAGCAATGCTTGCTAAGTTCTCAGCAGAAATCTGCACCTTTCCCCCATCTTCTATCTTAATTAGTATGTCAGATATAATTAAGTTCGCAAGAGTTTTAGTGTGTTTACATGTTTCAGTAGCTGTTTCAAAATAATTCGCAATTTCTAAGTCGCTTACGATAAGCTCTGCGTCATAAGCACTTAGTCCAAATTCTTTCATATACTTAGCCTTGCGTTCATCAGGTAAAACAGGAATTGATCTTATAATGCTATCTAGTTTTTCGTCGCTTGTAACTATCGGTGCTAAGTCAGGATCTGGGAAGTATCTGTAATCGTCTGCATCTTCTTTTGTTCTCATCGCAAAAGTTTTGCCGTTACTTTGATCGTATCGTCTTGTCTCTTGAACAACAAAGTCGCCACTTTCAATAAGCTCTATTTGTCTTTTGTACTCATAGTCGATTGCTTTAGCTATAAAAGCAAATGAGTTCAAGTTTTTCATCTCTGTTCTTGTGCCGAATTTCTCTTCACCTTTTTTTCTAACAGACAAGTTAACGTCACATCTCAAAGAACCTTCATTCATTTTGCAATCAGATATTCCAGTATACAATATAATAGCTCTTAACTTTTTGAAGTACGCTAATGCTTCCTCTGCACTTCTAATATCAGGTTCAGACACTATCTCGATAAGAGGAACTCCACAACGGTTACAGTCTATCATTGTTCCTTTGTCTTTATCATGCACAAGTTTACCAGCATCTTCTTCTATATGAATACGTGTTATTCCAATAGTTTTTTTACCATTTTGAGTTTCTATCTCTAAGCTACCGTGTTCACAAAGTGGTAAATCAAATTGAGATATTTGGTAAGCTTTTGGTAAATCTGGGTAAATATAGTTTTTTCTATCTTGTTTCGAAAACTTTGCTATCTCACAATTAGTAGCAACTCCTGCTTTAATTGCATATTCAACTACTTTTTCGTTAAGCACTGGCAAAGTACCAGGCATACCCATGCAAACAGGGCATGTTTGAGTGTTTGGCTCTGCACCAAAAGTTGTTGGGCAAGAGCAAAATATTTTTGTCTCTGTTTTTAGTTCACAGTGAACTTCTAGTCCTATAACCATCTCGTAATCTTTAATCATATTCATACTCCTCTCTTACCCCTTTGTTAAATGATACGCACCACATTCATTCTCGTAAGCGTGTGCAATTCTATATAAAGTTTTTTCAGAAAAATTCGCTCCAATTAACTGCATACCTATAGGCAGACCGTTTTTATCCTCACCACACGGTAGAGATAGTGACGGCACTCCTGCGATATTGATAGGAACAGAATATATGTCACCCATATACATCTCTAATGGGTTAGAAGTTTTCGCACCCATTTTATAAGCAGTAGTTGGCGCAACTGGAGACAAAATCGCATCGCAAGTTTTAAATATCTCGTTAAACTCATTTATAATAATTGTTCTAACTTGCAGTGCTTTTTTATAGTATGCATCATAATAACCAGAACTTAATGCAAAAGACCCTAACATAATACGTCTTTTTACCTCTTTACCAAAACCCTCACTTCTTGAATTTTTGTATAACTCTTCAAGATTTGTGAAGTTTTCGCTTCTGTATCCATATCTTATACCGTCAAAACGGCTTAAGTTAGAGGAAGCCTCTGCGCTAGATATAACATAATACGCTGGCAAAGCAAGTTTTAGTGACGGAAGTGAAACTTCTACAATTTCAGCACCTTGCTTTTCATACACTTTTGCTGCTGTAAATATAGCTTCCTTAACTTCATCTGCTACACCCTCGCCAAAATATTCTTTTGGCATAGCAATTTTCATTCCTTTTACACCTTTTTCAATCTCAGATGTAAAGTCGCTGTATTCTCTGTTAACCGATGTGCTATCTTTTTCATCGTGTCCTGTTATCGCATTTAAAACAATTGCATTGTCTCTGACTGTTTTTGTAAGAGGACCGATTTGGTCAAGAGATGACGCAAAAGCCACCAAACCATTTCTTGATACAGTACCGTAAGTTGGTTTCATTCCAACAACGCCACAAAAAGATGCTGGTTGTCTAATAGAGCCACCTGTGTCAGAACCTAAAGTGAACACTGCTAGGTTAGCCGCTACAGCCGCCGCAGAACCACCAGAGCTTCCTCCTGGTACATACTCTATATTACGTGGGTTATGTGTTTTTTGGAAATATGAGTTTTCTGTTGAAGAACCCATTGCGAATTCGTCCATGTTCAATTTACCGAGCATTACCATGTTTTGCTCGTTTAGTTTATCCATAACAAAAGCATTGTATGGAGGTATGAAGTCTTTTAGCATTTTAGAAGCACAAGTTGTTGTTATGTCTTTTGTGCAAATATTATCTTTAATACCACAAGGAATTCCTGTCAATGCTTGTTGCTCTCCTTTTGCAATTAACTCATCAGCTATTTTAGCTTGACTTAACGCTAGTTCGCTTGTATTAGATAGATATGCACCTATCATTTTATCTTTTTCCCCTATACTATTAATATAGGAATTTGTAATCTCTACAGAGCTTAACTCTTTTTTAGCAAGCATTAATTGCAATTCATGCAAAGTATACTGTGTGTTTTTCATATCTATCCCTCCTTATTCCATTACTTTCGGTACTACAATATAGCTATCTGTTTTTGTTTTAGCGTTTTTAAGAAGATTATCTCTGTTGTTAGTGTTTGTAACTGTGTCATCTCTAAATACATTATTAATAGGTATAACATGAGCTGTGATGTCTACACCGTCAGTGTCTATCTCACTTAACTCGTTTGCAAATCCGATAATGGCTGATAGCTCATTTTTCAAAGTCTCTTTTTCTTTATGGTTGAATTTTAGCATTGCAAGCTTTGCTACTTTGTCAACGTCAATCTCATCTGCTTTTACTTTTTTAACTTTGTGTTTGTCTGCCCCTTTGTTTATATTAGCAGCCGACATACCAATGTTTAGCACTTCTAACTGGCTTGCATCAACAAGGTCTGGTGCATCTGTCATTGGGCATGATGCATCTTTTACTTT
>CAYJKT010000009.1:439-90081 GCA_964370775.1 uncultured Eubacteriales bacterium | reverse complement strand
GGAACGCAATAACATCTCTCAAACTTTCTGCTCCTACCAAAAGCATAACTAGTCTATCTAAACCGAACGCAAAGCCTGCGTGTGGTGGTGTTCCATATTTAAACGCATTCACCATAAAACCAAATCTATCGTCAATTTCTTCTTGAGAAAACCCAAGTGCCTTAAACATGGTCTCTTGAATGTCTTTATCGTGAATACGAACTGAACCACTGCCAAGCTCTACACCGTTTAACACAACATCATACGCTAATGCACGTACTTTGTCTTTTTCGTCTCCTAGTAGATATTGAACATCTTCTGGATACGGCATTGTGAATGGGTGGTGCATTGCTATAAATCTTTCTTCGTCCTCGCTCCACTCAAACTGAGGGAAGTCAGTGACAAATAGAATTTTGTACTCGTCTTTATTTCTAAGCCCTCTTAAATTTGCAATCTCTAACCTTAACACACCTAGAGTTTTTCTAACCACACTTAATTTATCTGCACAGAATAAAATAAAGTCGCCTGGTTTTGCTCCGTTAGCTTCAATAATTGCATCTATGTCTTCTTTAGAGAAATATTTTGTTAATATAGAATAAATCTCGCCGTCTTCTCTAATAGCAATCCATGCCATTCCTTTAGCACCAGTTGAGATTGCTTTTTTTGTAAGTTCATCTATAGTGCTTCTTGTAAAGTCTGCGCCACCTTTAACGCATATAGACCTTACCACTCCACCGTCGTTTGTAATTTTTCTAAAAACAGAGAACTCACATGTTTTAGCTATTTCTGTTAAATCAACAATAGGCAAGTCAAAACGCAAGTCAGGCTTATCGCTACCATATTTATCCATAGCTTCAACCCAAGTAAGCCTTTGGAATTTATCTTTAAATTCTATATTCATAGCGTGTTTAAAGATATATTTAAACATTTTCTCTAAGTGAATTAACACATCTTCTTGTTCTACAAAAGATAGCTCCATGTCTACTTGTGTAAATTCAGGTTGTCTATCTGCTCTCAAATCTTCGTCTCTAAAACATCTTGCTACTTGATAATATTTATCAATACCACCAACCATTAGCAATTGTTTGAATATTTGAGGAGATTGTGGCAATGCGTAAAAACAGCCCTCATGCACACGGCTAGGTACTAGGTAATCTCTTGCACCCTCTGGTGTGGATTTTGTAAGCATAGGAGTCTCGACACAAATAAAACCGTCTTCGTCTAAATAATCTTGAGCTAGTTTTTGAATTTTATGTCTAAACCTTAGGTTTTCAATCATTTTCTCTCGTCTAATATCAAGAAAACGATATTTAAGTCTTAAATCTTCTCTTACTTCTTCGTCAAGTAAAAATGGCATAGTATCAGCTTGTGACAACAAAGTTACTTCCTCTGCAAAAAGTTCAACTGTACCTGTTGGTATTTTCTCGTTAACTGTTTCTTTGTCTCTAAGTCTAATACTACCTTTTACTTTAATAACACTTTGGTTTTTAACTGCCTCTATAATAGAAAAATGCTCACCGCTTAAATTATTCATATCGCACACAACTTGCAAAGTTCCCTCTCTGTCGTGCAAATCAATAAAAATAATGCCACCCATATCACGTTTTGTAAGAACCCAGCCACTAACTGTAAGCTCTTTACCAATATGACTTTCTCTTACCTTGCCTAAATATTCTGTTCTAAACATAAAAATCTTCCTCTCTAAAACATATTTATAACCACTATATATATTAGTATACTATTTTTAGATATAAAAAAAGCTTCCATCCCAATAAAAATTGGGACGAAAGCATAAGTTCCGTGGTACCACCCTAATTAGCTATAAAGCTCACTCATCGATACAATCATATCTACAAATTTAACGCATTCGGTACGGTTAAGTCTACTCACCTAAGTTTTCGGTTAACAACTCCAAGATGTTCTTCGCCAAGGCTTTAGTATCATTCTCACAGCTAATGAATGACTCTCTGAAACTTCTACATTTGGTTACTTTTTCTTATCACAGTTTTTGTGTGGTTATTTAATTTACTTGTTTAGTATACTACAGTGTTAAACTTTTGTCAATAGTAAATTATACCATTCCATAAATATATTGTACTCCAATAGCTACAACAACCACTAATAATGATATTATAAAGCCGTGCAACATTGGTTTAACGCCTGCTTTTTGCATGTGTTTAAGGTCTGTGTTCAAGCCGATTGCTGCTAGTGCCATAACCATTAAGAACTTACTTGTCTCTTTCATAATAGAAGATATTTCTACAGGTATAAAACCTAAGCTGTTAATACCAGCTAGTGCTAAAAAGCCTAAAATAAACCAAGGTGCTATACTCATTATATTCGTTTTCTTTTTAACATGTGTCTCTCCATTAGCAGTTGCAGTTGCTAAATGTTGTTTTCTAACAATGTGCATATTGATAGCTGAGAAAACTAAAACAGCAGGGATAATTGTGATTGTACGAGTTAACTTAACCATTGTCGCATAGTCACCAGCTGCCTCACTAAAAGCGTAACCAGCAGCCACAACGCTAGAAGTATCATTAACAGCTGTACCTGTCCATAAGCCATACGCCATGTCTGAAAGCCCAAGTGCTGCACCCATGAATGGGAACACAACAACCATTACCATGTCAAAAATAAATGTAGCAGACATACCAAAAGCTATATCAGTATCGTCAGCATCAATCGCCGGTGCAATAGCAGCAATAGCAGAACCACCACATATTCCTGTACCAGCATTGATTAAACTTGCCATTTTCCAATTTAGTTTTAATGCTCTACCAATTAAAGCACCTATACCAAAACATGTAAACAGTGTAAACACCATTACAATCAGAGAATCTCTACCTACTGTTAAAATAGTACCAATGCTTAATGAAGCACCTAGTAAAATAATAGCAAGTCTTAAAAGTTTTTTAGATGTAAACTTTAATCCGTCTGTAAACATCTTGAACTCTTTTTTTGATTGTGCAAAAAAGTTAATCGCCATACCAATAAACAGAGCTATTACAGATGCACTGATTAAGTGAATTGGCATTAATCCTTCCAAAAGTCTTGAGATAATTGCTATTGTAAGAGCCAGGCACACTCCTGGAACAATTTTCTTAAACGTTTTCATTTTGTACTCCCATATAAATATTTTTTTATTTGTATTGAGTATATCACAAAAGTATGATAAAATAAAATAATTATTTAATATAACTCGATAAAAAATATTTATTGATGGATTTGGTGACTAAAATGATTGACTATAAAATTATGACGTTCTTAACGCTTTGTACAGAGCTAAATTATAGAAAGACAGCAGAGAAACTTAACATGACACAACCAGCTGTCACAAATCAAATACACTCTTTAGAAGATTACTATAATATGAAGCTTTTTGAATATAAAAACAGAGTACTATATAAAACAAAACACGCAGAATTATTAGAGAATTACTGCCGTTCTTTGATGTCTAATGAACAAAGTTTTCTTAAGTCATTAAAGCATATAGAAAAGCCAAAACTAACTATAGGTGCTACAAAAACTATAGGCGATTGTTGCCTTAATGATAGTATCGCTAATCTTATTTCAAGTGAGAATATCGACCTTACTATAAAGGTAGAAAACACAGAAGTTTTGCTAAAGTTACTTAATGAAAACAAAATTGACTTTGCTGTTATTGAGGGTAATTTTAATAAAAGCGATTATGAACATATTACTATAAAAAAAGAAAAATTAGTTGGTATCTGTAGCAAAAACCATGAGTTCAGTGGCAAAACTATTGACATAACAGACCTTTTTACAAAACGTTTAATCATTAGAGAACAAGGCTCTGGTACTAGAGATGTTTTTGAAAAAGTTCTTTATTCGCTTAATTATAGTGTGTCTAATTTTAAAGATATTATTTGTATCAACTCTTTCCCTTTGATTTTAAACTTGGTTAAATCTGATGTCGGTGTATCTTTTGTGTATGAAACTATACCACTTACGTCAGATGATTTATCTACTTTTTCTATAAAAGATTTTACACCAAGGCATGAATTTAACTTAGTTTACTTAAAAAATACTAAATCTAGCAAATACATAAGCTATTTTATATAAATTGATTTCATACCATATTTTATATGGCTATTTAACTAAAATAATATATGCTTTTTCTACAATTTAATCATTGACTTATGAACATCTTTTATTTATAATAATACTATTGTACAAGGCAATTAAGTTGCCTTGTTTTTATGCAATTTCACTTTACTGATTGAAAGTTTTAAATTATTAACTCACAGAAAGGTTGATTATAGTTTTATGAATATTCTTGTTTGTATGAAACAAGTTCCTGCTTCATCTAATGTAGAAATAGACGAAGAAAGTGGTTCTCTTAAAAGAATGAGCGCGGACACACGCACTAACCCTTATGACTTATACGCATTAGAAACTGCATTAAGAATTAAAGAGGAACAAGGTGGCACGGTAACTGTTGTAACAATGGGTCCTCCTCAAGCTGAAAAAATGATGAGAGATGCGTTTAGCATGGGCGCTGACGATGCAGTTATACTATCAGATATTAAGTTTGCTGGTTCTGACGTGTTGGCTACTGCTTATGTGTTATCACAAGGTATTACTTTGATAAATGATTACGACTTAATTCTATGTGGTAGACAAACTACAGACGGTGACACTGCTCAAATTGGCCCTGCACTAGCAGAACTTTTAGGCATACCACACGCTGCATGGGTAAGTAAGATAGAAAAAATCGATGACAATGGTATCGAGATCGAACAAGTGTTCTCGTCCACCATGCAAAAAAGTAAAATCAAAACACCATGTTTAATTACAATAGAAAAAGACAGCTGTGTACCACGTTTGCCGTCTTTTATTCTTAAAAAACAAACCAAAGATAAAGAGATTAAGTTTTATTCATTCGCTGACCTCCCCTCACCTGATTTATCTCGCTGTGGCTTGATTGGCTCTCCTACAAAGGTAGATGCTATGTTTGCACCTGAAAGCAATGTTTCTAGTTTATTTATTGAGGGTAATTCTAGCGAAAAAGCTAACTCGATAGTAGATATACTATTTAAGAACAAATTTATAGAAAGGACTTGATTTTATGCCTACAATTAATTTCGACTCTAACTTATGTAATCTTTGCGGAATATGCATAGAAAAATGTCCTTTTGATGCATTATCCATTGTTAAAGGTGGAATTGAACTAAACGAAAAATGCCGTATGTGTGGCGTTTGTGTTAAGCTTTGCCCAAAAGATGCACTAACATTTTTCCAAAAACCTACCACAGATATTGACGTTAAACAAGACTGGAATGGTATTTTAGTTTTTGCTGAACAAGAGCTTGGAGAAATTCATCCTATAACTTATGAGCTTATTGGAGAAGCTCAAAAACTTGCTGATAAAGTGAATTATGAGGTAGCTACTGTTTTAGTAGGTGGAAAAGGCACTGCAGAAAATGCAGAAAAACTGCTTGAATACGGTGTGAATGATGTGTTTTATTATGAGCATGACGGTTTTACAGGCTTTAAAGCAGATTGTTACGCAGATGCTGTAGCTGATTGCATATCTGAATATCGTCCGTCTACTGTTTTAATCGGTGGAACATCAGTAGGTAGGTCTTTTGCACCTAGATTATCCACAAGGTTTAGAACTGGCTTGACTGCTGATTGCACCAAACTTGAGATGAGAGAAAACACCGACCTTGTGCAAATTCGTCCAGCTTTTGGTGGCAATATTATGGCACAAATACTTATAACTAATTCACGTCCACAATTTGCGACTATACGTTATAAAATCATGGATAAAGCACATAAAGCTGATGACATTATCGGTAAAGTCACAGCAATGCCAGTATCAGATGCAATGGTGAAATCTGGTATTGAAGTGATCGACATAAAAAAGCTACCTACAGAGAAATCTATTGAAGAAGAAGATATTTTGGTAGTAGCTGGTAGAGGCATGAAAAATGCTGAGGGTGTAGAGCTTGTAAAAAAGCTTGCTGACTGCCTTGGTGCACAAGTATGTTTTACTCGACCACTAGCAGAAAGCGGCTTAGGTGATAACTCTAAGCAAATTGGTTTATCTGGCAGAACAGTGCGCCCTAAGCTTATTATAACTTGTGGTGTGTCAGGTGCTATTCAGTTCATGGCTGGTATGAATTCAAGTGAGATGATTATTGCAATTAACTCTGACCCTAACGCACAAATTTTTAACATTGCTAATTATTGCATTGTTGATGATGCTTTTGAAATTATACCTAAAATGATTGAAAATATTCAAAACGGTAAAAAGGAGGTAGTGTAAATGCCTTTTCCATATTCTAAAATAGTACAAAAAGATGTTGACTACATAATAAGTGTGACAGATACAGAAAGAGTAACTGTTGGCGAGGATATTCTACCTGAGTATTACCATGACGAAATGCCTGAGTATGGTGTATATGCTCCTGAGATTTTTGTTGAAGTAATTAACACTGCCGAAGTAAGTGCAGTAATGAAATACGCTAATGAAAATAACATACCGGTTACCGTTAGAGGTGCCGGAACCGGGCTTGCTGGTGGTGCAACATGTAAGTATGGTGGAATTTTATTATCTATTATGAAGATGAACAAAATCTATGATGTTGACAGAAAAAATCAAACAATCACATGTGAACCAGGTGCTTTACTGTTAGATGTGCAAGCGGCGGCGAATGCTGAGGGGCTTTTTTATCCACCAGACCCAGGCGAAAAAACTGCTAGTATTGGTGGAACTGTAATCACTAATGCTGGTGGTATGAAAGCTGTCAGATACGGTTTAACAAGAGATTTTGTTAGGTGTATGGAAGTTGTTTTACCAGACGGCGAGATACTTGATTTATCTTCAAATGTTGTGAAAAACACAACAGGTTATGATATAAAAGACTTAGTTATAGGTTCTGAGGGAACACTTTGTATTTTGACAAAAGTTACCCTAAAGTTAATCCCAGCACCTAAGCACACTGCAACATTAGTTTTGCCTTTTAACAGCTTAGAAGAATGTGCTGATATGGTTCCTCATGTTCTTGATTTAGCTTTCACTCCAACTGCTATAGAATTTTTAGAGAGAGAGCTTATCGATATAGTTGAAAGACGCTTAAATAAGCCTTTTCCATATAGTAAAGGAGAAGCAGTTTTGCTTGTAATGTATGATGCTTCCACAAAGGATGAGCTAGAAAACGCATGTGAATTATTGAGCGAAAAAGCTATTGAACAAGGAGCTATAGATTGTTTAATCGCTGACACAGCAGAGAGATTGGCGTCTGTTTGGAGTGTGCGTGGTGGTATTTTGGAAGCTATGAAAGCCGACAGCACAGCGCAAGAGGAATGTGATGTTGTTGTGCCTAGAAGTGCTATTGCTACTTACGTTAAATCTGCTAAAAAAATCGCTTCTAAATACGGAATACGAGTTCAACCTTGTGGCCACGCAGGAGACGGAAATATCCACACCGAAATGCTTAGAGACACTGGCATGAGCGACGAAGAATGGCACAGTGCTACTCAAGCTAGTTTGAAAGAACTTTATGCTTTATCAAAAGAATTAGGTGGGCAATTATCTGGTGAACATGGCATAGGCAACGGACGAATTGAGTATATGGAAACATTCTTAGGTGGCAGAATGATAAATCTGTTTAAATCTATTAAACTGGCTTTTGATGAAAAACTTGTGCTAAATCCTGACAAAGTTATTTCATTTAATAAATAAAATTTAAGGAGACGAACATGAAAGAAAAAACATCGCTTTTAGTAGACAAAAGCAAAATGCCTCTTGCAGTTGGTGTAGCTTTTGTTGCGTTTACAACACAATTCGGAGGTGGCTTTGCCTCTGGTGCACAAATTTATCAATACTTCATAAACTATGGTATTTGGACACTATTTTTACCAATTGTATCACAGCTTTTATATGCTGTATTCTTCTGGTATGGCATGAGATACGCATATCGTAACAAGGTGTATGATTACAGAAGTTTTTCCGACAAATTCTACGGCAAATTCCGTTATGTTTTCTCTAATTTATTCGAGATTACATACTTAATTATGATAGCAACTGCTTCTGGTGCAGCGTTCGCAACTGGTGCCTCAACACTTAACACCTTGTTCGATATACCTTATTTAATATGTACTTTAATTGTTGCAGTGTTCATTTTTGTTATATCTGTTTTCGGCACACAAATGGTACGTCGTGCTGCAGCTACTGTTTCTGTACTTATTATTATCGGTTTAGTAGCTGTTTTACTTCCAAACATTATCGCTCAATGGGATAGCATTACAGAGGCTTTAAGCAAGATGAATTCAGGCGAGCTACCTGTTACTTCTTCTCAAACTGGTGCATTTTTACCAGCTCTAGGTAGTGCGTTCTTGTACTTCTTATTCCAACTGCCGTCAGTATCTGTTATGTATCACCATGTGCAACCTCTAACAAGCGAAAAACAAGTAAACAAAGCTGGTGTATACATCTTTATCACTAATGTATTTGCTGTGATGCTTGCAGTGTTAGGCTTGATTGCTGTATCGTTTGTAGCAGATTTGGCAGAGGCAAGTGTGCCAATGCTTGTTCTTGTGCAAAATGGTGTAGGTTCAACTATTCTAACTCCAATCATATCTATACTAATCATTCTAGGTGCGATTTCAACTGGTGTAAACATGGTTTCTGGCATAGTTACACGATGTGTAAACGCTGTAGAACGTAGAATAACTGACACAGAGATAAAAGAAAAAGGGCACTTAACTCGCAATGCAGTTTTTGCTTTAATCTTTACAGCCTTTGCTTTTGCAATTGCACAATTTGGTTTAATGGCTATAGTTGTTAAAGGGTACGCATACTTAGGTTATGCTGGATTTATTTCAGTGTTTATTCCTTTTATAATCCATTTTATATACACAAAAGTTAAAAAGAAATAGTCCGCTATATTTATAGGCTTTGCAGTAAAATGCAGAGCCTATTTTGCGTATAATTTACATATTATCAATAAACAACTGTAACAGTGATGATATAATGATATTAAATAGATTAATGTGAGGTGTCGTTTATGGATAATCCTAAATCAGACAAAGATTTAGATATAACTGCACGTATAAACAAACAAAATGCATATAGTGTATTTTGGGGTAAAGTTGGTGTGTTTGGGTTTGGTGTTTCAATATTTTTCTTTTTATTGCTCTTTTTAGAACAAGACACCATATATCCTGCAATCATAACGTTTCTATTGGCTTTTGCCTCACTTTTTATTTCTGCTTATTTTTCATCTAAATCAAAGGGAATAGTTAATGATGACATAGTGTTAGACTTATTGAACGAACGCTTTAATGTTCTTGTGTTTGACAGACATCAATCTATTAACCCAAAAATACTTTTACCTTATTCACTTACACCTAGTTGGAACAAACATCGTGGTAACGATTACATAAAAGGAATTTACAAAAACACCCAGTTCGAATATTGCGATTTATATTTATGTATTCATTACCCCGGCGATGATAGTAGTACTAGTCGCGAAGTCCAAAAATTTAGAGGGCAATTCTTGGCGTTTGACATCAAGGTGAATTTTGAGTCTGCTCTCATTCTTAGAGAAAACAAAAGAAACCCTGACGGCAGTTATGTGGGTGGTAAAAGCAATGTAGATACTGGCGATGAAGTATTTAATGCTAGATATTCGGTAACTTGCTTAGAAAGAAAACAGGCAGAAACGATATTCACAAAAGAATTTAAAGAAAAGCTTTGGGAAATTAACAACAAGTCGTCTGGTAAACTTAATGTGTGTCTTGATAAAAACAAAGCTTATGTTTTGATAGATAATAATTATGATAACTTTGAACTACGTGGAAAAAATGACGAAATTGCAGACTTAAGTATTTTAAGGCATCGTTTCAGGTGTGAACTTAATTTAATTAGCGACACACTTGACGCATTTATACAGAACGAACATATATAATCACATAAAAATGTTATGGAACGTAAATTTGCGTTCCATAATTCATTTTTTGACTAAAACTATATCAAAATTGAATTATTTGTACGTTAAAATGAATTTAATTCAAATTTGTCTTGCATTTTACAAGAAATAGGTATAGAATTAATCTGTATATTTATGTGTTATCAAGGAGTGCTAATTTTGGGTACAGATTTATCAAGAAGAATTAAGGCTAATGAAATTCATTTTTCTAAAGGTCAAAGATTAATATCAAGGTTCATAACAGAACATTATGAGGAAGCAGCTGATATGACAGCTGCAAAGCTCGGCATAATGGTTGGTGTTAGCGAATCTACTGTAGTACGTTTTGCTACACAAATTGGATACAGTGGGTATCCTGAGCTTCAAAACGCTATGCAAGACTTAAACAGAAACAAACTAACAACTGTGCAAAGGCTTGATATTACCAGTAAAAACATACCTTTTAAACAGCTTTTAGATTCATCCGTTGGGCAAGATATTGACAGTTTAAAAAGAAGCTTAGAAAATATATCAAGAGAAAACTTTTACAATGTGTCAAGCGAGGTTGCAAAGTGCGACAATGTTTATATTCTAGGCAGTGGAAGTTCCTTTGCAATCGCTACTTTTTTAAGACATTATTTTAGCTTGATTTTTGATAAAGTTACGCTAATAGAAGCAACTAGTGAAGCCACAATTTTTCAGCAATTGTTAAAAGTTAAAGAAAACGATGCAGTTATCGGCATTAGTTTTCCAAGATATTCAAAAAAAGTTGTTAAAGCTTTGCAATTTGCAACAGACAAAAATGCGTGCTCTTTAGCTATAACAGACAGCGAGTTCTCCCCTATTGCTAAAGTTTCTAAAAACGTGTTGTTTGCTAAAAGCGACATGGCTTCCTTTGTTGATTCAATGGTAGCACCACTTAGCTTAGTAAACGCTTTGATTGTTAGCGTAGCTATACAAAAAAAAGATACTTTAGCTACCAACTTAAAAATGTTGGAAGATATTTGGGAAGAATACGCAGTATATGAAAAAATTGAGGAGAAAAGCGAAAATTGAATAAATTTGATACAATAATTATAGGTGGTGGGCCTAGTGGCATGTTAGCTGCTGGAATAGCTGCAAAAAACGGCAAAAGCGTTGCGCTGTTCGAAAAAAACGAAAAATTAGGTCGCAAGCTTAAAATCACAGGTAAAGGTAGATGCAATGTTTGCAACGATTGTGATATTGATACGTTTTTAAAGAGTGTGCCAACAAATAGCAAGTTTTTATATTCTGCTATACACGCTTTTACTCCAGAAGATACGGTAAACTTTTTTAAAGATTTAGGTGTTAACCTAAAAACTGAACGTGGAAACAGGGTTTTTCCGGTGTCAGATAATTCTGATGATATAGTAAATGCTTTAGCAAATTTTGCTAAGAGAAACGGTGTTAAAATCATACAGCAAAATGTGCAAAAAATTCTGCATGATGACACTACAGTTAAGGGAGTTATTTCAAATTCGACCGAATATTATAGCGATAGCGTGCTTCTTGCGACTGGTGGAGTATCCTACAAGGCGACTGGTAGCACTGGGGACGGACACAAATTCGCTAAAAATTTAGGACACACTATCACAGAGCTTAAACCGTCTTTAATCGCTTTAACGTCAGACGATACAGCATGTAGCGATATGCAAGGTCTTAGTCTTAAAAACAGCGCTTTAAAGTTATTTATGAATAACAAAAAGATATATGATGATTTTGGCGAAATGATTTTTACGCACTTTGGTGTATCAGGCCCTATGATTTTGAGCGCAAGTGCTCACATGCACAAAAAAGGCGATTACCACATAGTTTTAGACTTAAAACCTGCTTTATCTTTTGAACAATTAGACAAAAGACTTGTAAAGGATTTTGAAAGCACTAAGAATTTTTCAAATTACTTAAAAGAGTTGCTTCCTCAAAAAATGATAAACGTCATTACCAGTAGAACCGGTATAGACCCTACTACAAAATGCAATGAGATTACAAGAGTTCAACGACATGCTTTAATTACAGAACTTAAAAACTTTAAGATAGATATAACTGGTTTTAGACCAATTAACGAAGCTATAATTACATCTGGTGGAGTTAGTGTTAAAGAGATAAATCCAAAAACAATGGAATCCAAACTAGTAAAAGGTTTATTTTTTGCGGGTGAAATTATAGATGTTGATGCATATACTGGTGGTTTTAACTTGCAAATAGCTTATTCCACTGCGTACTTAGCAGGCAACAATTTATGATATTCACAATTAAATAAAAGGGGTATAATTTATGATTAACATAGCTATAGATGGTCCAGCTGGAGCTGGAAAAAGCACTGTAGCAAAGGCTTTAGCCACAAGACTTGGCTATATTTATGTAGACACAGGAGCATTATATAGAACAGTTGCAGTACATTTAATTGACAACAAAATTGACGAAACAGATGAAAAAACAGTTTCCGATAGTTTAAAAAATATTACAGTAGACATGAAGCATTTTGATGACGGACAACATGTTTTTTTAGGTGAAAAAGACGTTACCGATATTATTCGCACACCAGAGATTAGCATGATAGCTTCTACTGCTTCAAAAGTGCCAGATGTTAGAAAATTTTTGTTTGATTTACAGTTAGATTTTGCAAAAAATAATAATGTTATTATGGACGGCAGAGATATTGGAACCGTTGTATTGCCGAATGCTCAGGTGAAAATTTTCCTTACTGCAAGTGCAAAAGAACGTGCAAAAAGACGTGTTTTAGACCTAAAAAGCAAAGGAACAGATGTAGATTTTGAAACTGTTTTAAAAGATATTACTGATAGAGATTATCAAGATGCTAACAGAGAAATTGCACCTTTAAAACCAGCAGATGACGCTGTTTATTTAGATACTTCAAGCCTTGAATTTGACGAAGTAGTTGAAGAAATTCTAAAAATAATTAAAGAAAAAGGTGTAAGTAATGAAAGATAAAGGATCAGCTTTTTATAAGTTCGCTAAATTTATTACTGCTGTTTATTTTACAACTGTTTTTAGATGCAAATACATCGGCAGAGAAAACGTTCCTACAGAAGGTCCCGTTGTAATTGTATGCAATCACATAAGTATGATTGACCCTATTCTTTTGGGTGGTGGTTGCAAAAGACAAGTAAACTACATGGCAAAAGATTCTCTTTTTAAAAACAAATTTATCGCAAAAGTTCTTTTAGGCTTAGGTGCATTCCCAGTAAACCGTGGTACTGGTGCTACTGATGCACTAGCTAGTGCTATAAAGATACTTGAAGATGACAGAATGTTAGGTATTTTCATCGAGGGAACAAGGTCAAAAGACGGCACTTTAGGTAAGCCTAAAACAGGTGCTACTATGCTTGCAAGCAAGACTAATGCTACATTTGTTCCTGTTGCAATAACAGTCGATGGTGGCACTTTACCAAAGGCATTTAAAAAAACAGTTATACGCTATGGTAAACCTTTAAGCCTAACTGACGTTGGCATGACAGAAGATACAAATATGCATTACAGAAAAGGTGCAAAAGCTTTAATGTCACATATATCAGAACTTAGAGATAATTCCCTATCAGAATTTACGAGGTAATTATGAGCATTGAATTAGCAAAAACAGCAGGATTTTGTTTTGGGGTTGAAAAAGCTGTAAATGTAGTGTATAATTTACTAAATGAGAATAATAAAGTTACTACTTTGGGCGAGATTATTCATAATCAGCAATTAATTGATGACCTAACAAACAAGGGTGTTAAGATAGTGGAGGAAGTATCCGAGACAGAAAAAGATAACGTTCTAGTTGTTAGAGCACATGGAGTCCCTAAAAAAACTATGGATGAAATCCATGAACTAGGTTTAAATTATGTTGATGCTACTTGCCCTTTTGTTTCTAAGATACATAGGTTAGTCTCAGAACATTCTAAACTTGGAAAAATTGTTTTGATTGCTGGAGATTATAATCATCCGGAAATTATTGGAATTGTAGGACACTGTGAAACACAGACTTACGTTTTTAAAAACGAGAAAGAATTGCAAAATTTATTAAACAATAATTCAAACTTTTGTGCAAATGATGTAATTGTGTGCGCTCAAACTACATTTAATGTAACAATTTGGGAAAAATGTTTAGAAATTCTCAAAAAACTATGTACAAACGCATTAATTTTTGGTACAATATGTAATGCGACTATAGATAGACAGAAAGAAGCAGAAAATTTGGCAAAAAACAAAGACGTTATGATTGTTATTGGTGGTCATAAAAGCTCCAACACAGCAAAACTTTTTGATGTTTGCAAAAAATATGCGGACACTTATCTTGTAGAAACTGCAAAGGAGCTGCCAAAGCTTCAAGGTAATTTTAATATTGGCATAACAGCAGGAGCTTCAACTCCAGCTAGCATTATAAAGGAGGTACTAGTTACCATGACAGAAATGAATGAAAATCAAGAAATGACTTTTGAGGAACTTTTGGAGGAAAACTTAAAAAGTCTAAATACTGACGAGAAAGTAGTTGGTATTGTACAAAGCATTACTCCAAACGAAGTTTACGTTGACGTAGGAAGAAAACAAGCAGGTTTTATCCCTGTTTCTGAGCTTTCAAGCGACCCTAACGTAAAAGCAGAAGACATTGTTAAAATCGGAGACGAAATTGAGCTTCTTATCATGAAAACAAATGATCAAGAAGGCACAATCATGCTTTCCAAAAAACGTATAGATGCACAAAAAGGTTGGGTCGACCTACAAGAGGCTATGGATGCATCAACAGTATTAACTGGTAAAGTAACAGAAATCATCAAAGGCGGTCTAATCATCGCTTATAACGGCGTTAGAGTATTCGTTCCTGCGTCTCAAGCTACAATGAACCGTACAGATGATATCGAAGCTTTAAAAGGCACAGAGCAAGAATTCAAACTAATCGAAGTTAATCGTCAAAGAAGACGTGCGGTAGGTTCTATCCGTGTAATTCTAAGAGAGAAAACAAAAGAAGTTCGCGAAAAATTCTGGGAGCAACTTGAAGAAGGTCAAGAGTACACAGGTACTGTTAAATCTCTAACAAGCTTTGGCGCATTCGTTGACATCGGTGGTGTTGACGGTATGGTTCATATCACAGAACTTTCATGGGGCAGAATTAAACACCCTAGCGAAGTTGTTGCAGTTGGTGATACACTAACAGTTACAGTTAAATCTTTAGATAAAGAAAACAAGAGAATTTCTCTAGGTTACAAAAAATCAGAGGACAACCCATGGGAAATCATGAAAAAAGATTACCCAGTAGATACAGTGTGTGAAGTTACAATTGTTAGCATGACAAGCTTCGGTGCGTTCGCTAGAATTATTCCTGGTATCGACGGTCTAGTACATATTTCTCAAATCGCTGATAAGAGAATTGAGAAACCTCAAGATGTACTAAAAGTAAATGAAAAAGTAATGGCTAAAATTACTGAGATTGACTTTGACCAAAAAAGAGTATCTCTATCAATTAGAGCTCTGCTAGAAGATTCAGCTGATGAAGCTACTGAAGAAGTAAGCGAAACAGAAGAAGCTTAATGTTATATTAAATAATTAATTTGGGGCAATTTCCTGTCTAGGTTTAGGCGGTATCTGCCCCTAATTTTTTGTATTTAGGAGGTTGAATAATGAAACGTGTAGGTAAACCTATATTTTTTATTGTGTGGATATTCATTTTAGTATTTACTTTTTTAACAGTTTTTGGTATTCACACTTCATCTGGTGTTCTTGTAAAAGGACTTGCAGATATTCGCTGGGGTATTGACATTAGAGGTGGCGTTGAAGCTACTTTTACTCCAGCTGAGGGTGAAACTGCTACAGCAGAAGAATTAGAGGCTGCTAAGGCTATAATTGAGCTTAGAATGGTGTCTTCTAACATCACTGATTACGAACTTTACACTGACGTTAGCAATAATCGCATTATCGTTAGATTTCCTTGGAAAAGTGACGAAGCTGACTTCGACCCAGAGACTGCTATAGAAGAACTTTCTGCTACAGCGCTGCTAACCTTTAGAAAAGGCGACTCGTATGCTGAAACGGTGGTTGACGAAGACGGAAACAGCACAAGAATTACACCAAGTGGTGAAACTGCAGAGGTAATTTATGTCGAAGGTGCCGATGTTGTATCAGCTGAGGCTGCTTTACACCAAAACTCTACCACAGGCGAGCAAGAGTATGTGATATCTCTAAAATTTTCAGAAGAAGGCGCTAAAAAGTTCGAGACTGCTACATCTGAAAACGTAGGTCTTCCAATCTCAATTTGGATGGACGATGTTCTATTGAGTGCTCCAACTGTTAACGAGACTATCTCGAATGGTGAAGCTGTAATATCTGGCACATTTGACGCAGAAACAGCAACACAACTTGCAACAAATATTCAAGGTGGTGCGTTACCATTTAAGCTAGAGACATCTAACTTTAGCACAATTAATCCAACTTTAGGCTTGCAATCACTAGATGCAATGGCTATCGCAGGCGTTATAGCTTTTATTTTAATCGCTATATTTATGATAACTCTATTCAAGTTACCTGGCTTTGTTGCAGTATTTACTCTAACGGGTCAGCTTGCTATAACATTCGCTGCTATCTCAGGGTTCTTCCCTAATTTCGATAGCTTCACAATGACACTACCTGGTATTGCTGGTATTATCTTATCAATTGGTATTGGTGTTGACGCAAACATCATTACAGCAAGTAGAATTAAAGAAGAATTATTAGAGGGTAAAACTTTAGACGGTGCAATTCAAAGAGGTTGCCAAAACAGCTTCTCTGCTATCATAGATGGTAATATCACAATTATTATTGTTGCAATAATGCTTATCGGTGTATTTGGACCTAGCAATATTTTATCTCAAATTTTTGGCGAGTCTACAACAGGTGCAATCTATTCATTCGGATTTACACTTCTTATAGGTGTTGTAGGTAACTTTATTATGGCTGTGTTTGCATCAAGACTTATGATAAAATCACTTTCTGGCTATAAAGCGTTTAGAAAAAAATGGTTGTTTGGAGGTGCAAAGTAATGAAAAATATTAAAATAGATTTTAATAAAAACAGAAAAATATTTTTTATAGTTTCAACTTCAATATTAGTACTAGGTCTGATTTTAAACTTAATATTTGGTACAAAGCTGGATATAGATTTCGCTGGTGGTGCAATTATTACTTATTCAGTAGACGGCGCTGTTGATGCAGAGACTGTAGAGACAGCTGTTTTAGAGAACACAGGCAGAGATTCATCTGTAATTACAAGCAGTTCTGTAGCTACTGGAAGCGAACAAGTAACTATATCATTCTCTGGCAATCAGTCATTATCTCTTGAAGAACAACAAGGCATTACAACTGCATTGTCAGATACATTCAGTGATGTAAATTTTGAGATTAGCGAGAGTAGTTCTGTTGACCCTGTTATGGGCGCAAAGTTTTTCCAAAAAGCATTAATTTGCCTTGCAATTACTGTTGCTTTACTATTACTTTACATTGCATTCAGATTTAGAAAAATTGGTGGTGCAATGGCAGGTTTAACAGCTGTTATAGCCCTAGTGCATGATGTATTGATAATCTACTTTGTGTTCGTAGCGTTGGGAATGAACATTGATGACATTTTCATAGCAGTTATTCTTACAATTTTGGGTTATTCATTGAATGACACAATTGTTATTTATGATAGAATTCGTGAAAACAGCAACTTGCTAGTTAAAGAAAGCCCTGTTACTATTATGAACATAAGCTTAAATCAAGTGTTATCACGTTCAGTTCTAACATCAATTACTACTTTCATAGCTCTTACAGTAGTTTATGTAGTATCATTAATCTATGGATTAACCACTGTTGCAAACTTTGCATTACCTATGATGGTAGGTGTATTTTGCGGTACTTACTCTTCCCTATTTATCGCAGCTCCAATATACACTATGTGGAAAATGAAAAAACAAAAGAAAATGCCTGCTACTCCAACAACTGAGTATGCAGAAGACTAAATTTTTTGGGTGTGTACGATATTTCGCTACACACCCAGTTTTTATACTAAAACTTCATACTTTCTATATTTATTTTAAAAATCTTAATAGTTTATTAACTATTCCATAATAATAAAAATACAATTTAATTAAATTAGCAATAAACTGTGTCAATCTTTGAACTAATTATTCTATTCACGTACAATAATTACGATAATTGCCTTTTTTTTACAAATTTATTATATTTATTCACAAATTATTCTAAAAGTCTTGATATAATGTACTTAATATAGTATAATGTATCTTTAATACGATTAGAGGAGATATACATGAGTTTTTTGCCAAAAAAATTCAATAAACCTAAGAATTTAACATATTATGTTCTTTTCCCTTTGTCGTTCATGCTTTTGATTTTTTTCAGTTGGTTGTTCTATAACGAAACAACTAATACAAGTATAGAAGAAATTCGAGAAAGTTTAATTACTAATTCAACCAGAAATTCATTTAGTTCTAACGAAGTTTTCGCAAATTATCAAGATATGATTTCTTTTGCTGCAATCACGTGGCCAGAGGACGATGTAGTAACTGAGGATCTTTCTCTTTATTATCAAGAATTAGTAGGAAGTTTACTTTTGGATGAACTTCTTATAGTGCATGGGGATAAAACAAATTACGTATATTCGGAGAAATCAATAAGCAAACGAGAATATCGCTTGCCTTTTAGTTATGCAGATTTGCAAAGCGACACTGGTATTACTGATGTTTTTGTAGCAGATAACTATTATGAATGTGTAGCAATTTATTCTAAAATTGACCAAGAAGATAGCTTTATCGTGGGTCTTGTTTCGCTGGATACTTTACAGAACTATTTTTCGTCTACTTTCATAGATTATGGAGGGTATTTTCATATAGTAGATACGCGTGGTAATTATATAGTTACTAAAGAATCAGATGAAATGCTTGTAAAAAGTGACAACTACTATGATGATATGAAAAATCTTAACTTTCACAATGAGTATAGTTATGACAAACTTGTGACAGATATCCAAAATAAAAAACCTGTTTATGTAGAATATAATGTAGATACTCATACTAGATATTCTAGTGTTGTTCCACTGGACATTAACGGTTGGTGTTTTATGAACATCACAACGGATACTTATGTGCAATCACAACTTAGTACTACAAATTATTTTAGCCTAATTTATACTTTCTGCATATTTGCTACCATAATAATAATGTTTTTATTATTCTATCAAGTTTCTCAACAACAACGTAAAGAAACAAGACGTTATAATAGGTATTTCACTGCTATCAGTAAACACTTAGGTCAATTAGTAATAGAAATTGATTTTGCTAAATCTTATTTGAAATCTAATTCAAATGATGAAGAAGTCGATAACTCAACTATTTTCATGCTGTTGAAAGACATCATTGTTAATAATAACGGAGAGAATACTAATAAATACATCCACAGCAGTGATCTTACTGCTTGGACAGAGTTTACGACAAAATTAAAAAGTAATGAAGATATAGAAAACATATTAGTACGCGTTTTGAATAGCGACAACCAATATGTTTGGTATCACACAACAGGATTTTCTATTATAAGTGGTGGTAATCCTAAAAAAGCTGTTCTACTTTTTGAAAATGTTGACACGCAAATCAAAGAACAGCTTGATCTTAAACACAAAGGTGAGATAGATGCTTTATCTGGTTTATATAATAAATCAGCTGGCGAAATTAAAATAAGACAAATATTAAGTAATTCAGAAAAAACTGATGAACAACATGCTCTGTTGGTTATTGATTTAGACAACTTTAAAAATATTAATGATAAACTGGGGCACGCTACTGGCGATCGTGTAATTTTAGAAGTAGCTCAAAAAATTAAAGCTACCTTTAGAAGTAACGACATAGTATCTAGGTTTGGTGGCGATGAATTTATTGTTCTTTTAAACAATTATAAAGATTTAGACTTAGTTAAAAAGAAGTGCGAAAATTTATGTGAAGCCTTAATGCTGACTTATAGCAACAACAGTCAATCAGTCCGAATTTCTTGCAGTATAGGTTGTTCGTTATTCCCTAAGGACAGCAACGACTATGGTTCGTTGTTTAAAAATGCCGACCATGCATTATATGAAGCTAAAAAAGCTGGTAAAAATGGTTACTCTATATATAAATATACAACATAAAAATATCAAAAGTTAAGGAGGTAGGTAATTGTTATGAAAAAGAAGAAAAACACTTCATCAAATAATGTTGTAAAATTCATAGTGGTTTTTATACCTATCTCTATAATAATTGTAGCGACAATCACATCTGTTTTTTATCAATTGTTAAAAAACGAAACAATAAAAGATATTGAAGAGACTTTGTCTGTTACTTCAGCACAAAATGCTGAGAGCAACTATTTATTCTTGAATTCTTATATAAAAAACATAGAACTAGCCGCACTTTATTGGACAGACAGCAATACTGATAACGCAGAACAAATCGATTATTACACTAAGCTTGCTAATAATTCTGTTTATGACAAAATAACAATTTTCTTATACAGCCAAGATGATATAGTTTTTTTTGAGAATACTATAGAAAAAGCTGAACTTGGACAAACGTTAGCGGAATTAGATTTAGTTAACGACAGTGGTATTACCGATATATATATAGATGAAAATGGTAATTCTGTAGCCACAGTTTATGCTGCTATAAAAAATGAACTTGATATTTTTTGTGGTTATGTTCTAGCACAAGTTTCTTCCACTCACTTATCAGATTACTTTACTAATTCATATTTTGATTTCGGTGGTACAACTGCTATTGTGGACTCTAACGGACAGTATTTAGCCTTTTCCTCACCTCGCTCTAAAGATCTAATAAGTAGAAATTTAATAACTGATATGTCAAACACAGAATTCAATGACGGTTATACCTATTTAGAATTTCTAGACGACTTTTATTCTAATCAAACTATTTTCTTAGACTATACTAAAAATGGGTTACCAGAATATGCGCAGCTAACCCCTATTGGAATTAATACATGGTATGTTGTTAACATAGCAGATGAAGAATTTATTACAGCCGAGATTAACAAAAGTCTTAGAACTACTACTTATATTTTAATTGGTATAGTGCTTATAATAATTCCTTTGTTAATTGCTATAGTAAGAAATATGCTTATTAGAAGACATGAGTCTACTAATTTTACTAAATACTTCACGAGAATTAGTACTCATCTACAGCAAAATATTGTAGAGTATAATTTTAAGACCAAAACATTTACTGACGGAATAAATGTTAGTGTTGATAATGCAATTTATGAACAAATGATACGTGACTTATATGGGTCTCACAGCGAACTAATTCACCCTAATGATATTCCACAGTGTGAGGAGTTTATAACAAACCTTAAATCTAATGAGCAAATGCACAATGTTGTTTTGAGAATGAGAATAAAGTCTAGTGAGTACTTGTGGTATAGAGCTACTGCTTTCTCAATATTTGATAAAAAAAGGCAACCTGAAACTGCTGTATTTATGCTAACAAACGTAGATAATCAAGTTAACAGAACACTCACTTTAAAACAAGAAGCAGAAACTGATAACTTAACAGGTTTATATAATAAGTTAACATCAGAAGACGCAATATCCAAAATTCTTGAACGCTCAGATTCTTCATCTCAAATGCATGCTTTACTGTTCATTGATTTAGACAACTTTAAGGCTGTAAATGACGTTTTAGGCCATGCAACTGGAGATACTGCTATAAAAGTAGCTGCTATGAAAATTCTTGATTCATTCCGTAGCGATGATATAGTAGGTAGAATAGGCGGCGATGAATTTATAGCATTTATTGCAAATGTAAAATCTGAAGCCCTAATAACATCAAAGTGCAATCAGCTAAATCAATCGTTAAATATGACATTTGGTAGCGATGATACACAAGTTGAAATTTCAGCAAGTATCGGTTGTGGCCTATACCCTAAACACGGTTTAGATTTTAGTACCTTATCTAAAAATGCAGATATAGCTTTATATAAAACTAAAGAAAACGGCAAAAACGGATTTACTATATACAAATAAAAGAAACCTGAGTTACATGGAAGTTTCCATTAAACTCAGGTTTTAATTATTTTTTATTGGAATTTATTGTACCAGTACCGCCTTCAACAACTCCGTCTTTCTTTGCGACTGAAACAACCGTGCCTATAATACACTTTACATCAAAAACTGGGCTAATTCTCTTTACATATTCCCCATCTAATTTTGCTTTTTCGTCAATCTCTAGCTCGTCACGTCCGTTAATTTGTGCCCACCCAGTAATACCGGGAGTTACATCATTAGCGTTATATTTATCTCTTTCAGCAATTAAATCGAATTGGTTCCAAAGTGCAGGTCTTGGCCCTACTACACTCATTTGACCAGCTAAGATATTAAATAACTGTGGTAGTTCATCTAATGAAGTCTTTCTTAAAAATGCACCTACTCTTGTGATATATTGCTCTGGATTTTCTAAAAGATGCGTTGGGCAATCTTTTGGAGTATCTATTTTCATTGTTCTGAATTTTAAGATATTAAAGTGACTTTTATATCTTCCCACTCTTTTTTGTTTAAAGAATATAGGACCTTTTGAGTCGATTTTTATAGCTATAAATAAAGCTATAAACAAAGGAGATAAAACAAGCACTCCCAACAAAGCTGATATAAAGTCGAAGACTTTTTTAATTATTTTACTATACATATAAGTTCCTTTTCATTTATTACTAGACGATTTATTATATCATATTCACACTTTTTGGTCAATATTTAGTACAAACTTTATTTTTTAAAAAATATTTTACTTTTTTTAATTTATCTATTGCTATTATTAATATTATATCGTATAATTAACATACTTATTTAATATTGTATATAAATTTTGATATATAAAAGGAGGCAATTGTGGCAAACAAAAACGAAAATTTTTGGCAAGAAATGATGGAACGCATTAGTCTTTCATCTGAGAAAGAGTTCTCTAAAAAAGAATTTCTTTCTGATACATGTCGTTTTTTTGGAATTACTCATGCATTTATTTTTGAAGCTAATAATAAACAAATTTACGAAAAAACAGTATACTACACTACTCCTTATGCAACTGCTATACAAGACACACTTGACTTAAGAAACATCTTAAACTTAGAGCAACTTAGCGAGCTATCTAGCAAAAAAATCGTTGTTACTACTGGTGATAAAGCTAAATCGCAACTTGAAGAGATTTTAACTTCTATATTTAAAGCCAACACACTCATACTTATACCTATTTTAAACCAACATTATGAGCTTGCAGGCTTTGTTGGTCTTGCTGACAGACGAAAAGAAGTGCGTGAAGAAGACAAAGTTAACGTGGAGCTTTCTGCTGCTGTTCTTTCGTTAATCGCTAATAATATAAAGCTTGAAATGTTTACTAAAGGAATAAAGAACACAGAGAAAGTGCTAAGTAATGTACTAGATAATTTGGGTATTGATATTTATGTTAACGACTATTATACACATGACGTTCTGTATCTAAACAAATCTATGGCAGCACCTTATGGTGGTGTGGAAAATGTGATAGGAAAGAAATGCTGGCAAGCCTTATATACTGATAAAACAGGCCCTTGTAGCTACTGCCCACAACCTCTTTTACTTGACGAATACCAACAACCTACCAAACCGTATTCTTGGGATTATCAACGTCAACTCGATGGCGAGTGGTTTCACGTAAAGAATTCTACTATACCATGGACAGACGGAAGAGTTGCTCATTTGGTATCTAGCTTAAATATAACCGAAAGTAAGCTTAATCAATTACTTATTGAAAAACTTGCGCAGTACGACCATTTAACTGGTCTGCCTAATAGACGAAGTTTGCAAGATGATATAGACAACTTTATTAAAGATACTTCTGCTTTTGGAAAGTCATTCTTTGTTCTGTTCTGCGATTTAGACGGATTTAAAAAAGTAAACGACACTTTGGGTCATCATTCAGGTGATGCTCTTTTACGATATATAGCAGAGGAATTAAAAGCTATAGATGAAGATATTTTAAGAGCATATAGACATGGTGGAGACGAATTTGTTGTGCTTCTTAAAAATCAGGCATCAATTGAGATGTTGCAACAAATTTTAGATAAGCTAATTGAAATTTTCAGCAAAGAATATAGCTTTGAGGGCAATACAATGTCATGCGGCTGTAGTATTGGTGTATCGACATTCCCTGACTGTGGTAAAACACAAAAAGAGCTTATTCACGTGGCAGATACTGCGATGTATTCTGCAAAGAACACAAAGAAAGGCTCTGTACATTTTAACTTTAGAGACAAAATCGTTACTAGAGAGGAATACTTTTTTATACAGGCACATTGTTGAATTTATGAGACGTTCTTAACCGAGCGTCTCTTTTGCTATATTTAAATATTTCTAATTTAACAACTTATTAGAGTATATACAGATTAAGTATCTATATGTGTAAAATTCACACAGAAAAAAAGGCAGCCATTATAGCTACCTTTTACAGTTCTTGCTTAAATTATGAGCATTGTGAACCGAATAAATCAGACATTGAACAACCTTCGCCTTGAATTAAATCGAAGAAACCGCCGTCATTTCCTTCTTCATAGAAGTCTGTTGCAGTTGCGTCTAATGCTAATGTTTCTAATTCTGGTGTGTTCCAAGTTTTCATAATAAATACCTCTTTCAAATTTGTAATGTTTTGTTTCTATGTTCATAATTATAACACATTTTAATAATTTGTAAACAAATCTAACAATATTGTTAGAAGTTTATTCATAATGTTTCAAAAAATGGCTTAATCTAGGTGTTTATCTAAAAACATACCTACACCATATAATATTGCTAACCTTGTAAAAGCTACTCCATTGCTAGTGTCATCAGGCATTTTCCTATAATTATTTAGATAACTATCAATTATTTCGTGGTTCAAATAGTCAGCCACTTTACTATTTGTTAACATATCATATACTTTAGGATAATACTCATCCCATATTCTTCCTATTCTTTCATGCCAATCAGATGATTGCAGTCCTCTAGGTGTGTTCTCCGGTAAAAATGATTTTGGTATTATGTCATCACAATACTTTCTAACAAGTCTTCTTGTTTCAGGTACTTCATTTACAAAACAATCTACTGGTAGTGAACTACAAAAATCTAATATTCTAACATCTTTTGCTGGATCTCTAACTACTGTTCCATATCTTGATGAAAACGCAACATCATATTCCGATACATGAGCAAAGCCTGATTCATCTTGCATAGAACGCCTCATTTTTTGAAATTCTAAGTGTAACAAATTATCATGACTTCCGTTTACTTTCAATCTTTCATCGTCAGCAGTAATAGACAATTTTTTAGCTTTATCTAGGCTTAAAAATACCTCGTCCAAATAATTACTACGCTTATTTTTCTTAAAGTAGTACCCATAGTACTCTTTTAAGTGATGGGAAAAATATTTTTTTCTACTAAACCCATTCACTTTACAGTAATTACTAGCAATTTTATACGCCTTAATATAACGAAAAGTTCTTAATTTCTCGTATAAGTTATAGTCTATAATTCTTCCAAAAGATATCGACATATTTCCTGCTTGCCCTATCAACACCATTTTACAGCCATCTGCACCAGCTTTTTTATGTAATGAATGAACCCAGTCCACATTAGTCATAGCTTTATATGGTGTTTCATATATATCTTGAATTTCCTCTATATTGCTATAACCATTTGTCTCTGGCGTTTGCAAAAATTGAGGTTCTATATTAGGATACATTTTGCATATTTCAAGTACTGCGTCTTTTTCATTACACATACGCACACTTGGGTCAATCTCTGACTTAAAACTGTCTAAAGGAATTTGTGTGTAGCTATACAAAGATTTATTTTCTTTAGCTAACTTTTGAGCAGCAATAGCTCCAATACTAGACGAGTCAAAGCCACCTGTCATCATAATTCCAACTTTTCCGTCTACTCCATCGATAATTTCTCCAACACATTTTTCAAATATTTCTCTAAATGCTTTTCTGTATTCTTCATCACTTTTTAATTTCAGTGGCTTAACCGCTGCGAAATCATGGTATTTTACTGTTTGCATATCATTTTCTGTAAATATATTATAATGACTACAAACCATTCTCTTTATATCTACAAATGGTGTATCAACTGGGTTTGTCAATATAGTATATGGCTTCATTGCTAAAAACAAGCCTATATATACTTCATTTATCTTTTTGTCCGTTACATTATATATACCTTCCATTCTGGATGAAAAATATACTTTTGAACCTACTCTTCTATAATATAGCAGTCTGCTTGTAGTATGATCAACACCTAAAATCAGCTTATTGCTATCAATATTATATATTGCATACGAGTACGCACCATAAATCTTTTTCGGCATATCAGCACCCCATTTTAGGTAGGCTAAATACATAAGCTCGCCGTCAGGTATATCTTTTCTGCCAGCGCAAAGCTGTTCTATAAGCTCTGTTCTGTTGTCAATTACGCAGTCAGCTGTAAATATATTGCCATTTTCTTTGTCGTAAAATGGTAGTTTGTCATTTTTTGACCATACTTTTACATTTTGCATAGCGCAACCTACGGTTACGTTAGCTTCATTTATTGTAGAAAAACCATCAAACTTAAATCTATGAAATGCTTTTTCCATGTTAGTTCCTATATCATTTTCTATTGGCTTTTTAGAAAAATCAACACATCCCCAAATTGCAGACATAATGCACCTCTTTATACTTTTTTTATTATTTTATCATGTTTATGTTTTTTTTACAAGTAAAAGAGGCCACAAATTGTAGCCTCTTAATAAATCATAAGTGTAAATCCATTAATATTTCGTCAAAGTATTCTCCGTTAATTTTAAAGAAGTTTTTGTGATATCCACTTTCCTCAAAGCCAAACTTTTTGTAAAGCTTAATAGCATGAGTGTTTTCAGCTTTAACACCTAAATGTAAAATCTCTGTTTGTCCGTTGGTTTTAGCAAAGTTAATGAGTTCAGCCATAAGTAAAGTAGCTACTCCGTCGTTCCAGTACTTTTTCTTAACAGAAATCGCAAGGTGTGCAATGTGCTTAAATCTCTCTTTAGGCTGACTATTAACAAAGCCTACGCTAGTAATTTCATCATCTATTAAACCTATAATCATAGAGGAAAATTTGTTTTCTCTAGCTGCGTCAATAAATTCTACCTCTTGTTCTACTGTCATTGTAAGCCCACCAGCTCCAAAAGTTAAGTTATCACTCTCTCCACCAACTGTGTTCATATAATCAATCAAGTTTTGAGCGTCACTTTTTTCAGCTTCTCTAAAAATTATGTCTAATCCACTTTTTGTTATCAATCTGCATACTCCTTATTAACTTGAGGGAACACCGCACAAACATCATCTTGCCAGTCTTTTAGCATTTTATATAGCTTAGCTGTTTTCTCAGGCTCTTGTTTACTTATCTCTTTAATCTCGCCAATATCACTACCAATATTATATAACTCTGTTCGGTTATCTTCAAAAAACTCTATCAATTTGTAATCTCCAAATACTACGCTAGAACCTGGTGTGCCTCCTTGGTTACCATAGTGTGGATAATGCCAAAACAGTGGTCTTGGCTCTTGTTTTTCGCCTAATAAAGTAGGTTTAAAGCTTCTGCCGTCAACGTGTTCTTCTGGTCGTAAATCTAAACCAGCCATTTCTAAAAGTGTTGGATAAATATCAGTTGATGTAACTTGTGCGCCTGTAACCATACCTTGCTTAACTTCTTTTGGGTACCACACAAACATCGGCACACGCACACCACCGTCATACACCCAGCCTTTGCCCTCTCTTGCTGGCAAGTTACAAGTTGGAGAAGTCTCAGCAGAAGAAAGTCCACCGTTATCAGATGTGAAAACGATTACTGTATCATCCGCTTTTCCTGTTTCTTTTAGCGTATCTAATAGTCTACCAATATTATCATCAAGATTTTTTATCATTGCTGCATACACAGGGTTAGACTGAATAATTCTTCTTGTAACTCTTTTGCCTTTTTTATCTTCTGTATGGAACTCTTCACCCTCTACTAATGGGTCGATTGTATCTAGTTTTTGTCTCTTTGCTTTCTCTATAAAGTAGTTTATGTCATCTTGTTTTGCCTGTACAGGAGTATGTACAGTATAGTGACACAAGCTTAGATAAAACGGTTTATCATCTTGATTTTTTATAAGATTTATAGCTTCATCAGTTAATCTATCTGTTAGATATTCGCCGTCTACTTTATCCTCTAAAGTTTTAATGTGATATGGGCTAAAATATCCTTTTTGTGGTGAACCCCACTCACAGCCTCCAATATTGACATCAAAACCAAAATTTTCAGGTAAGTGCTCTCCCCCACCCATGTGCCATTTGCCAACATGCCATGTGGAATAACCATTCTCTTTGAATGCCATAGACACAGTTTTTGAGCCAACTGGTAACTCTTTTATATATGGTGCATCAATCAATTTTCCTTTTAATGGATGAGAAAATCCGTTAAAATCTATCCAGTCTGTAATGCCTACTCTTGCAGGGTATCGTCCAGTTAGATAGCTAACTCTGCTAGGTGAACACACTGGGCATGATGCATAAGCATTATTAAAAATAGCACCCTCAGCGCAAAGTTTATCGATAATCGGTGTTTCATAAAACGTGCTTCCGCTAGCTCCTAAGTCCCTGTAACCCATGTCATCAATTAGAATAAACACAATATTTGGTTTTTTCATATAATACCTCCAACACTTTTAATTTTTTATAAAAAAATAAGAGACATATTAGCCTCTTATTAATTTTTATTTATAATCCGACCAATTTGCTTGGTTTCTTCCATTAGATTTGCTTTTATATAGTTGTTCGTCAGCTAATTTAAAGAGTTTTTCTCTTGTCATATCTTCAAAATCTGTAACAGTCACTCCGCCTATGCTAACTGTTAAAAACTTACATACATCAGAATTTTCGTTTGCTATTTGAGCCAGCAAAACTGCTTCTCTTGCTAAGTTTGCTACAATAATCGAATCTTGTTTTGAAAAAGAAGTTATAAAGAACGCAAGTTCTTCTCCTCCAACTCTAAACACAGTCCCGTTAACTTTGCCTAGCTCCTTTTTTAATATAGCTGCAACTTCAACAAGAACCCTATCACCTATCATGTGACCATAAGTATCGTTAACTCGCTTAAAAAAGTCAATATCTATCAAAGCCATAGTTAAAGGCATATTCTTAGACTTACATTCCTTAACCAGTGACTGATATTTCTCATTAAAATATCTAACATTATAAATACCTGTCAAAGCATCTGTTCTAAGTTGTGCTTCAACTGTCTTTTTATACATATACAAATCAACCTGATTTTTTACTCGAATACGTAACACATTCTCTTTAACGGGTTTTTGCATATAATCAACTGCACCAAGTCTAAATGCTTCTTCTTCGGTTTCACTATCATAAATTCCTGTTAAAAACATAACTGGTATCGCCATTACGCTATTGATATTTTTTAAAGCTTTAATCGTATCAAGTCCTGATATACCTTGCATTTCAATATCTAACAAAATAAGTTCAGGCTGTAAATTTGCAACAATTTTTAAAGCTTCTTCACCACTGTGAACTAAATGAACCTCGTATTCATTTTTTAAGATATTTCTTAAAAGAGAGGTCATGAATTTAGAATCATCTACTACCAAAATTTTATTCATTTTATTCACCGTACCATAAACAAACAATTCTTTACAAACGCTTTATTTTAGTATACATCACTAGTTATTAAAAATCAACTTATTTTCTGTTAATTCATTATTTCTTAACTAATTATCTCATAATATGTAACTTAATGGTTCAAATAAATAATAAATTAATGTGCAATTTATGCAATGTATATTTAAGAAATTTGCGAATATTATTCATTTCTTTTTAATTTATCTTATTTATAATAAACATATAAATTTGTTAGGAGAGTTATTATGGGACAAAAAGACGGTATGAATTATGCACCACAAGGTAAACCGAACCCTGTGGTTAAAAACGGAGAATTTATTATATCTGTTATAGGGCTAGACCACGGACATATTTTTGGCATGACACAAGGTTTAATTGATGCTGGTGCCACTTTGAAATGGGTGTATGACCCAGACTCCAAAAAAGCTGAAAACTTTAAAAACAAGTTTCCTACAGTTCAAATAGCTGATAGCGAAGAGACAGTTTTAAGCGATGATGAAGTTAGTCTAATTGCTGCTGCATGTGTTACTTGTGACAGAGCACCTCTTGGAATTAGAGTTATGAAAAGTGGTAAGCATTATTTTACTGATAAAGCACCTCTAACTACTTTAGAACAACTGGCAGAAGTAAAAAATACTATAGCAGAAACTGGCAAAAAATATGCTGTTAGCTATAGTGAACGTATACATTCAGAGGCTGCTGTATTTGCAGGTGAACTTATAGAAAAAGGTGCAATCGGTAAGGTTGTCCAAGTTCTAGGACTTGGTCCTCACAGACTAAATGCGCAAGGTAGACCTAGTTGGTTTTTCGAGAAAGAGAAATATGGTGGAATTTTATGCGATATTGGCAGTCACCAAATTGAGCAGTTTTTATATTATACTGGGTCAAAAGATGCAACAATTGTTAACTCAAAAGTTGCTAATTATAACAACCCAGAATACCCAGAGTTAGAAGATTTTGGAGATTGCACTTTGGTGGGTGACAACGGTTCTACTGGTTATTTTAGAGTAGACTGGTTTACCCCTGACGGTCTTAGCACTTGGGGAGATGGCAGAACATTCATTTTAGGTACAGAGGGATATATCGAGCTTAGAAAGTACTGTAATGTTGCTACAAACGACACAGAAAATCATGTGTTTTGGGTTGACGCTAACGGTGAACATTCACTTTGTGTTAGTGGTCAAGTAGGTTATCCGTATTTTGGTCAACTTATTCTTGATTGCATTAATGGCACAGAGAACGCTATGACACAAGAACACGCATTGAAAGCTGCTGAACTTTGTGTTAAAGCGCAAATGCTTTCTATGAATTTAACTACTATATAATAAGGAGATATTGATGATTATATCAAGAGTGGTAGATGACAACTATACAACCGAGATTACAGTTGCAGAGGATAGTGGAGTGCGTCCAATATACGCAGGACAACCTAAGGAAATAGGTGGATTAGGCATTGATTTTAGACCTAGCCAATTGCTGTTAGCAGGCCTAATTTCATGCACTAGCGTTAACCTTAGACACGCTTTAAAGCAAGACGGCATAGAGTTTGACGACGTTATTATATCAGCTGATTTAGATAGCTCTGTAGAGGGTGTAACTATTATTACAACTAACGTTGAAATTATCGGCGATATTGATGAAGATACTAAGGCTAAGTATATCGAGGAGTCAAAATCATGCTATGTTAGAGGCATGTTAGAGGGCGAAATTAAGGTTATTTGATTTTTAATACATGGCATATTGGTTCACACTTGAAATAATATATATTTTTGTGTATACTAGATATATAAAGAGTATATAAATAAAAGGAGTGAGCAATATGAATATAATTTTGTTCGGTGCTAATGGCAAAACAGGAAAAATATTTTTAAACTTGGTGTTACAGCAGGGTCATTTTGTAACTGCAATTGTTAGAGATTCAAGCAAGCTTAAATTATCGCACGATAATCTAGTAATCAAAACAGTTGATTTATTTTCACAAGAACAATTGACAGATGTAATAAAAGGACATGATTTAGTAGTGTCTTGCCTTGGTGGTAACTCTAACAAAAAATCCACTGCATTGTCTGACATGATTTTTAACATAGTTGAAGCCATGAAAAAAACAGATGTTAAATCAATTTTTTACATTGGTTCTGCTGGTATTCATAACGAAATGCCAGATTTAATTTCTAAAATAATCATAAATGTTTTCTTTAAAAATGCAATTGCTGACCATAAAATTTCAGCTCAAACGATTATTAATAGTGGTTTAAATTATTTAATTATGAGACCATTGTCTTTAATTGATGGCGAGATGACAAAAAAATTTAGAGTATCTTATGACAGTGTCCCAAAAGGCGGAAAAAATATATCACGAGAAGATTTAGCGTTCTTCTTATCAGAAGCTGTTGGAAAAGATGAATATATTAATAAATCTGTTGGAATTTGCTATTAATACACAAAAATAATTTTAATGAAACTGCTACCCCAAAAAGGTAGCAGTTTGTTAATTAATTGATGTTTTACTTTTGTATTTTTTGTGATATAATATATGTAACTTAACTTTATTATAGAAAGGTATACTATGAAAAAATCAGTTGAAAAAGAAGTGAAAATCCTTCTTAATGAAGTCCAATATAACGACTTATTCTCTAAATTAAATTGGGATAAAACCTACATTCAAATTAATAATTACTTCGATACAGACACTTTAGATTTACACGCAAGTATGATATCTTGCAGAGTACGAGAAAAAGAAAGTGGCATGAAACTGCAACTTAAATTCAAGAACAATAGCAATGATAGTCTTTATAATCAAGCCGAGGAAAACGAATATAAAATAGACAAAATTCCTACTTCGTTCAATGAAAAAGAATGTAGTGATATGGGGCTTAATTTTAACAAGCCAATTAATCTTTTAGGCTCACTTAAAACTACAAGAAGTAAAAAATCATTAAGTGATACAGTTGTTTTATTTTTAGATAAAAGCGAATATTTTGATGTTACCGACTATGAAATAGAGGTTGAATTCGTGCATGAGTACGAACTTGAAGATATAATGAAAATGCTTTCTAATCACGGGATTACTGCTGACAAAAACCAAAAAGTAGTTGGAAAATACACAAGGTTTATTCAAAAACTAAAAAGTTAGTAAACTTAATTTTATTGAACTCACTGATATAAAGTGTTATAATTAATTTAATATATAATAAGAAAGAGATAAAAATGAAATTAAGTAAATTTGTAGATAAAAAAACCATTAAATTTATTATAGTAGGCGTACTAAATACAGTTGTTGGTACATCTGTTATGTTTTTAGCCTATAATTTATTAAACTTAGATTACTGGGTATCCTCAGCGTTGAATTATATTATCGGAAGTATATTTAGCTATTTTATGAATAAATATTTCACGTTCCAAAACAAAGAGAAAAGTATTTCTCAAATTATTAAGTTCACAGTCAATATCTCTATCTGCTATTTAATTGCTTATGGTCTTGCAAAACCGTTTGTAAACTTTGTCTTAAGCGATTTATCAGTAAGTTTGCAAGAAAATATCGCAATGGTAGTAGGAATGGGACTGTTTGTTGCACTAAATTATGTAGGACAAAGATTTTTCGTATTTAAAGAGAAAGAAGCAGTTACTAATGAAAATTCCGAAAATAACTAGCGATTTTGTACATGCTTATATCCCCTAACCTGTTGCATATTTTGGTTTAGATACACCTAATTTACAGTTTGGAAATAATTATGCAAATTGGGTGCCTAATGACCACCTTTTTATTAAAGGAGACACTATATAACTTCTGCTTTTAAACCGTATAACGGTGTTCGTTTGCTAAAATTGAATGAGTCGAAAAAGATTAGTAAAATATATTTTTAAAAATATACAAATGGTGCGATGAATTTTCTTTCATCACACCATTTTTTTAATGACAACCACAAGTTTTTGTATTTTTTCTGTTTATAAACCTAAGCAACAAACTTCTTAACAGAAGTGCTCCAAAAATCACTGCTACAACTATCATATATGTAGGAAAACCATGTTCATGTGAGTCAGCAATTATGTTTTCGATACCAGTATAATTAAATGTTTCAATTATCCAATCAAATAACAAGCCAAATACTATGGCGCAAAATGAAGCTGATAGTAAATATATCGCTAACACTTTTTTGCCTAATGTTTTTAACAGAATAGTGAGTGACGCAATGTTTGTGAAAGGCCCTGCAAACAAGAACACAAACGCTGCCCCTGGTGACACTCCTTTTATCATAAGCGAAAGTGCAATTGGGATTGAAGCTGTTGAACATATATACATTGGAATTCCTATAGCAAGCATTAACAACATGCTTGCTACTGGGTTTGTTATGCTAGATAGCCATGCTTCTGGTACAACGGTGCTTATTAACGCTGCAATCAACAAGCCAACAACAAAATGCACAGCGATTTCATCTAAAAATTCTCCGAAAGAGTATGTAAACACTGTTTTAACTTTGCTTAAAAAAGTAGTTTTAGAAGAAGTATCCTCTGCGCGAGTTGCACAGCCACAGCTTGAACTCTCCTCAACGTGACTTCCACAGCCACAGCTTGAACTCTCCTCTGCATTACTTCCACAGCCACAGCTTGAACTTTCCTCTGCGTGACTTCCACAGCCACAGCTTGAGCTTTCTTCTGCGTGACTTCCACAGCCACAGCTTGAGCTTTCTTCTGCGTGACTTCCACAGCCACAGCTTGAGCTCTCCTCTGCATTACTTCCACAGCCACAGCTCTGTTTTGAACTAGAGTAATTTATATCATCCTCTTTGCTCAAAACGTTTGTCATAATACCAGAAAATATTCCAGACATAAATGCTGCAACCGCTCTATACACAGCAAAAAGAGGCCCCATTAAACCATAAGTAGCAATTAGGCTATCAACACCTGTTTGAGGCGTGGAAGTTAAAAAGCTTACTACAGCACCTTTTGACGCACCACTTTTCCCTAGATACAACGCTGTTGGAACTACTCCACAAGAACAAAGAGGTAGTGGAACTCCTAAAACTGATGCTTTCACTACTGATGAAGCAGATTTTTTACCTATATGTTTTAGCACAACATCTTTTTTCACAAAAGCATGTAATATCCCTGTGAATATTAAACCTATGACTATATAAAAGGACATATCAACAAATAATTCCCAAAGATTTTCTAAATAAAGCATACTACTCCCCCTCTAAATGGCTCAAATGACTTAAACCTATGCACAAAATATCTTGAATGTGTTTATCATTTAAACTGTAATATATATTGTTTTTATCTTTTCTTATTTTAACTAAATCATAAAGTCTTAGTAACTTTAACTGGTTAGAAACTCTAGGCTGTGACACATCTAAAAGAAGTGCTAAATTTTTTACGCAAATCTCGTTGTGAAGCATAGCTAAAAGAATTTTAATGCGTATTGGCTCGCTGAACGCTTTAAAAAAGCTAGATAAATTCTCTGCTATATCATCATCTTGTATTAGCTTTTTGACCTTCTCAGGTGTTTTGCAACATAATTCTGGCATAATTACCTCCAATATAACTGTATAACGATTTAATTATATAATTATATTATCACGAATTTTTAGTTTTGTCAACAAAAAACGGAAGATATATCCTCCGTTTTAAATTCACATATATTTACATCTTTTCATCCAGTCTACTGTTTTGGTTAAACCGTCAACTGTTTTAGTCTCTAGCACTACTGTTGAACCTGTCTCCTCTGCTATGTTAAGATATTTGTGCAAGTCAACATTACCAGTGCCGTGTACCAAATGGTCTTTGCTTACTTTATCATTTTTAATAGCATCGTGGACATGAAAATGCATAAGCTTATCTTTACGTGACAAGATAAAATCTTCGTCAGTTCCATTAATGCAATGGTTATGACCTATATCAAAAGTCAACCCAAAGCAGTCACTTTTTAAGGTAGTTTCTATAGCTTTTTGCATAAAAGGTTTAAATCCACCTGTGTTTTCTATACATATTTTTATCTCATATCCATGTAAGTCAAGTTCGCACACATTGTTAAAGATTTCCTGTTTTTTCATGTATTCATAAAAATATTCTTCAAATAAATATAGCTTTTTATCTGGAGTAGTAAAGCAAATTCCAGAGTTTAAATGCATGTTTATTTTTGTTGCATTTATTTTCCTAGCTACTTCTATCGTCTCTCTCATGGTTTCCACATAAGCACTAGATACCAAGTCGCTAAATTCGCATGGATTAAGGTTTTCGTCAGCATGAATTGTATAAAAAATCCCATATTTTTTTGCAATCTCATTTAGCTTATCCGTATCTATCCTCTTTGGTAAATACTGAGGTAAGCTGAAATTAATTTCTATAAAACTAAGCCCCAACTTCTTACATAGAATTGCACAATCTTCTATCTTGGGTAACTCTATAAGCGTTGGCATACCATATTCACACATACTAAAAACTCCTTATTCATTCAATAAACCAATTCGTATAATACCACATTTAAGAGTTCTTTTCAAGCGTTATGATTAACAACCATCATTACTGTTAATATATAATCCTATAGGAAACCAAGTTTTAGCAAAGCTAGGCAAATTTATCTTGTTGCTATAGCCACATATAGGCGAAAATAATTGCTGCAATGCCTCTAAAGATGTCAATGAAATATCTGCTTGATTTTCCGTTTCTATAATCTTTATATCCTTATCATTCACGCAAATCTCATAGCATTTTTCATCTATTTTGATTGTTAACGCACCATTTTCAAGCTGTTCAGTTTGTGATTTAAGTTTTAAATAAGCTTCGATAACTTTTGGATAATTATTAATCAAATAGCTTTCATTAACTCCTACCGTATAATTCTCACATACGTCACTTAGTTCGTTTAAAATGTCTTTGTTAAAAACATCAGCACTAAAAGTTACGCTACCTTTTATGGTGTCATTTACAATGGATTTTATCACAGGTTTTATATATTTGCTTTGCTCCAAAATCAATTCAAGAACCGAATTTCCTCTAATACTCGCATATGCAATTATTCTATCTTTGAAATATACTGAGTAAAGCTCGTTATGCCAACTACTCATAATATCATAAAAATACTCTAATGGACGAACTCCACTTATACTCTGTGTGCTCTGCAAACTTTGCATACATTTTATAATTTCTGTGTCAGTTTCGTTAACTTTTTTTATATTTATATCTGCATTATCTACAGTATTATATGCATGCCTAACATTTGTCATGTCTACTTTAAAAGAAAACATTATCCCAGCCGGCTCAAAGCCAAAATACTCATAACGTTGCCTTTGACCACCCAAAAAACCAATGTCAAGGTCTGATTTCAGCTCGTCTAATGCCATAGCCATAAGATGTTTCATGTAACCTTTAGAGCGTGAATAAGGGTGCACAGAAACTGAGCCTATACCCCCTACTTTTAAAGTAGTGTCCAAAATTTTTTGCTCTGTTTTATGAAGCATTACACAAGCTTTGATTTTTCCGTCCTCTTTTGCTATATAATGTTCATCACTATAATCATATTTATCTGAATATATTTTGGGTAGTAGAGTTTTGAAATCATGTGGGTTATGAGCATTACTAAAAACATAGTTAATAAAATCAATTATATCTTCTCTGTCTTTAGGCTCAGCTTTTGTGTAAGTAATTTTACTGATATTTGACATAATTATCTCCCTTTACTTTATATTAATATTTGCGATTATTATAACATAATATCATCAATATAAGCAAGAAAAATCACACACAATTTTTTCTAACTGCGTGTGATTTCTATTTAATCTTGTGTAAATTTTAAGCTTGCACTACCTATTCCACTTACGATAGAAATATTTTTGTCTGCATCTTTTTGGGTATAATTTCCATATATTTTGTCACCGTTAACCTCGACCACACCTAGAGTTGCACTAGCTTCAATGTTGTAATCCTGCACATTACCAACTATCTCAACGTCAGCTTTACCAACATCAGTTGTTACGTTTAGGTCGCCATTAAGTTTTAACATACTTACCTCAATATTGCCAACATCAGATGTAATAATCATATCGTTTGTATCTATATTATCAGCTTCAATTTGCCCTACTTCGCTATTTATCTCAAGATTTTCACTAATGCTGTCTTTATACTCAACATCACCAACATTTGTATCAATCTTAACAAAGTCAGCATTAATGTTCTCAACATTCGCTTCTCCAACATCAGTTACTAATACAAATTTATCAAGGTTTTCGATACTATAAACTTCAGTTTCTCCAACATCATTACGTATTTCAACAGATTTAACAGTACTAGGTATGCTAACTTTCAGATAAGTATCTCCATCATCAAAATTATTTCTTAAAAACCCAAAATTAATTCCGAAAAATCGATTTTCATACTCAGACTCAATCGTAGCTGTGTCACCTGAAACTGAGTATCCAACTTGTGCATTTTCTGGGCTTTTGTGCTCATATTTCACTTCATCACCTTTTGTTACAATAACATTGCCAACATCAGCATCAATAACTACTTGAGTTACCTCGTCTTCAATCAGCACTTCTTTTTGTACCATTTTTCCTGAATTAGCACCAAAGTGAATTCCAGATGTATTGACATAGAATGATGTGCTAGCCCCAAGCGATAAACCAACTATAACCAACACTGCGCCTGTCACAAGTAATATAGAACCTATAACTATATTTTTTTTCATTTTTTAACACCCTTTCCAACTAATCTTAAAACAAATAACTTAATCCCACTGAAAACAGCTTTAACTAATTTCAACCAACCTGAGCCTAACAATGCAAAAAAACCTACACCTGCTAGAACCATTCCTGTGAAATATAACCCTGTTGCAAAGTTATGTGAATACGCTGGAACTACAGCCACTACTCCAGCGATAGCTACTGATATAAAAGCTATTAACACCGACAATGGAACTATTACCACTAAGCAAAATAACACAATAACCAATGCTAACAAGACTGCAAATAATGCAACTGCAATTGGAATTGCAATCGGCGCTGAACAAATAGCTAAAATAATTGTAGCTATCGGTAATGTCGAACTTTTCTCTCCAGATTGACTACCAAACTCTATTATAAGTGTAGCAGCAATTTGCTTTGGAGTAGGAAGTGAGGCTATCAACTCGTACTCATTCTCGCTCTCTGCAAATAATTCAGTATAATATTCTAATGCACTTTGTCTTTCTTCTATAGGCAAAGGCTTTAGCGCTTTTTCTAAATCATGCAAAAACTTTTCCTTGTTCATCTTTCTCCACCTCCAAAAATAATCCATTCTATCACGTTTTTGTGGTTAACCCACTCTTGTCTAAACATCTCTAGTTGATTTCTCCCTAAATCCGTTATTCTATAATACTTTCTGTTTCTGCCCTCAAAAGGTGCATCATAAGTAGTAAGCATACCTTCTTTTGATAATCTTCTAAGCACTGGATACAGCGCTGATTCTGACACTTGCAAGTTATTGCCGATTTTTTGTGTTAAGTCATAACCGTAAGTGTCGCCACTTGCTGCAACACCTAGCACACAGGCATCTAACAACTTTGCCGCTACTTGGAATACCATAAGCATTTCTCCTTTGTTATTTCATCAACAATATTATACAACGAATAGTATTGTTTTGTCAATAATATAATTTTGAAAACAATATCATTCGACAAATATGATTAAAAAAGCATAAAAAAAAGACGGTAAACCGTCTTTTTGCATAAATTTATGTATTTAGTTGCTACCAGCAGATTGAATATAAGGTCTTATAGCCATTGCTAAATTGCTTACAGGTGCTGTTTGAATAATAATTCTGCCAGGGCCTGTCACTACAGTGTTAAACGCACCCTCACCACCTAAAAACATATTTTTAAGCCCAGGTACTGTTTTAACATCAATGCTACAAGTCTCGTCCATAGCAGCTAAGTAACCAGTGTCTAACACCATTTGTTGACCCGGAGCCAGCTCATATTCAGCCGCATATCCGTCAATCTCAAAGAAAACCATACCACTTCCACTAACACGTTGCATAATAAAGCCTTCTCCACCAACTAAACCAGCACCAAGTTTCTTTTGAAAGTGAGTAGCTAAATTCACGCCGTTAGTAGCTGCTAAAAAAGCTGATTTTTGTAGGATAATGCCTTTGTTAGGCGTAACTTCTACTGCTCTTATAGAACCCGGAAAGCTAGAAGCAAAAGCAATTTGCCCAGGTCCTCCCTCAGCTATATATCTGTTTTGGAACAAAGATTCGCCACTTAACATTCTGCCAAACATTTTGCCTACTCCACCACCAGTGGTCTCCATTCTCATGTTTGGAGTCATCCAAGCCATAGAACCACTTTCGCATATCATTTCTTCGCCAGCTTGCAAGTCGCATAGTACAACTGGAAATGGTTCGCCAATTATTTTGTAATTCATAGAGCTTCCTCCACATTATTTTATATTAGTTTTCACACTGTTAATTAGTATGTCTAAACCTTTTACTAAATTCTCGTCTTCTATAGTTAAAGGAGGCATAATTTTTATAACATTGTTGTTTCTGCCAGCTCTTTCAACTATCAAACCATTTTTAAAGCAAGTATCAACTATCGATTTACTAATGTCTTTAAATTTATCGACATCAATTCCCCATAGTAAACCTATGCCCCTAATCTCTATTTTATCATCAAATTTAGTAAGCTCGCTTAGTTTTTCTCTTATAATCTCTGCTTTTCTTCTTGTCTCTTCTTCAATTTTATTTTCTAGCATAAATTCTAGACCCAGTTTACCTGCAATCATAGACATTTGGAAGCCTCTGAAAGTTCCAGTGTGTTCTGCTGGGTTCCATTTGTCAATCTCTGGTTTCATTAATGTTAACGCAAACGGCATACCATATCCACCAATTGATTTCGCCATGCAAACTATATCAGGGTTTATTCCAGCTCTTTCAAATGAGAAGTACCAACCACTTCTAGCACAACCACATTGAATATCATCAACAATCAGTAGTATATCATGTTTTTTACAGAACTGTTCCAGATTAACTAAGAACTCATTCTCAAATACATGCACACCACCGTCAGTTTGTATCGTTTCTAAAATAATCGCAGCTGGTTTTTCTACGCCAGAATGGTCATCTGTCATTAAAGTTTCCATATATCCAATAGTATCAAACCCACCTAGCATATAAGGTGTTGGTATGTGAGTAACATTGTTAAGGTCAACTCCACCACCTTTTCTTGCATCAGCATCTGATGTAAGTGCAAGTGCGCCTACTGTCATGCCATGAAACGCACCCATAAATGCAAATATACCTTTGCGACCTTTAACTTTACGTGCTAGTTTGATAGCTGCTTCAACAGAATTTGCACCTGTTGGACCAACAAATTGTATTTTATAATCAAGATCCCTAGGTTTTATGACTTTTTCCTCGAAACACTCAATAAAAGCTCTTTTAGCAACAGTGTGCATGTCTAAAGCATGTATAATTCTGTCTTCCTCAAGGTATTTTATCAACGCATGTTTCATGTAATCATTGTTGTGCCCATAGTTTACAGAGCCTGCTCCGCAAAAAAAGTCTATATATTTTTTACCGTTTTCATCAGTCATAATATCATTTTTTGCATACTCAAAAACTGTAGGATAGCTACGGCAATATGATCTTACTTCTGATTCAAATTGTTCAAAAATGTTCATTAAACAAAGCTCCTTTAAAAATTAATATACGTATTATAACACATATTAATTTCTATTTCCACTAATTTTTTTATTTTTTGTTTACGTCATCTGCAAATCTAACAAAACCTTCCATGCCCTCGACAGTATTCTTATATACTCCAGCATGTTCTAAAACTTGCATAAACACTTTACCAATTGCGGTGTTTATAATGTCTGTTACATTAGCTTCTGTAATGTTAGAATTCTCTTTTATTATCTCCTCAGCCCATTCTTTGTGTGCAGAAAGTTCCTCTGGAATTTCACTGCCTCTTACAAGAACTTCTGCAAGGTTTGCCATCTCTGTTTTAAGTCTAGCTGGTAAAACTGCTAGACCCATAACCTCAATTAAACCGATGTTCTCTTTTTTGATATGATGCAGTTCTGCATGAGGATGATACACGCCTAGAGGGTGTTCATCTGTACAAATATTATTTCTTAAAACTAAGTCTAGTTCAAAATTCTCGCTTTTTTTTCTTGCTATTGGAGTTATAGTATTATGAGGAGTATCTCCAGTGTGAGCGAACACAAAGCAAGCTTCATCTGTGTAGCCTCTCCAAGTAGTCAGAATTTTATCAGCTAGTTCAACAAGTCTTTCATCATCTTTACCACTTAATCTAATTACTGACATTGGCCAGTCTACTATGCCAGCTTTTACATCATCAAAACCGTCAAAACTTAAATCTTTCATTACCTTAGCTTTTTCCATAGCAAATGTGTAATTACCACCTTGGAAATGGTCGTGGCTTAAAATTGAACCACCGACAATTGGTAAGTCAGCGTTAGAGCCAACAAAGTAATGAGGGAATATTTTAACGAAGTCAAGAAGTTTTCTAAACGCTAATCTGTCGATTTTCATTGGTTGATGCTCGCCTTTAAAAACTATGCAATGCTCATTGTAATATGTATATGGTGAGTATTGGAAAAACCAACTCTCGTTATTGATTGTAACAGGGATAATTCTTAGATTTTGTCTAGCTGGGTGGTTAAGTCTTCCTCTATAACCCTCATTTTCTTTGCACAACATACATTTTGGGTAACCACTTTGCTTTGCGTTTTTCTCAGCAGCTATTGCTTTAGGGTCTTTCTCTGGTTTTGAAAGATTAACAGTTATATCAAGCTCACCATAGCTACATGGGTAAGTCCATTTTAAATCTTTGCATACTCTGTATTTTCTAATATAGTCGCTGTCTACGGATAATGAATAGAAGTAATCAGTAGCTCTTACTGGGTCTTCTTCATATAGATTTTCAAAAATTTCATATACCTCTGACGGTTTAGGAGTAAGCACACCCATAAGTTTTGTTGTGAATAAATCCTTGTGAACAATGCTATCCTCGATTAAGTTGTTTTCTATCGCAAACTCAACTATATTATCCAAAATTTCTTCTAGGTTAATTTCTTCAAATTCTTCCTCAGTAGCTTCATATTCATCTAGGTTAAGAACATCTAAAAGCATATTCAAAGAATATAATCTGTCAGTATCCTTAACAAGTCCTTTTTGTAGTGCATAAGTCATTAATTTTTCGATTTCACGGTTTATCATTTTTATCTCTCCTTAATATATTTTTCAGCATTAATTCTAGCTGTTTCATAGTCAACACTTTCTATCAAATATGGTTTTATAGGTTTAAGCGCATTTTTGTCTACTGGATTTAGCACTTTTTCCATTACCATAACATCATAGCTTTTATCAAATTTAGTAAAAGATTTTTTAATCTCCTCTTTTTCAGTAAATCCCCATTTTTTATAGAAATTCACTGCACTGTCATTAGGTAGTGGAACTCTAGCATATACAGCTTTTTTGTTGCCTTTTTCCATAATATCCAACATCAAAGAACACATTGCAGAGCCTATTCCACGTCTTATATGACCGTCTTTAACATACATTTCTATATTTGCAGTGAAGAAATCTGTAGGGTCGTAAGTGTTCTCTGTAAGTAAGCATAAACCAACGGTTTCTCCGTCAATCTCTGCCATGATAAAACCTCTTGAATATGTGTACTTATCTACTCTGTGGATATAATCCGAGAGTGTAGGCACTGTTTCTTCTGGTGTGCAGTGGCTTGTTTCCACATAATGTTTATATATTTTCAGCACTGTTGGCGAGTCCCACTCGTTTATGCGTCTAATTAATTTTCTCATTAATCCTCCAACAAAATGTTAGTTTAAAAGCCTAATTTTTATCCATTTTTTAGACTCAAATCTACCTAATAGAATAAGTCCTCTAGCAGCAAGTTCTAGCGACATTCCTATCCAAATTGCAGCAAGACCTAGTGTTTGAGCAAATGTAAATGCTATCAAAATTCTTATTCCCCACATTGTAATTAAACTTACTATGAAAGGAGTCTTTGAATCTCCTGCTCCTCTTAAAGAACCTGACACTACCAATGCTAAACCAAAGAAAGGTTGTGCAAATGCTACTATTCTTAGCATGTCTGAACCTAAGTCGATAACTGCTGGGTCTGGAGTGAAGAAAGTTAATAGCTGTTCTGCAAAAATGAAGAGTATTATGCCACCACAAGACATCATTATTACTCCGATAACATTAGCTACTCTACCACTTTTTATAGCAACGTCTTTTCGCTCTGCTCCCATAGATTGCCCTACAAGAGTAGTCGCAGCTGTTGCAACTCCAAATGCAGGTAGATAACTAATCGCCTCAGCTGTTACAGCCAAATGGTTTGCAGCAATTGCAACAGTACCCAAAGAAGCTGTAAGAGCTGTAAGCATAAGCTGTGCTGCACATGTCACAACACGCTCTAACGCTACAGGTATTCCCAATTTTAACATAGCTTGCAAACATTTTTTTTGAAGCTTAAAGCTTTCAGAAAATCTAACTCTAAGTGTTTTATATTTAAAGAATATCAAGTACAAATACAATAAGCCAACTACTCCAAGCGAAATTCCAGAGCCTAAAGCTGCTCCAGCTACACCCATTCCAGCACCGATTACGTATATCTCCATGCCAAAAACATCTATGTAACGACTGTCGTAAATTAGTAAAAAGTTAAATGTTACATTCAATAAATTGATAAGCAAGTTAAGTTTCATCGGAGTTTTAGTGTCTCCTGAACAACGCAGTGTTGCACTCAATAGCAAAATAATGAAGTTAAAAGGTAAGAATAAGGACATAGTTCCTAAATATTTTGTGGAGTCACCTATTATGTTTTCTTCTCCACCTAGCCAAGTTGGTACAAAGAACGATAGTGTAAAGCCAATCGTCGCCATTATCAAACCAAAATACAAGGCAAATTTCAAACTTTGTCTTACAACGGATTTCGCACTGTCTGTATCATTTGCACCAATATACTGTGCTACTTGCACCGAAAAACCTATCGACACAGCTGTTAAAATTCCGTTGAACAGCCAAATTGAGCTTGAGGTTAAACCTACAGAAGCTGTTGCATCAGCGCCTAAGCTTCCCACCATTGCTGTATCTACATATTGAACAAAAGTAACCATTATTTGCTCAATAATAGACGGAACTGCTAGTACTATCACTGCTATAATCGTACTTTTTAAGCTAGGTGACCCCTCAGTACTTAATAAATCTTTTAAATTGTTACCTTTCATTGGTTGTTTAACTGCTCCTCATTTAAGTTACTATGTTCTATTCTAGGCACAGGAGTTTTCACTCCGTTTTTATCGAGCGCAACATAAGTAAACTGTGCAGAACATGTTTTAACTCTATTGCTTCTATCTCCATTATGTTCAATCTCGGCACTTACTGATACTTTCATAGAAGTAGTTCCTACCGATACTATTTTAGCTTTTATAACCACAACGTCATTCGGCTTTCCCTCTTTGTAGAAGTCAAGCTTCTCTACACACGCAGTTACCACTTCTTGATTACTATGCCTTTTTGCACAAATGCCACCGGCAATATCCATCCATGACATAATTTGTCCACCAAATAATCTACCTGCGCCATTAACATGCGATTGCAACACCATTTCTGTCATTACTGTGTATGAGTCATTCACTGATTTAACTATCATATCTGTCACCTCATTGATTATTTAATATATCTTTAATATGTTTAGTATATTCTTCTTTTACGCTTTGTGGAGAAAGTATAACTGCTGACTTTCCAAGTCCTACAAGCCAGCCAAAAAATTGATTGCTGATTTCTACATCGATATTTACAGTAAAGCTTGTTTCGTCATATTTATTAACAATAATTTCCTTACCGAATCTATCAATCAACACTCCGATTAAGTAGTTATCTAGCTTTAAGCGAACTTTTTCTTTTCTGCCTCCAAACATAGAAAACACTCTGTTAGAATACAGCGAAAAATCTTCTTCTCTAATATTAATTTCTTTATTTCGTGCTTCATCTAAAATATCAACACTTATAATTTTATCTACCCGAAAATGCTTGATTTTATCTGTGTCAAACGCTACGAGATAATAATTTTCATCGTCCCAAATTAATGCTAGTGGGTCTACTTCGTACTTTTTTCCGTCTCTTTTTAGCATTTCTTTTTTATCTATAGAATAAGAAAAGTAGTTAAATGATATTTTTTTATCGCTACCAATAGCTGTATAAATGCTGTCCACATTATAGTAAACGTTTTCGTTTAAAGTCTTAACTCTACCACTAACATATACTTGACGCTGCAATGTCTTTGCCTCGTGTTCGCTGCATAGCCCTTGTATCTTTTTTATTAGCTCCCTAGATTTTTTTTGGCTTATAAACTTTGACGATTGCACTGCATCTACCAAAAGTTTTAGCTCTGCGATTTGAAAATTATCATTAATAGTGTAATACGATGTCGTTTTGCCTTTTATAGTCTCAACTTCTATGCCAAAATTTCTTAAAGCATTGAAATCATCATACAAACTTTTTCTCTCAGCTGTAATATCATTTTTTTCTAAATTAGATATTATATCTGCCATAGTTAGCGAGTGGCTTTCGTCAGTTTTCTCAAAAAACATTTTGGCTAAATACAATAATTTAAGTTTTTGGTTCGCAGACTTGCCCATTTTTTCTCCAATTATTTATAAGTTTTTATAGCTATGTTTTAATAAAATTGCAGGTTTTTTCCTTATTCTGCTACATTATAGCACATTTTAATTCAACAAGCAAACAATTTTACACAATATTATCATATTTAATCATAATATATTTTACAATATACTAAAAATACACGTTTTATCTTGATTTTAGTTAAGAAAAGTGTATAATAATATTAATTTATATATTTTGATGAAATGCGACAAAATATTTTTCCTGCTGTTTCGCATTAGATAGATGTGTAAAAAATAAAATTCGAATTAAATACAAGTTTTTGAGGTGTGTATGAAAGTTATTTTAGACAAACTTAAAACTCTATTCCTAAAGCAAAGTGCTAGAAATGTATTTCTTGGTATTGGCATAAGTTCAGCAGCTGTTGTTGTTGTTGGCGGTTCTGTATTCCTTTACGATTACAATCAAGTTGGCTGGCTTGAAAGTGACGAGGGAATGGCTTATAAATCTGCTGACACTCATGAATATTTAGTGGGACTTTCAGAAATAGATGGAACTACTTATTATTTTGGAGAAGATACTTTTCTTGACTATGGTTGGATAGAATACAACGGAAATTCTTATTACTCTGATGAAAACGGAATTATAGTAAGTGGACTAACTGAAATTGACGGAGAAATGTATAATTTTGACGAAAACAATTTCTACCTTTTAAAAGGTTGGTTAAGCACTGACGGTTCAAGCTACTATTTTAAAGAAGATGGAACTCCTTTAATAGGAGCACAAACCATAGATAACTTAAACTACTTTTTTAACGATGACGGAACACAGTTTGTTGGTATAAAAGACAATCAACTTTATTTGCAAACAGGTACTAGTTCTGGCTTGATAGAATTTGAGGAAAATAAATATTTTGTCAATGATAAAAACGAGATGCAAGACGGTATTATTCTGATAGATGATGTACCTTATTATTTTGACGAAACAACAAAGGTAATGAGTAGTGGTTGGATTGATGGCTACTATTTCTCTACAGAAGATTTTAAACCATGTACAGGGTGGCAAGAGATAGACGAAAACGACTATTATTTTAATGACGACTACAAAATCGCAACAGGTATTACTAAAATCGAAAATGATACATATTATTTTAATTCAGAAGGTGTCGCACAAAAAGACTGGGTAATAATCGATGGCAAAAAATATTACTTTGATAGCGAATATAAGGGCGTAAGTTCTTGGCAAACAATAGGCGATAAAAAGTATTATTTTAACGACGACGGAACAGTTGCAAATGGTGCTTTAACTGTTGATAGCACCAAATATTATTTTACTGATGGTATCGCAAGCTACGGTTGGAAAACAGTAGACGGAAGTAAATACTATTACAAAACTGGTGGTGGTGTTCACACTGGCAATCAAACTATAGACGGTAGATCTTATTTCTTTACCAGCACTGGTGCTCTAGCTGAGGGTTGGGTAACTATTGACGGAAATACTTACTATTATCTTGACAACAAAAAAGTTACCACACCAACAGTTATCGGTGGAAATACTTATTACTTTAATTCTGACGGAACAATAACTACAGGTTGGGTAACATCAGACGGAAATAAATATTATAAAAATAAATATGGTAGCAATACAACTGGTTGGACAACTATTAGTGGAAAAGAATATCACTTTGATAGCAATGGCGTAATGTCAACAAACACTACTATAGGGCTTTACCAAATAGATGCAAACGGTGTTGCAACAAAACCACCTGCTTCACATAGTAATTTAAGTGCTTATCTATCTGATTTATTATCAAGATACGGTTCTTCTGCCGGTGGTGTAAGCAGTGCTGTTAGAAGTACTTTATCATATAAGTACATGGGGTCATCTGGTAGTACTGCTGATAACGCAATTTACGCGATAAATAACCGCAAAGGTGCATGTTATCACTATGCTTCATTGACTTATATGCTGATGTCATCAGCTGGATATGATGTTAGATATGTCAGTGGTACAGGTAGAAATGGTACTGCACACGCATGGGTTGCTGCTAACGAGGGAGGCACTTGGATTTATTATGATAATGTATATTCTACTTACAGATATACCGAAGATGACCTAGAAGCGCTTGGTTGCACTTGGACATTGGACGGAGTGAGCTATCCAAATGAGGGAACAGTAACTCCTATGCCTTCCCCAACTCCAACTCCGACACCTACAACAGCACCTACAGCGTCACCTGCTCCGTCACCAGTACCAACTGTAGCACCTACTGCTACTCCAGTACCGACGACTACTCCTACAACATCTCCGACTGCAGAGCCTACGACAGCTCCTACAACAGGGCCTACGACAGCTCCTACAACAGAGCCTACTACTGCTCCTACGGCAGAGCCTACGACAGCTCCTACAGCAGAACCTACTACTGCTCCTACGGCAGAGCCTACTACACCTCCTACGACAGAGCCTACTACACCACCAGAACAGCCAACCGAGTAGGCTAGCTGTTATACATTTTTGATTTTACTTTGTTTGCAAGGAAATATAAAAAATACCGAAAAACGGTAATAAGAAAGGATTTGCAGTTGAGTATTAATACTGCAATAGAAAAATATGAAGAAAAATATATTAATTTTAGCAATGTCAATTTTTATGAGCATGACTTTTATGGCGTGTTCTACTGAAAGCACAGAGGTAGAGAGTTCTACGACTGAAAGTGAAACCAGTAACAGTCAAGCGGAAGAAAGCGAAACAGAAGCGAGTGAAACTGAATCAAGCGAAGAAAGTGCTGATACAGCTACTGATGTTAAGGCAAATGAAGTTGTGATAAACGGAGCTAGTGTAACAGCTGGTACTATTTTAACTGACGATTTACTTGCAAGTTTTGGCGATGCTAATGAGACATTATACGCGCCAAGTTGCCACTTTGACGGTGAAGATACAATCTACTATTATGATGATTTTAACATCTATAGCTACACAAATGGTGATGATCAAGTTATATATTTAATCGACTTAGTTAGCGACAAAGTATCAATGAGTTCAGGTGTTAAATTAGGAATGACAAAAGATGAAGCTATCTCTATATTAGGCGAAGAATATACAGACAACGGTGTTATCATTCGTTATGACATTGACGGAGTTTACTTTGATTTAAGCATTGACGAAAACAATACTATCTCTTTAATTGAAGTTATTGTTGATTAATTTATAAGCTAGTATAACTTCACTACACAAAAAATTAAACAAAATCACTTGATTTAGACTTTTCTATTTCAAGTGATTTTTTTAGACATTATTCTTCTTGACAAAGCTTGCTCATTGGTGTACTATTACAGTATAGACAGTTTCAAAATTAAATAAAGGAGTGAATTATATGAAGAATAAAAAAACACATACTAGATTTAAATTAACAAAATCTACTCGAAAGCATAGTGGAGTTTTAACAGCAATTATCTTCGTTATATTCGCAGTAGGCTTTGCTTTTATATATAACACATATTTAAAAGAGGATTTCTTGTCCTTTGTAAGGTCAAACTTACCTACTCCAACTCCTGTAGCAACCAATACCAGTTCTCCAACAGTTTCACCTGAATTAGTGTTTACCCCCGCACCTACTTCTGGTACACAAGAAACTGAGTTCCCTGTCACAGAATCAGATATACTCGCTGATAACGAAGCTAAAACTGAAGCTGAAATAGAGATTTACGAATCAGAAAATGTTCCAACAAGTGACAGCATTGACCTAGACACATCTGAACTACCTTGGAATTTAATTCTAGTCAACACCGAAATTCCACTGCCAGACGGATTTAGTTTTGAAGAACAAGCGTATGATGACGTAACTGTTGATTCGCGAATTTATGAGAATATATCCCAAATGCTAGCAGATGCCTCTAAAAATGGTATGTCTCTGTGGCTTGCCTCTGGTTACAGAAGTATTGATTTGCAACAAAGGTTGATAGATGACAGTGTTGAGGAAAAAATGGAAGATTACAATTTTACTCAGGAAGAGGCCTTAGAAGTAACCATGCGAACTATATCTAAATCTGGTTACAGCGAACATCACACTGGTTTAGCTATTGATTTTAACTATGTTACCTATGATTTTGAAGACACAGAAGAATTTGACTGGTTGCAAGAAAATGCAGAGAACTATGGCTTTATTCTTCGCTATCCTGAGGATAAAGTTGATATAACTGGCTATAATTATGAGCCGTGGCACTATAGATATGTTGGTGTCGAGGTAGCTATAGAAATGAACGACCTTGACTATTGTTTGGAAGAATATATAGCATATTTGTACGAATAATCCTCTATATAAAAATTGTGACGAAGCTAATTTACTTCGTCACAATTTTCTTTAATTTAGCGTGAATTACATCATTATCCAACGTGAATTCAAGCGAATATCTAATTTTATCAGCAACTTTTTTTGCAAGCAATAAACCTAGTTCGGCTGTGTCACTATCCTCACTTTTAAGCTCGTATCCATCATCTAAAAAGTTGTTAATTGCTTTAACATCAAGCCCCATAACCTCAGATTTTATAGAGATTTCTTCTACACCCGCTTCTATGACAATCACGCCAAACATGGTTACTCTTAAATAATAATCTAATAAATTTTGCAAAACAAAAGCAAGCCATGTATCATCAGTGACTATATCCAAATCACAATTGTTAATCTCAACTTTAAGCTTTTTATCAACAAAAACGTGTGTGTTTTTTCTTACGATTAAACTCACAATATTCTCTAAATTATGAGACTGCAAAAAAATATTTTCATCAATATCTTTCACTTTTACATAGTCATGAATTAAATTAATCTTGCGTTCTATATTACGCAAGCTAGCTTTTCTTCTTTTTTCGTCAGTATAGTCTGTGTCAGAAAACAATCTATTCAGCTGAGTTTGCCATATATCCACAAATTCAGTTAATTCTGTTTTAGCAAGCTCTTTGTCTAGTAACTCCAGTCTGTAATTATGGTCAAGCTCTTTTAGTAAATCATGATACCCTTTTTCTGTCGCATTGTTAGCCTCTGGCATTTCGTATACAGTATTTACTATGTCTTTTTTCATCTCGCTCATTTTAGCTGTGTTATCCCTATGTTTAACGTAATCTAAAAAAACTATAGGTATAAGCACTGCTAACATAATTAATGATGAAAATAACAAAGGGAGAGCTGACACAGCTTGAATTAAGCAAATAAATAAAAATACTACAATAAATAGAACAACAAGCAAAATTATCTTTAATTTGCTTAAAATATACTCTTTTATCATCACTCTCACCTCTTATTTTAGTAGCCTAGTGACAACAAATGATCTATAAATTGCTTTGCACTTCTACCACTTCTGCCACTGTGGCTAAGTTCCCATTTGTTAGCAAGAAGTAAAAGTTCACTTTCTTCTATATTAATGTTATTTCTTTTCGCAAGCACTCTAACAATCTCGTCATACTCTTTTTTGCTAGGACCTACAAAATAAATCGACTGCCCAAACCTAGCAGCAAGAGATAATTTTTCTTCTACTGTATCAGAAGCATGCATATCATCAAAACGTCTACCCTCTTTGTCAGCAAAACTCTCTTTAATTAGATGTCTCCTGTTAGATGTCGCATAAATCAGCACATTATCTGGTCTTTTTTCGAGCCCACCTTCAATAACTGCTTTAAGGTATTTATACTCAAACTCTGTGTCATCAAAAGATAAATCGTCCATAAAGATAATAAATTTATAATTGCGATTTTTCACCTGTGCAAGCACGTTATTAATGTCGTGAAATTGATGTTTATATATCTCGATAACACGCAAACCTTTATCATAATATCTGTTTAAAATAGCTTTAACAGATGAAGATTTACCAGTACCAGCATCACCAAACAGCAGGCAGTTATTAGCTTTTCTACCATTCACAAAAGCTTCTGTGTTGTCGATAAGCTTTTGCTTTGGAATGTCATACCCAACTAAGTCCTCTAGCGTAATATCTGATATATTTGTAACAGGTATAATCTCACAGCCGTCTAGTCTAAACGCTTTGTGAAGTCCAAATTTACCTACACCATTCTCTGCGTAAAAAGCAGTTACTATATCTTTAAATTCATGGACTGTCTTAGCCTTAGCAAGCTCTGTCGCAAGAGTACAAATTTTATCCCTAATTCTTTTGCTTACAAGTTTTTTGTTGTAATTAGGATTTTCATAATACGTCACAAGCTCCATTCCAAGCTCATGCACATCAATGTCAAATAAATCTTTGAACTTAGCGAAATCGTGCATAGCAATATCATTTACACTGCCCTGAGGTTTCCCCTCTATCTCGCAAGTTTTGCTGTAAACATTCACGTCATTCACTATAGAAAAAGCTAAAAACACATGCCACAAATTGCCGTAAAAACCGTTTTCCTCTGCTAATTTTACCAGATAAGCTATAGATTTAGTTTTGTTTGCTTTTTCTTCTAGCACTTCTTTAATAATTTTTTTTTCGTCAAAATTATTATATAAAATAAAATTATCCATTGCTATTCCTTTCAGAAATATTCAAAAACTCAGTATAACAAAAGGGGCTGAACTCAGCCCCTTAAAATTATTTATTAGTTGTCAATTAATTTATCTTTGTCGCTCCAGCTGTATAGTTTTCTTAGCTCTGAACCAACTTCTTCTAATTGATGCTCTGCACATCTTCTTCTCATTGCTTTGAAGTGAGGTGCTTTAACAGCGTTTTCACTTAACCAATCTTTAGCAAAAGTACCGTCTTGGATATCTGTTAGAACTTGTTTCATAGCTTTTTTAGTCTCTGCTGTGATAACTTTAGGTCCTGTGATATAGTCGCCGTACTCAGCTGTGTTAGAGATAGAATATCTCATGCCAGCAAAACCTGATTGATAAATTAGGTCAACGATAAGTTTCATCTCGTGGATACACTCAAAGTATGCGCTCTCTGGCTCGTAACCAGCTTCAACAAGTGTTTCAAAACCTGCTTGCATTAAAGCAGTAACACCGCCACAAAGAACAGCTTGCTCACCGAATAAGTCAGTTTCTGTTTCTTCTCTGAAAGTAGTTTGAAGAACACCAGCTCTTGCACCACCAGTAGCTAACGCATAAGCTAGAGCCATGTCGTGTGCTTTGCCTGTTTCGTCTTGATGAACAGCGATAAGTGAAGGAACACCTTTACCCTCAACATATTCACTTCTAACTGTATGGCCAGGGCCTTTTGGAGCGATCATAGTAACGTCAACACCTTTTGGAGCAACGATTTGACCAAAGTGAATTGCAAAACCATGAGCGAACATTAGCATGTTGCCTTCTTCAAGATTAGGCTCAATGCTATTTTTATATAAATCGCCTTGTAGCTCGTCATTGATAAGAATCATTATGATATCTGCTTTTTTAGCAGCTTCTTCAGCAGTGTAAACTTTAAAGCCTTGAGCCTCTGCTTTTGCCCATGATTTACTTCCCTCATATAAACCGATAATAACGTTACAGCCTGAATCCTTAGCATTCAATGCGTGTGCATGACCTTGGCTACCGTAACCGATAACTGCAATTGTTTTTCCTTCCAATAGAGATAAATTACAGTCCTCTTGATAATAAATCTTTGCCATTATTATTTCCTCCTAAAAACTAACTATCTAATATATTCATTATTCCACCTACATCTAATGCACATAGAACAAAGATTACCATTGAAAGTGATTATACCACACTTTAGTTAGATAAACAAGTTTTTTATTAAAATTTTTAATTTATTAAAAATTTTCGTTGTTTTTACTTTATTTTACAAAGTTTTTATGGTAAAATATAAAAAAATTTAGAGGTGATTGTATATGAAAATAGTTGTAGCTCCTGATTCTTTTAAAGGCTCATTAAGTGCTTTAGATATTTGCAACATTGCTGAAAAAGTTGCAAAAAGAAATTTTATTGATTGTGATGTAATTAAGTTGCCACTCGCTGACGGTGGTGAGGGAACTGTTGACTGCTTGGTTAGTTCTTTAAATGCTCGTGAAGTAAGTTGTCTTGTAAAAGACCCACTAGGCAGATTAATCGAGTCAAAATATGCGATTTTTGATGATAATGCAGTTATGGAAATGGCGACTGCTTCTGGTTTGCCTCTTGTAAAAACAAGTGAGCGTGACATATTTAAGCACAGCACTTTTGGCACAGGTGAAATGATTTTAGACGCTATCGAAAAAGGTTGTAAACACATTTACATAGGAATTGGTGGCAGTGCTACTAATGACGGTGGTATTGGCTTTGCAGCAGCTCTTGGTGTTAAGTTTTTAAACTCAGATGGTGACATTTTAGAGCCTATCGCTAAAAACTTTACTGAAATTGATAGCATTGATTTAACAGATATTGACACAAGAATTAAGGACACAGAAATCACTGTTATGAGCGATGTTAAAAACCCATTGCTTGGCGAAACTGGTGCTACTTATGTTTTTGGAAAACAAAAAGGCGCTGATGAAACTACTCAACCTATGCTAGAAAATGGTATGAAGCATTATATTGATGTAGTAGAAAAAGCTGTAAGCAAGAGCGTTCGTGACACTGAGGGTGCAGGTGCTGCTGGTGGTTTAGGTGCAGGTTTAATGGCTTTTACAAATGCAGAAATGCGTTCTGGTATAGAGACTATTTTAGAGATACTTGACTTTAAAAACAAGTGCAAAGATGCTGAGCTTGTTATCACTGGAGAAGGCATGATGGATTATCAATCTGCTTTTGGAAAAGTGGCTTCTGGTGTTGGCAAAATATGTAAAGAACAAGATATACCATGTGTTGCGATAGTCGGTTCTATGGGTAAAGACGCTATCGCTATGTTCGATTATGGCATTACAAGCATCATACCAACAGTTAACGGAGTTATGAGCCTAGAAAATGCTTTGAACAACGCAGAAGAACTTACTGAAAATGCGTGTGAGAGAATGTTTAGACTTGTTAAAATTGGTTTAAAATAAATATATATTAATGAGGTAATTATTATGAAAAACATAATCCTATTAGCACTTTTTCTTATTGCTACAACACTAACTGCTTGCAGTCCAGAGACTACTATTCTTACATCAGAAGTTGAATTATCACCTTCTACTTCTCCTGCTACAAGTTCTGTAGAAGAATCATCGCAAATTACTAACACGGTAAACATCCAAATAAATGATATACCTTTAGAAATAGATTTAGATAATCCTGCTACTTATTCTGTTTCATCTTTATCAGTGTTAACCGATAATTACATCACTTTAGATTTAACCCAAGATTATACTATTTATTTAAATGATACTATCTTGGATGACGTAGGAGAGCAAACTTTCAATATCACTGAGATTTCTTTAGATAATAAAATCGAACTCAGAGTCATTAACAACTCCACAAATAATGAAGTTATATCATATATTGAAACCTACCCAAATGGGGTAAGTTTGGAACCTATTGAAGATAATACCGACGAAGAAGGTTTTTACTATTTTTCTCCACGAGGGTGGTTGTTTAAAATGGATACTGATGGTAACTTGGTATACTATAAATCTGCTCCTGGTGCAATGTTTTTTAACCGAACAGAAGTTAATGGAGAAATTTATTACAGTTATCATCAAGCAGTAAGTGTAGAAGAACACCCTAAATTAGAAGATGTTGCGTACGGAACAGTAAAAGCTGTTATAATGGATGAAAATTTCAGAATAATCGACGAAGTTACGCATTTAATTGAAAGTGATAACGTTCCAAAAAATATGCCTCTAGATTCACATCAATTTGAAATACTAGGTGAAAACCATTATTTGGTTTCTGCCTATGTTCCACAAAAAGTTACAAACTTCCCAGAAGGAGTAGAATTCACGGAATCTGGAGCAAACGTAGTAAATGCAGTAGTGCAGGAGATAAAAGACGACACTTTAATTTTTGAATGGAATAGTACTGACCACCCCGAGTTATACGAGTACAGTGTTAGAGAAAATGATTATTTTAATGAAGATCTTGTAAATTCTGATTATACACATTTTAACTGTGCAAGAGTAGATCCTAGTGATAACAATTTAGTTATTTCTCTAAAAAATCTTGATGCTATAATAAAAGTAGATAGAGAAACATCAGATATACTGTGGATTTTAGGCGGTGTAGCTGATCAGTTTGGATTATCCGATGAACAAAAATTCAAGAAGCAACACGATGTAAGAATTAGTGAAGATGGCGCAATCATGCTATTTGACAATGGTGGAGACGATGTTGACACCGATGGACAAACTCGCCTATTAAAAATCTATATAGATGAAGAAAATAAAACCTTAGTAGATTACACCTCTTATCAAGTAGATGGCGTTTTTTCTAATTCCATGGGTGGTGTTTATGAAATCAAGGAGGGTCAATATGTAATCGGATGGGGTAAAACTGTAGACCCTTACTATATTTTTCAAGAAATTGATTTTAATACAAATGAAGTATTATTCTCAGTAGGTTCTAATGAAAATGGACAAACATACAAAGCCTTTAGATATATGGATTAATCAACTGACACTCCCTATAGTAAGAACTCCTTGAACTTATAAATTTCTTTTGGTGATAATTTTTATGCAACTAATTTTTATATTCCTATTTATCGTCCCAATTCCATTAACTATTTGGAATTTGTATTGCTTTTTATTTACTCTACTAAATAAAACATCTAAAAAATATGAAAAACATGTTGAGCTAGTAGCTATATTTATTGGAGCAATCACTCTTTATGCCTACATAAGTTTTGAAGAAATCTTGTTTCTTCCGTGGGATACCCAGTTATATAACGGACAAGAGCATAGTATTGTAGATTTAGGCTCATTCCCTACTATAATTATACTTGCACTTTTTTCACTTATAGGCTACGTATTTATTCGTTTTTCATCACACAAAAAGCAACCCCCATTGCTGTTAGCAGTGGGAGTTGCTACACTTTATTGTGGAATAATTATCTGTACTTTGTGGTGTATTCAAACTTTTTCTAATTTTATTTTAGTGTTATTTCCATTTAATGTTATAATTATTTTTATAAAAACTATTTATCTTTTAGTATCTGATATAGACACATTAATTAAAAATAATGAGGTAAGTTACAAATACAAAAAATTATCTAAGTTATTCACAAAAGCTAATAAACTGCCTTTGGTGGCTTTAGTTTTATTACTACCTTTACTTGGATTAATCATTATTGTGCTAACTTTATTTGGGCAAGAACCTGACAGCATTATTAAAGCATGGACTAACACTGCTGATTGGACAATGTCACAACAAACTGCACCACAGAACATACAGTACGACGAACATTACCTTTGCACAGTAGCTGCTAGTGGGCACCGTAAAATTGTTAGACCTCTGCGTACTGGTGTGCGACACGGACACCGTGTTGTCGTTAACCGTCAACTGTGTATTGCTAACGCTTTTGAACAAATACTAGAGGAGAAAACGCCTAGACTACACAAAATCACTAGAGGTATTTATGATAAAGTAGGCTATCCGATAGGTAAGCACATTAAATCATTGATAATTGCAGATATTATCTATATCTTAATGAAACCTTTGGAACTGTTTTTCTTAATTGTTTTATACATTACAGATACTAACCCAGAAAACCGAATTGCTTTGCAATATCCTCATAAAGTTTAACCTGAGGGATATTAAACTTTCCTAAATCTCTTAATAACAAAATCCACTGCGTAATATATTCCGTAACTCACTGCAAGACTTATAATAAGCCTTGCAGTTTCGTTTTCTGTTACATTAACAGTGCTTGCAATATATACAGATACAAACGCTATAGGTAGTCTTATAATTGTGTCCTTAAAAATGCTCAAACTCATATTTGTTACATGAATTAATTTATGCATACTCAAACTTGCATTAAAAACTGTGCTAAAAAATATTATGACCACATAGCTGTCTATCCCAAAGCTACTTAAAAACAGCCATATAAAAAGCACTCTCAAGCCAGAGTCTACAATATTCAGCTTCATGGTGTGTATCTGTTGGTCTAAACCTTTTAACAGACAATCTATCACTATATCCAAACATATCAACGGTAGCAACGGGGATAGTATTTTGATAAGCGCTCCTGCTTCTTCATTGCTATACACCACTTTAGACAACAAATTACTAAAGTTAAAAAAGAACACAAAGCTTATTATACCAAAGTTCGTAGCAGTCATAACAGCTTTTCCGGTTATGTATGCTACTGCTTTTTTGTGCCCTTTTTCAAACTCTTTGCATATTTTAGGTATCAACAAAAATGCAAATGAGTATATAATAGCTGTTGGAAAATATAGCATTGGCACTGCCATTCCATGAATTAGCCCATACTGCTCCATAGACAAGCTATAGCTTGCACCACCAGCTCTTAATCTGTTTGGTATTAAAATATTTTCGCATGTGTTCAAAAGGCTTCTAACAGCTGTGCTCATGGTGCAAGGTAATGCAATATGACCCAGTGCTTTAAAGACGTGTTTAGCTTCTTTTTTATCTTTTGGAGTATGCTTTTTAAGGCTAAATTTACAAGCGATAATATCTATTAAGAATGAAATCATCTCGCCTATTGTTGAAGCAATCATAGCATAAACACAAGCTTGTTCAATACTTTCAAATGGCATAACTGTAAATATAGCTATGGTTATTCCTATAGTGAAAATTTGTTCAAAAAATTCTGCAACCATGCAAGTTATGCTTTCATCTACCGACAAGAAATATCCTCTCATACTCGTACACAATGCCATAAACGGCAAACCTATACCAAGTATCCGCAAGCTCTCCCCTGCTTCACTGTTGGATAAAAACAACACAGCTAAAAAGTCAGAGAAAAAAAAGAACACACATGAAATAAACAGGCTTAACGCTAGTGAAAACAGCAAACATTTTTTTACTATGGACTTAATTTTATTTCTTTGATTTTTTGCAATTGCAGCACTCACAAGCCTTGTAACAGCAAGACTAATTCCAGAGGTAGAAAGCGTTATTGCAAGCACAAATACAGAAAAAATCAGTTGATATAAACCAAGCCCCTCTGCACCCATATATCCACTTAAATATGACCGATAATACATTCCCCCACTTCTCATAACCAATGAAATAGCTGTTAAAATGCCTCCTTGTAACAAAAAATTTCTCTTATTCATAAATTTCTCCGTTCTATTACTTGTAAGAAGACTAAAAATCAATTATAATATAGATAATGGAACTGAAAGGAAGTACAACATGATAACATCAGAATGGACAGAAATTATAATTGAAATAAATAGTAAGGATATAGACACAGCAGGTAATATCGCTAACATGGTAGTCCCCTATGGAATTTATATTGAAGATTACTCGAATTTAGAAGCAGAAACGCTTGAAATTGCTCATATAAATTTAATTGACGAAGATTTGCTTAAAAAAGACAGAACAAAAGGTATTATCCATATCTATATCAGCCCAGAAGAAAACCCAGCAGAAGCTGTGTCTTTTCTAAAAGAGAGATATAGCGCAGAGGGTATCACACATGAAATTAGCATGGTTGGTTGCAAAGAAGAAGACTGGATAAATAACTGGAAGAAATATTTTAAGCCTATCAAAGTAGGTGATAAGCTGTTAATTCGTCCAATTTGGGAGGACGCAACTGACACTGAGGGTCGAGTGGTTTTAGATTTAGAACCTGGTTTAGCATTTGGCACAGGAACTCATGAAACCACAAGGCTTTGCATGGAATTATTGGAGAAATATATAAATAAAAATGACAACGTACTTGACATAGGCTGTGGAAGTGGTATACTTTCAGTAGCAAGTATACTTCTAGGAGCGAATAATGCAACAGGTGTTGATATTGACGCACTTGCTGTAAAAACTGCAATAGAAAATGCAAAAATTAACAAGGTTGAAGATAAATTCACAGGTGTTTGTGGCAACTTGACTGATAAAATCAGTGGTACATTTAACATTGTGCTTGCAAACATTGTGGCAGATGTTATAATCATGCTTTGCGACAGCGTTACAGATTTTATGGATAAAGACAGCATATTTATTATCAGTGGAGTTATTGACACTCGTGAAGATGACGTATTGTATAAGCTAAGTGAAAAATTTGAGATTATCGAGCGTAGAGAAGAAAAAGGCTGGGTAGCAATTGCCTTTAGAGGAAAATAAAATGAAAAAACTGGTTACAGACAGATTAATATTAAGAGCGTTTAAAGATACCGATTTAGACGCGTTTTATGAATACTGTAAAAACCCAAAAATAGGCCCTAGTGCTGGTTGGAAACCACACGAAAACATAAATGAAAGCAAGCACATATTAAGACGATTTATAAAGAACGAAGAAATTTGGGCTGTTGTTTTAAAAGAAGGTGGCAAACTTCTTGGCAGTATTGGACTGCACGAGGGCGACTCTTACCGGCCTAATGTAAAAGGTGTTTTTAACCTAGGATATGTACTTGACTCCAAATATTGGGGCAGAGGTTATATGTATGAAGCATGCAAAGAAGTGATAAGATACGCTTTTGAGGAATTACGTGCTGATATGCTTACTGTTAGGCATTACACTTTTAATAATCAATCAAAACGAGTAATTGAAAAGTGTGGTTTTACGTATGAAGGCACTTTAAGAAAAGCTTCAGTTCGCCAGTATGACGGCAAGATTTTAGACAGCGCAGTGTACTCTATGGTTCCTGCTGAGTTCTCTGTTAACAGAAAAGTCAACCACTCAGAAGACTGGGAGCAAGACGAGGAGTTCAGCGTGGTTAAAATGAGCACGGAGAATGCTTATGCATGTTTAGAGTGGAAATATCTAGGTGCTATGAGCGTATATAACTGCCCTATAAATAATTACGAGCAGGCAGTTAATGATATAATTGAAAAAAGTAACGGACTAGAATATTATGCTGTTTACGATTCTTTCGGTACCTTTTTCGGACTATATAACTACATGTATATAGACGGAATTTTGCAAGTAGGCTTTAGAATTAACCCTACTAAAATGGGTAGAGGTTACACAAAAAGTTTTGTTATGCAGTCTATTCAGTTTGCTAGAGAAAAATTTAATTACACAGGCGAAGTAACTATCAAAATTGCAGCTGCAAATACTCGTGGAATTGGAATTATTAAAAATCATGGTGGTGAAGTTATCTCTAATACAACAGAGGAGTACAACACTGTCTTAATTAACTTCGTTACCTTAAGTTTAAAATCAGAGGGATAATTATGGTTAAAAAAGAGATTATTTTTCGTTCAGCAAGGGAAGATACTGCATGTTGGGGTGTGCTTTGGTTGCCTGAAAACAGTGGCAAAATCAAAGCTGTTATTCAAATAGTTCATGGTATGTGCGAATATATTGAACGTTATGAACACACTGCTGAGTGGTTTTGTGAACGTGGCTATGCTGTATGTGGGCACGACCTACTAGGGCACAAAAACACAGCAAAACGCAACAACCAACAGCTTGGTCACTTTGGTGGTTTGAGTTACGAAAATATTCTTGTAAGCGATATAGAAAATTTCAGAAAAGAAGCTAAAAATCATCTACCAGACGTTCCTTGGTTTTTGCTAGGGCACAGCATGGGGTCTTTTTTGGCTAGGTTGTATGTAGTTAAATACCACCAAAACATTAACGGTTTTATTATGAGTGGAACATCTAAGGGTGGTACTCCTATATCTTATGCTAAGTTCCTTTCTATCTCTATTGCTCGTTCACGTGGCGAAGATTTTGTATCTGACAAAGTCTATAAACTCGCTTCTGCTAGTTTTTTGGCTAAGATACAAAATCCTACAACAACAAGCGACTGGGTGTGTAGTGTGCCAGAAGTAGCAAAAAACCATAGCACAGACGAATACTGCAACTTCACCTTTTCTGTTTCTTCATATAACACCCTTTTCAATATGCTAACCAGAGTTAACACGCCGAAATGGTACACTCTTTTTCCTAAGAATTTATCTACATATATTTTCTCAGGAATGGAAGACCCTGTAGGTGCTTACGGTGTAGGACCTCAGTATATTTACGACAAGCTCAGCGACGAGGGTGTGGAAAGTGTTGAATTGAAGCTATATCCTAACGCTAGGCATGAAATGCTAAATGAATACAATAAGCAAGAGGTTCACGCTGATATTGAAAGTTGGCTACAAAAAACAATGGAAAAATCTACTCTAATATGTCCGAGTGTAAATAAACAAACAAACACTATCAAGCATTGATAGTGTTTGTTATTCGGGCGAACATGTAGGTGCCCTCTACAATTTTTCCATATAATAATTAATCATTCTTACACCGTCGATTTTCACGGTGTTTTCTTTTACTTTTTTGTATCCTCTTTTTTCAAAGAAAGGTAGAGCAGTTATAGATGCAAATGTAGTTATAGCTTCTACCCTATTTTCTTTTGCATACGCTTCTAAATTATTTACTATTTCTGTAGCAATACCTTGGTTTTGATAATCTTTGTGCACATATAGCATATCAAGATAACCGTCTATGTCTATGTTTCCAAACCCTACAATATCATTATCTATCTCGGCTACTATAGTATACGTTTCCGTGTAATTATCGTCCCATTTTTTGGTATCGACATTACCACTTGCCCACACATTTACTTGTTCTAAACTATAATCTCTTATATTAACTGTATGAACAGTATTATAAAATAGCCGTGCCAAGTTTTCTATATCCTTCGATTTATACCTTCTAATCAACATCTAAATTCTATCTACCTCAATAATGCAATTATATGTGCTACCAAGTGTCTTTACTATTTTACATAGAACTTCTACAATTTCTTCGTCTTTTTTAGGCTCAGTAAAAGGCACTTCTATGTCAAAAATAACGTTTGATACACTATATCCCCACACAACTCTAAAGTCATGCACAGTAAAATTTGGGTACACTGCATCAAGCAATGCTTCAATTCTAGCTTTCAGTTCATTCGCTTTTTCGTCAGTTGTAATAATTGGGTCCATGTGAATTACAATTTGTATATTCTTTTCTCGTCTAAAGTCTCGCTCAATTCCATCAATCAAATCGTGACTTTTTAAGAGGTCTTCCTCAGCATCAATCTCACAATGAACAGATGCAAAACAAACTCCAGCACCATAATCATGCACAACTAAATCATGCACACCTATAATTCCGTCATAAGATAAAACTTTTTGCTTAATCTCGTTTACAAGCTCCTTATCAGTAGCTTCGCCAAGCAACGGTTTTGATGTCTCTATTATAAGCATTACGCCTGAATAAACAATGTATAAAGCGACTGCTAAACCCATGTAAGCATCTAAACTAACATTGATTAATACTGAAATAAGCGCTGATACAAGTACGGCTGTAGATGCTATAACGTCATTTAAACTGTCTTTTGATGTTGCAAGAACGGTTTTTGAATTAATTGCATTGCCTATTTTTTTATAGAAAAAACCTTGCCATATCTTAACAAAGATAGAACAAAAAAGAACTACGTAAACAGCAATGCCAAAATCAGTAGGCTCAGGATTAATAATCTTATCATAAGAGCTTACACCTAATTGCCAGCCGATAATCACAATCACAAAAGATATAATTATACCTGTTATGTATTCAATTCTTGCGTGACCAAACGGATGTTCTTCATCTGCAGGTTTGCCGGCAAGTTTAAAGCCTACCAAAGTGATTATAGACGAAGCAAAGTCCGATAAATTGTTCATTGCATCTGCAATAACTGACATAGATGACGACAATAAACCTACAGCAATTTTAAACAGGAATAGTACGATATTTGATATAATCCCAACTATTCCTGCAAATTTTCCGTAGGCTTCTCTTACTTTTGAATTCCCAGTATCTTTATAATTCTTAATAAAAGTCTTAATTAAAATGTTTGTCAAAAAAATTCTCCTAACTTAAACAACTATGCTCTTGCCTGTGCTGTCTATAGCCACAATCAGTGGAAAATCTTTAAACGTCAATTTTTTTACTGATTCACAACCTAAATCTTGATACGCAATTACCTCAACATCAGTTATGCACTTGGCAGCTAATGCGCCAGCTCCACCTAACGCACATAGATAAACTGCATTATTTCTAACAATTGCATCTATCACTTCACTGCTTCTTTTGCCCTTGCCTATCATGCATTTTAGCCCTAAATCCAAAAACCTTGGGCTATATGGGTCCATTCTCACACTAGTAGTAGGGCCACATGAACCTATTGCTAGACCCTCTGGAGTTGGAGTAGGCCCAGCATAGTATATGCAAGCGTTTTCTAAATTATACGGTAAGGCTTCATTTTTATCAAGACTTTCGTTAATTCTCTTATGTGCCGCATCTCTTGAAGTATACACTGTACCTGAAAGCAAAACTCTGTCGCCTGCTTTCAGTGTAGGTGCTACTTTTTCAATATCAGCAGTATTTACTTTGATTTCCACAATTAATACACCTTGAATAGCTCAATATGCTCGCCGATAGGTCCTCTAAAGAACGCAATTCTTACAGGGTATGGAGGTGTTGCTGGTAAAGTTAAATCTTTAGGCTCCATAGTTACCTCATAACCTGCTTTTCTTACGTCTTCAAGAACAACATCAACTTCCTCACAGGCAAATGCTACGTGTACAAACGCACCGTCACCCATGTTGTCTGTGTTGCCTGTGCTCATAATCTCCATAACAGTGTTATCGCCACAACTTAGCATAGCAACTCCGCCTTTGCCATCTTCGTTTTTCCAGCCTCTAACTTCTTCAAAACCTAGCACATCTTTATAGAAGCTTACTGTTCTCTCGTAATTTTCTAGTGTTGGTGTTAGTGCAATGTGGTGCACTCCTTGAATTTTAGCCATAGTTCTTTTCTCCTCTATTTTTATTATAAAGCATATATGGACGGATGTAACCATCCGTCCTATAAGTATTATTATTTACGATTAAATATAGACATTATGTCTTGGAAAGTATCGTCGTCTGCACCTGTTTTAGTGTTCTCCTCTGTGTTTAAAGAACCTAAAAGTGCATCGTCGTTACCGTCGATAATTTTTGTAGCTTGTTGAGACGGTACAAATTCACCGTTCATTCCTGGAAAACCAGTTGCGATAACTGTGATGACCATTTCATCTTCCATAGCTTCATCAAACGCAGCACCCCAAATGATATTAGCATCTTCACTTGCTCTCTCTGTGATAAGTTGAGACGCTGTGTCGATTTCGTCTAGAGCGATATCAGGAGATGATTTGATGTTGATGATAACACCTTTTGCACCTGAAATAGCTGTCTCTAGCAGTGGACTGCTGATAGCTTGCATTGCTGCTTGCTCTGCTTTATCTTTACCGTTAGCTCTACCAACGCCCATGTGAGCGTATCCCGCATTTTGCATGATAGATTTAACATCTTCAAAGTCTAGGTTAACAATACCAGGTAATTGGATAAGGTCAGATATGCTTTGAACACCTTGTCTTAAAACGTCATCAGCTACTAAGAACGCATTAGCTAGAGTAATTCTTTGCTCGCTAACTAGTTTAAGTCTCTCATTAGGGATAACAACAAGCGCGTCTACGTGCTCTCTAAGAGCTGCGATACCAGCTTCTGCTTGTTCCATACGTCTTTTTCCTTCAAAAGAGAAAGGTTTTGTAACGATACCTACAGTTAGAGCGCCCATATCTTTAGCGATACCAGCGATGATTGGAGCAGCACCTGTACCTGTTCCGCCACCCATACCAGCAGTAACGAAAACCATGTCTGCACCTTTTAATGAAGCAGTAATAGAATCTCTGCTTTCCTCAGCCGCTTTAGCACCTACTTCAGGTTTTGAACCAGCGCCTCTACCACCTGTGTTTTTCTCGCCTAATTGTATTTTAACATTGCCTTGTGATCTAGCAAGAGCCTGTTTGTCTGTATTCATGCATAGTAGTTCTACGTATTTTACGCCTGCTGCTGTGATACGGTTGATAGCGTTACCGCCACCGCCTCCAACACCTACCACCTTGATTGATTGTGGTGCTTCGTCCATTAAGTTGTCAATTTCGAATGGCATACTTCTTATTCCTCCTGATTATCTATCTTTATTTTTAACCATCAAATATGTATAATATTCCTTATTTTAAAAAACCATTTCTTATAATTTAACATTTTTTAAACTTAATTGCAATAGTTATGACTTAAAAAATTTAATTTTTTTAAAATTTTTACAGTTTTGTTACATATTTCAGCTGTTTCTGCTTATTTTAGTAGAATAAAACCATAAAAATTGCAGTAATTGCAATCTAAAAAATATTTCATTCTGTTATAACTGTGCTACTTTCAGCACTATCATCACTGTTTTCTATTGTTGTATCTACAATAGTATCACTGTCTGCTAAAAAATATGCTCTATCAGTTTCTCTAACAGTTGATAAATCAATTTGCCCTGTCACGTTGCTTTCTATACGTTGTGATGCTAAGATTTGAAAACCAACTTCAAGTTTGTATTCAATATCTGTGCTATCTCCTAGCTCCAACCTTATTCTGTTGTCATAAACAATCTGCATACTATATGGGTCTGAATAATTGATGTTTGTTATATCTGTAATAAGAGAAGTCTTAATAAATCTCATAGTTTGATATAATGCATCATGTTTTTCAGTAGTACCTATTTGTATATAACCCTCGTAATCTAAAATATCTCCAATACTTACTATTATTGTGTTTGGTAGAGGATAAGTTGTTTTTTCCATAAGTTTGCCGTCATCACTCACCAGAACATAATCATTTTCGTACTCAAATGAATACTTTGGGTCCTCTTCAATTAATGTTATCTGTAAGGTAGAAGGGAAACTTTTCCCTACCTCTACCCTCTCCACGTACGGAAATGAAGCAGTCAGTTTATCTTCAAGGTACCCTGTGTCTAAAAACAACAAATTACTTCCATATTCGTCACTTAATGTTTTAGATATATCTTCTACGCTATATTTCTCCGTTGGATTAATTTCTATGTCCGTTGTTTGAAACAAGAAAAAAGTAGATGCAAACGCAAGGACAACTGCCATAAACGCTATAAATATTGATATTATTATAGTTTTAGTTTTATTTTTTTTTCGTTTAGTAGCTTTCTTTTTTTCCTCCCGAACATCTGCCATTTTATCACTCCTAATTTTCATTTGTGGTTTTGTATGTGCATTTTCGGACGACCAGAGGTCACCCCTACACAGTATTTTATATTATACACTGTGTTGTGGTGTAGGACAAGGGCTCTGCTCTTGCCTTAACAATTCCGATTACATTTTGGGTTGTACGTATTTTTCGGACGACCAGAGGTCGCCCCTACATAATGTTTTATGCGTTTGTTCTGTATATTTTTGCGCCCAATGCTTTCAAACTTTTTTCGATGTCTTCATAGCCTCTGTCTATGAACTCTGTACCTCTAACAGTGGATTTACCCTCGGCTGCAAGTGCTGCGATAACTAGTGACGCTCCACCCCTCAGCTCTCTTGCTTCTAGGTCAGCACCCCACAATTTGTCCATACCCTCAACTATGGCCACTTTGCCTTCTATATTGATTTTTGCACCAAGGCGAGCAAGCTCTCCAGCATGTTTATATCTGCTCTCAAAAATGTTTTCTACAAAAACAGATGTACCACTTGCTACAGTAGCCATTGCCATAATCGGAGCTTGTGCGTCAGTTGGAAAACCTGGGAAAGGCATGGTTCTTATTCTGCCTAGGCTTTTTAATTTTTTAGGTGCAGAAATATAAATATTATCGCTACCCTCAATTATTTTGCAACCACTTTCCTCAAATATTGGAAGCATTGACTTCACACCTATTATCGGACAATCACGGAAAAGAACCTCTCCACCTGTCATAGCAGTAGCAGCCATATAAGTTGCAGCTACAATTCTATCAGCCATAACTTTGTATTCACAACCGTGTAAGGTCTCTACACCCTCAATTTCTATACGACTCTCGCCTGCACCTTGGATTTTCGCACCACAAGCTATTAGGAAGTTCGCTAAATCAATTATCTCAGGCTCTCTTGCTGCGTTCTCTAAAACCGTTGTACCTTTTGCAGTGGCAGCAGCTAACAATACGTTTTCTGTTGCACCAACACTTGGGAATGACAAACTAATATAGTTTCCTACAATACCCTCAGGCGCACTGCATTTCAAATAACCTTGATTTTCGCTAATATCCACACCTAGTCTTCTAAGTGCCATTAAATGCAAATCTATAGGACGTGCACCTAGCTCGCAGCCACCTGGAAAGGACAAGTCAGCCTCAAAGCATCTTCCCAAAATAGCACCCAAAAACACGATAGATGAGCGCATCTCACGCATTAAGTCATTTGGTATTTTTCTGCTGATAACATCAGTGCTATCAACTATAATAGTGTTTCCCTCTTTTTTGCATTTACAATTTAAACTCTCTAATATTTTTACTGCCGCATTAACATCAGTTAATTTAGGACAATTATGTATAACTGATACGCCTTTTACTAACACACATGCTGATAACAATGGTAGGGCGCTATTCTTAGCACCTTGTACTTTTATTTCGCCAACTAGTTTACTTGGCCCTTCTATATTTATAATCGACACTATATCACCCCGTATTTCACATAATAAAATATAATATGCTTAGTGGGGTAATTTGTGCAATTATTTAGACTTTGAAGCGAGTATCGTAATTTTGTAAATTCTTTCGTTTGCATCATCTATGTAGTTTTTCATAGCATTTTCTCCCATACTTTTAGCCTTTGCTGTATCGGACAAAACACTATCCACCTTCCTCATTAATTTTTCAGATGTTAAATCCTTTTCCTCTATTATCTCTGCTGCACCTAGGTTAACCAAAGTCATCGCATTGTGAAATTGATGATTTTCTGCAACGTAAGGTGACGGAATTAATATAGAAGCTTTACCCCTTGCTGAAATTTCTGAAACAGTAATTGCCCCTGCTCTGCTGATGATTAAATCAGCAACCGCTAAGCAGTCAGGCATGTTTACATATTCAGTTATCGTAATGTTTTCTGTGCTTTTTTCTTTAATATTTTCTATCTCTGAACTTATTTTACCAAATCCTGTGCTGTGTATATGTTGATATTTGGCGTCTTTTGCACTTCTTTTTAAAAGTGGAACAATAGCGCTGTTGATTTTCTCAGCACCTAAGCTACCACCAACTGATAAAATCACAGGTCTTTCGTCTAAGTTAAGTTTCTTTTTTATTTCATCAGTTTTTGCATTTATTATCTCAGCTCTAACTGGGTTTCCTGTAACTAAAGTGTTAACCGAATCATCAAAGTACTTTTTCGCATCTGCTGTCGGCAGCATAACTGTGTGCATATTTTTAGCAAGCATTTTTATAGTCATTCCCGGGAATGCATTAGATTCATGCACCACACAAGGTATGCCAAGTTTTGCAGCTTCCCTAAGTACTGGGCCACACACATAACCACCTGTTCCAACACAAACATCTGGGTTAAACTCTTTAATTATCTTTTTCGCCTCTATAGAAGCTGTTATAATCCTTTTAATTGTTTTGACATTCTTCACTATATTCTCAGGTGTTATTTTTCTTTGAAAACCTGATATTGAAATGGAGCGAAAGTTGTAATTAGCGGCTGGAACTAATCTTTCTTCCATAGAACCTTTATTTCCTACAAACAAAATATCTGCGTTTGGTTTCTTGCTCTTTAAATAATCAGCAGCTGCGAGTGCTGGATTTATATGCCCAGCTGTGCCTCCACCTGTATATAAAACTCTCATACTATCTCAAACTTTCTTATAATTTTTCTGTATATGAATTTCTTGAAACAGAAAGTAAAACACCCATCATACCACAAGTAACTAACATTGCTGTACCACCATAGCTAAAGAATGGCAAACTGATACCTGTGTTTGGGAATGCGTTTGTTACAACACATATATTATATGCTGCTTGAATTCCAACTGTTGCAGTCATTCCAAGCCCTAAAAGCATACCAAATTTATCTTTTGCATTTATAGAGATAACTATACCTCTCCACATTAATGCAATAAATAACAAGATAACTATCATTCCACCAATAAAGCCTAGTTCTTCACATACTATAGAGAATATGAAGTCGTTTTGAGCAGCTGGTAGATATGAATGTTTTTGAATAGATTGCCCTAATCCTACGCCAAATAATTGCCCAGAACCTATAGCATACAATGATTGTATAGTTTGATAAGGGTCAACATCATCAGGCAAATCTGTTGCAAATGGGTCTAACCAACCAATCAATCTTTCATCTATATAGTCGAAAACAGGGGTAGTAAACACCAAAATAAGCGCTATAGCAACACCAATTCCACCTAATATTACAAACCACCTAACTTGAATACCACCAACAAACATAACAATAATTGCAAGTGTTACAGTGATTACAAATCCTGACAAATGTCTCTCTGCAAGAATTAAACCTGCTATTAAGCCAGCGCATACAAATGTAGGTATTACTGTGTCTCTTAATGAGGTTAACTTGTTTTGATTTTTGCTTAAAAGATATGCAATGATTACAACAACAGCAAACTTACCTATCTCTGATGGTTGGAATGAAAAGCTACCAATCTCTATCCATCTTTGTGCAACACCTTCGCTCAACGCAAAGGTATCAACCAATACAACAAGCAACAAAGCAATCGCAACTCCATAAATCAGCCACGCAAATTTATAGAACAAGTGGTAGTCAACATAAGATATCGCAAGCATCGCTACAAAGCCGATACCAGCAAAGATTGCTTGAGGCCTTATATATGCATAGCTGTCTCCTGATTCGTAATATGCTTTTGAAAAACTTGCTGAAAACAACATAAGCAAACCAAAGCAAATTAATGTGATAACAATAATAACAAGAGGCAAATCGATACCAACACCCAGGTTAAATAGTTTGTAATTGAACCTTTCAACCCTACTACTTCTCTTACGTGTGTTTTCATTTCTTCCTCTTGCACGTCTGTTTCTAGCTGTTCCACCTGTAGCAGAAGCTTTCATCAGTGTAAGTTGAGAATTATCTCTGTTTCTATTGTTTCTATTAGTTCTTCGATTTGTGTTTGTCATTTATATGTTTTCCTCCAATTTAGCCAAAAATTACGGACAATACCGCAATTACACCTCCAATAATTGTTACAATACCAAATACTACGCAAATTTTAACTTCATTCCAACCGCTTAGTTCATAATGGTGATGTAATGGTGACATTTTGAAAAGTCTTTTTCCTTTAGTAGCTTTAAAATAAGTTACTTGAATTACAACAGATAATATCTCTGCTATATATATTATACCCACAGGAAGCAATAATATAGGCATGTTTATTCCAAAAGCTAATGCACATACCATACCACCTAAAAACAGTGACCCTGTGTCTCCCATAAATACTTTTGCTGGGTTAAAATTCCACATTAAAAAACCTAGGCAACCACCTGCTAATGCAAGAGCTACATACACAATTCCTGTGTTGTTTGTAAGCAATGCGCACATCATAAAAGACAGTGCTGCAAAAAATGTAACTGTACCACACAAGCCGTCTACACCGTCTGCAAAGTTAACTGCATTTACCATTCCAACAATAATGATAGCTGCTAAAATATAGTAAAACACGCCTAAATCGATAGTTCCAATAAAAGGAATAATAGTCTCTGATGTTCCTCCTGCTAAGTAAACAGAGAACAAATATGCACCAGCTATAGCAAATTGCAACACTAACTTTTGTTTCTCGGTAAGTCCTAGATTTCTTTTCTTTTTAATGCTAATATAGTCATCAAAAAAACCTACTAAACCGAAAACACAAGCCATTACAACGCCACCTACAATTTTTGTAGTTTGCAATGTAGTATCTACCCCATTTATCACACCAGATAAAACTAAGCCTACTAAAACGGAAATTGTTATTCCGATTATGAACATTATTCCACCCATTGTAGGTGTACCTTGTTTGTTTTGGTGCCATGCCGGGCCTATCTCTCTAATTGTTTGCCCAAACTTAAGTCTACGCAAAAATGGAATTAACCATTTTCCAAGCAGAGCTGTCAAACCGAACGAGATAGTAACTACTATCACTTGTATCACTGTATTCATATATGTTCTCCCTAGATTTTAACTTTATCCGACTTCCTCAAATGTTACCGTTAACACTGTTCCTGGTTTTACAGGTTCGCCTGGTGACAAGCTTTGAGTAATCGCTTTATAATTTCCGTTTGTATCAGTACCTTTTAGTATTACTTGAATGTCACTCTCTGCCGCAATTGCATTACATTCACTTATTGTTAAACCACTAAAGTTTGGCACTGTTACCAGTTGGTTATCTGTTACTTCTTCTTGTATATACAGAACAACTTTGCCACCTTTTGGCAGTTCTGTGCCAGCTGTAGGCACTTGTAGCACTACTTGGTCTGTTCCGTCTGTTTCCCCTACTACATCAGAATACAATCCCATGTTTTCAAGTTCTTCTCTTGCTTCTGCTACTGTATAACCTATCATAGACGGAGCAAGTGTTCTTGTGTCTTCAACTTCTTCTGTTTGAGGAATTGAGCTTTCCACTCCTAAGTAAGGCAAAATTTCTTCCATTATATCTGCGAATAACGGACCTGCTTGACCAGCACCTGAAGCTATAGTTCTCTCTGGTTCGTCTAAGAAAACGAGCAATGCATACTCTGGGTCTTCTGAAGGACCAAAGCCACCGTAACTAACAATGTATTCCATAGGTTTTGATGTATCTTCATAATACTGTGCAACTTTTTCTGACGTACCTGTTTTACCAGCTAGGTTATATCCCTCAACATAACCTGAACGGCTACCACCTGTTGTTGCGTTCTCAGTTAATGTCTCTGTAACTATTTGTGCAGTTTCTTCAGATATTACTTGTCTTTTATATTCTGTATCTGCTGATGATACAATGTTTCCGTCGGAGTCTAAAACTCTGTCAACCACATGAGGTTGCACAATGTAACCACCATTTGCAACAGCTGCAACAGCTGTAATCATTTGTATTGGTGTAACAGCAATACCTTGACCAAAACTAGCAGTAGCAAGCTCCACAGCGTTTAATGCGTCTAGTTCATGGTATTGACCCATAGCTTCGCCCGGTAAATCAATTTCTGTTTTCTCTGTAAATCCAAAACCTTCAAAGTAACTAAAGAATGTGTCAGCACCCATTGCCTCTGCTGTTTGCATAAAAAATGGGTTACAAGAATTCATCAGCCCCTCATGCACTGTTTGTTCACCATGTGCGCCACCAACTACTGAAATAGCACATCTAATAGGGTCGTGGTCTGGTGCACCTACAGGTATATAAGAGCCTGTGCAATTAAATCTTGTATCTACGCTGATGCTTGCACTGTCAAGTGCAGCAGCTGCTGTAACATCTTTAAAAACAGAACCTGGTTCGTAAGTATCACTAACGGCTTTATTTCTCCATTGAGCATACAAAGCGTTGCTTGTCGCTTGCCCTTGTTCTTCCTCTGGCAACAGTTCGATTTCTGCTAAAGTATTTTGGTTAACAATAGTCCACGGTTCATTCAAGTCAAACTGCTCACCAGTTGCCATTGCTATAATCGCACCAGTGTTTACATTCATAACTATTGCAGCACCACTTTTGTTAACGCTATATTCAACAATAGCTTCTCTTAAATATTTTTCGCATATACTTTGCACATTTTGGTCTATAGTCAAAACCAAATCATATCCGTCTTCTGCTGAAACCATTTGTTCATACTGAAACGGCATATCGTTGCCTACTGCATTTTTAGCACTTACCAAAGTACCAGCAGTTCCAGTTAGGTCATCGTCGTATTCAAGCTCTATTCCATATAAGCCTATACCGTCAGTACCCGTAAAACCAATAACAGCAGATGCTAGTGAGCCATAAGGATAATATCTTTTGTAATCCTCAATCAAGCTTACTCCACCTGTTATCTCGTTTTCTGTTAAAAATGTAACTATTTCATCTTTAACTGATGTTTCAATTTGTTTTTTTAAATATGTAAAACTTGTGTCTTGCTTTGTTTTTTCATAAATTTCATCGGCAGTCATGTCTAGTATAGGTGCTAACCCTTGTGCAATTAGCTGTCTTACCGCATCGCCTTCTTCATCATTTCCAAAGTAGCTAGGTTCTAATGCAACAGTCCAAACGCTTGCACTTTGAGCAAGCACATTACCAGCTGCATCATATATCGTGCCTCTATCCGGTGTAAGCTCAGTAGTTTTCAAACTTTGAGTTACCGTAATCTGTCTGTACTCTTCTCCTCTTACAAACTGTAGGTCTATTAAAAATATTGTAGCGTATACAAAAAGTAAAATAAGAACAATAAAGACAATGTAAGTTTTTGTTATTGCTGCTTGCTTCTTGTTTTTAAACATAAATCCATCCTTTCAAAAAGCATATTCATTCTACGGTTTATAAAAAAATAAAGTTCTATACCGTCATTATAAATGTATTCTTTTAACTTATACTTTATTACTCTGCACTAGATTGCTGAGAGTATTCTTATCATTATACACTAAAATCCTAAAAAAGCCAAGAATTTTTCAAATAAGTTTTCTGAACTTTGATTATACACAGTTCCTTGGTCTCTGTTTTCCATCTCTATATATGTAACTTCATGAGGTAAAACAGCAGCCATGTCTAGTCTGTTTTTAGCATATTCTTTGATATTAACAGATTCCATATCTTCAGTTAATATCATTTCTAATTGAATTTGCTCACCTTGCAATTCTTCTAATGTGTTGCTAATTTCTGTTGTCTCAAGTGTAATTTCTGTTAGTGACGCCCACCCTTGTACGGATATCGCTGCCATAACAAAAACTATAGCTAGGCTTATTTGTTTAAAACCTAACTTATGTGGTTTGCGTTTTTCTTCTCTTGCTTCTTTAAGCTGTTTTTGTGTAAGTCTTGTTATATTATTCTTCTTGCGTTCTATTCTTCTAGGTTCTATATTCCTAGCTGCATTTCCATCAAAATTAGAATAATTCCTTCTCATACGAATTCATCCTTTCTAAATTACAGTTTTTCTATTACTCTTAACCTCGCACTACGTGCTCTTGGGTTTCTTTCAAGTTCTTCTTCGCTTGCAGTTAAGCCTTTTTTGTATATAATTTTACCTTTTGGTGTCTTCCCACATATACATACTGGGAAATCTTTAGGGCATGTACAGCCTATACACCAGTTTTTCATTTGGTCTTTAACAATTCTATCTTCTAAAGAGTGAAAAGTTATCACGCTTAAACGTCCACCTACATTTAGTAATTCAAATGCATCTGTCAAAGCAAGTTTTAACTTCTCTAACTCTCCGTTAACTTCAATTCTTATAGCTTGAAAAGCTTTTCTAGCTGGGTGTCCCTCTTTACGTTTAACAGCGTAGGGTAAGCCGTCTTTGATAATCTCTGCTAGCTCTACTGTTGTCTCAATTCTTTTTTCTTCTCTTGCATTTACAATAGATTTTGCAATTCTTACAGCGTTTTTATCCTCACCATACTGGCTGATTATTCTAGCTAATTCTTGCCATGTATAGTCGTTAACCACATCTTCGGCACTCATGCCAGTTTGGCTCATTCTCATATCGAGTGGAGCATCTGAATGATACGAAAAACCTCTGCTCTCGTTATCAAGTTGATAAGATGATACACCTATATCCAAAAGTATACCATCTACTTTAATTATATCATTTTCGTGTGCAATTTTTGTCATATCAGAAAAATTGCCACGAACTACTTTTGCATGACTAAACGGAAGCAATCTTTCGCTTGCAACTTTTACAGCGTCTGGGTCTTGGTCAATAGATAGCAGTCTACCTGTTGTAATTTTCTCTGCTATTGCTTTTGAGTGCCCAGCACCACCTGCTGTACCATCTATATATATTCCATCTTCTTTTATATTTAAACTGTCTATTGTTTCATTAAATAGAACTGGGATATGTACAAATATCATTGTTTATCCATCTCTCCCATCATCATACGCTCAATTTCTTCAATCGTAATATTATCATTAAATGCACGCCATGCATCAACATTCCAAATCTCTGCAGTGTCACCAACACCTATAATTACTAACTCTTTTTCAATTCCTGCAAATTCTCTTAAATGTTGTGGAATTAAAATTCTACCTTGTTTATCAGGTTCAACATCAACAGCAGAAGCTAGGAAATAACGTTTGGCTTGTTTTGCAACTACACTAGGTTTGTTTATTAATTTTTCAACAAACTTTTCCCATTCAGCAGAAGAATAAATCACTAAACAGCTATCGTAACCTTTACAAACATGGAATTTTTCGCCTAAATCGTCACGAAATTTAGAGGGTATAGTTACTCTACCCTTCAAATCCATATTGTGTTGATACTCGCCGTTGAACATGATTTCCCCTTTCCTCAAACCATACGCCCCCACTATTTAGGGTTTGTGACACATTTTTTGCCACTTATACGCACAATTCTCCACTCAATGATACAATTATAAAGCATATAAGCAAATTTTGCAAGAGTAAATCTAACTAAATTTTTATTGAACTAATATTTTATACTGTATCACAATGGTTTGAGGGTATAAAAATACGGTACTACCATATATAGTAGTACCGCTAATGTTTAAATCTAACTATAATTATATGTAAAATTATGGCAATTTGACGAAATTACTATCAAAAATACATACAAAATAGTGGTGGGGGAAAATCCCTAAATCAATTTGTTGACTTTATATATTTGTTTTTTGAGCAGCCTTGATATTTTGGCGAGTTTTTCTAAGCTCTGCTAAAGTATCAGAAACACTCTCGTCTGCTCTTCTCATAATATCATCAACATAATCGTTAGAAGCTTTTCTCATCTCTTTGAATTTAGCTTGCCCTTGCATGATTAAATCATTTGCTTTTGCTTGAGCTTGTCTAACTAATTCATCTTGATTAATAATGTTACGAGCTTTTTCCTCAGCAACTCTGATAATTGTGTCTGCATCACGTTGTGCCTCTGCTAAAATTTGCTCTCTTTGCACAACTAAATCTCTAGCTTCTCTTATTTCTTTAGGAATAGTTTCACGAATATCATCTAATATTTGTCTTGCGTCCTCACCATCAACAAATATTTTTCCGCCAGACATTGGGATAGACCAACCTCTCTCGATAACGTCATCTAATTCGTCCAATAAATCCTCTATAGTAGCTTGATTATTCATTCTATTCATCTCCCTCGCATAATCTTTTTTTAATATTATCTAGAATACACTGCGGTACAAAATCCGCAATATCACCGCCAAAACCAGCAATCTGTTTTATTAGGCCTGAGCTTAAAAACATATTTTCTGAACTTGTTGCAAAAAACATGGTTTCTAGTTCAGGGTTGAGTTTTTTATTAGCAAGCGCCATTTGGAACTCATATTCAAAGTCCGTCATAGCTCTTAAGCCTTTAATAATTACATTAGCGTTATGTTGTTTTACATATTCTGCCAATAATCCCTCAACAATGCTAACTTCTGCATTCAAGTTTTCATGTTCTATCACCTTTTGTAAAAGCTCTACTCTTTCCTCAACAGAAAAAATAGGGTTTTTACCTGGGTTTTTCGCAACAGCCACGATAACTTTATCAAATGTTTTACATGCTCTAGATATTATGTCTAAGTGTCCTTTTGTAACTGGATCAAAGCTTCCTGGGCAGATAGCAACTTTCATAATTTATTCTACCTTTTCATTTACTTAATTTCTATAAACTGTAAGCATTATTTTCCCATACTTATATTGCTTTTGCATTTTGAAATCATTTATACTTTCAGCAACCTTTTGCTCAACTGAATGTTCACACATAATCACAGAATTTTCTGACATCTTCTGTGTAAGCAATGGTAAAACTTCCTCTAACTGACCATCTCCATAAGGAGGGTCAATGTACGCTACATCAAAAACTATATCAGTACTTTTAACAAAATTTATTGCATCAAGCTTATAAAGCTTAACTTTGTTTTCATACTTAACTGTTTTTATGTTTTTACTGCAAATGTCAAACGCCTTTGGATAACTGTCAGTCATAACAGCCATGCCAGCACCTCTACTCACAGCTTCTATACCCATTTGACCGCTACCGGCAAATAAATCTAGAAAAATCTTACCATAAATATCAAATTGCAATATATTAAAAACACATTCTTTTACTCTATCAGTAGTAGGACGTGTATTCAATCCTTCATCGCTTATTAATTTTGTTCCGCGTTTTTCGCCAGATATAACTCTCATATACAAAATACCCACTTTATCAAATGTTATTATCACATTAAATGAATTAAATGTCAACCATTTTTTACTATTTTATACATTTTCAAAGTAGTTTACTATGTTTTTGGCAACTTTTTCAGTCATTTTACTAACATTTAACAATTCTTCTACACTTGCATTCTTAATATTCTTTATCGTTTTAAAGTGAGCAAGCAATGCTTTCGCTCTCTCTTTTCCCACACCGTCAATTTCTAATAAAGAAGAACTAAGGTTAGACTTCTTCCTTAAACTCCTGTGATATGAAATTGCATATCTGTGAACTTCCTCTTGAATATTCGATATTAGGGTAAAAGCTCGTCTTGTAGATTGAATTTCTACCTCTCCCCCATTACCTGTTATTGCTCTTGTTTTGTGTTTGTCGTCTTTCACCATACCAAAAACTGGTATACCGTATCTTTCTATTAAAGGAGCTATCGTACTAACATGACCTTTACCACCGTCAAGCAGGATTAAATCGGGCAATCTGCCAAAACCCTCTCCTGTTTCCTTATGCAGTTCATATTCTTTAAAACGCCTTGTGATTACCTCTGACATTGAACCGTAGTCGTCTTGACCGATAATAGTCTTAATCTTAAACTTTCTATATGCTTTTTTTAGAGGTCTTGCGTTCTCAAACACAACCATACCTCCAACATTTTCGCCGCCAGATAAATTACTTATATCGTAGGATTCTATATAGTTAGGAGTATCCTCTAATCCAAGTAAATTAGCAAGTTCATCAAGTGTAGAAATATCTCTACCAGTTGTGTTTTTACCCTCTGCTAATTTCTCATTAGCGTTAACTTTACACATTTGAAGTAACTTTAGTTGTTCTCCTCTTTGAGGGACAAAAAACTCAACTTTTTTCTGAGCTTTCTCACTTAACCACCTAGTTAAGTTATCTACATCACTCGGCAGATTTTCAACACAAATCCTAGGTGGTATAATGCTGTTTTCGTAATATCTCAGCAAAAATTCGTCTACTGTTTCTTCTACTGAGCCCATTTTTTGCAAGATATGGTCTTCCCTGTCGGACAGTGAATTATTTTGGAATTTCAGTATTGTTATAGCAATCGTACCCTCATTAAGTGCTGTCGCAATTACGTCTTGAAACGCAACACTACTTTTTACAACTTTTTGCTTTTCTCTAATACGATTAATTAGGTTTATTCTATCCCTTAGTTTAGCAGCTTTTTCAAAGTTCAGATTTTCTGCTTCTTCATTCATTTCAGCTTCTAATCTTTTAACACTCTCGCTCGCACCTGATTTAATAAAATCTATAGCTTCTCTAATAGTTTTATTGTACGTATCTTTATCTATATTACCTTTGCACGGAGCATCACACTGCTTTATATAATAATTAAGGCATGGTCTATACTTTTTAAAATCTCTTGGAAAAACTCTGTTACACACAGGCAGTTTAAATATCTTTAATGTCTCATCAACTATATTTTGCACTGCCCATATACTCATATACGGACCTAAATATTTTGAATCATCTTTTAATATCTGCTTAGCCTCTTTAATTCTTGGATAAGCGTCATTTGTAATTCTTATATAACAATAGCCTTTGTCATCTTTAAGCAAGATATTATACTTAGGCATATTTTGTTTAATTAAACTATTTTCTAATACCAGCGCTTCGTATTCGCTGTCGGTAATAATGTAGTCAAAGTCATTAACTCTAATTACCATTTGTCTGACTTTTTCGCCTAAATTTCTGTCAGAACCAAAATACTGGCTAACTCTGTTTTTTAAAGCTTTTGCTTTTCCAATATATATAATTGCACCTTTGCTGTTTTTCATTATATATACACCAGGTACTAGAGGCAATGACATTGCCTTTTCTCTAAGCGTTTTTAATTTAGGATTTTGCTCTGTCATACTTCCTCCATTCTATAAAAAGCAAAAAGGGTCTGTTTCGAAAAATTTAAGCAAATTTTACATCACACTTAAACTCACCGAAACAGCCCCAATAGGAACTAAAATTAATTACTCAGCAAAGCCAGATTTCACAAGCTCAATTAAGCTTTCAACTGCTTCTTTATCATCAGAACCGTCAGCAATAATTTTAATTGTAGTACCGCCAACAATACCTAATGACAAAATCCCTAATAGACTTTTTGCATTTACTCTTCTCTCTTCTTTTTCTACCCAAATAGATGACTTAAACTCATTTGCCTTTTGGATAAAGAAAGTCGCAGGTCTCGCATGTAAACCAACCTGATTTTGAACTAATACTTCTTTATCGTACATAAATTTCACTCCTGTTAAAATTAAACTAAATTTGAATTATTTGTTACTACATTCATTATATATTGATTTTTTCTTTTAGTCAATCGTTTATCCCTATTTTTGTTTCCATTTACTAGGGGTGTGCAATTAGATAACATATATTTGTTACTATTCACTACAATTTTCATTAAATTTTATAACTCCATTATCTTAACATAATTCCATTTTTATTGAACAGAACTAAAAAAGCAGAATTATTTACATTTTTGTAACAATATATCTATGATTTTATTTTCTCTTTTTCAGTAATAAACCCTTTTGTCACAGCTAAGTCATATAGCTTTGGTCTATTGGTTTTTGTGCATTTTATTGCTTCTTCTCTTTTCCATTTTTCTATCTTCGCATGATTACCCTCTGTTAATACACTAGGCACGCTCCTCCCTCTCCAAACACTTGGTCTTGTGTATTGTGGGTGTTCAAGCAACATATTATAATGGCTCTCTTCTTCAAAACATACATCTTCACTCAACACGCCTTTAACCATTCTGCTAACTGCATCTGTAAGTATCAACGCTGGCATCTCACCTCCTGTTAACACAAAATCACCAATGGATATTTCTTCGTCTACATAAGTATCAATTATTCTTTCGTCTATGCCCTCATAGTGCCCACATATTATACAAATATTTTCTTGTTTCGCCAATTTTTTCACTTTGTCTTGGTCTAACACTTTACCTCTGGGTGACATATATATTATATGTGGTTTAGTGCTTAAATGTTCGCTGAGTTTATCTAAGCAACACGCAATAGGTTCAGGCATTAAAAGCATTCCTTTACCTCCCCCAAAAGGAGTATCGTCAACTTTTGAATGTTTATTCAACGCATAATCTCTAAGTTGGTGAGTACATATCTGTATATGTCCCTTACCTCTAGCTTTACCAATTATACTTTCGTCTAAAAAATTCTCAATGGTCTCAGGAAAAAGAGTGATAATATCAATTCTCATCTGTGTATCCCTCATCGTCAAAAATACCTGCTATCGGTAGAACTTCAATTCTACTGTTTTCTATATCTGTACTCTTTATCATGTGGTCAACTGCTGGGAATAAATATTCCTTGCCGTCTTTTTCTATTTTATACACATTATTAGCTCCTGTTTGGAACACTTCGGTAATCTCTCCGTAATACTTTTCGTTATTTCCGTCATATACTTTAATTCCAATTAAATCAGCTATAAAAAATCTGTTTTTAGGTAGACGCACTTCGCTTCTGTCCATATATACAAGTTTTCCTCTTAAAGCTTCTCCTTGCTCTGGTGTGTCTATCCCTTTAATTTTTACTAAGCCAACATTTTTGTGAACCTTTTTGCTCTCTATGTCTATTTTAACTTTGCCCTCTTCAAAGTACAAAGTTTTTAATCCTCTTATAAATTCAGGTGTATCTGCCCATACTTCTAATTTAACTTCGCCTTTGATTCCATGTGTACCTACAAATCTGCCAATTTCTAAATATTTTTCCATTCTTTCACCTATTTTACTTTTTCTAATATTATTATAGCATATTTTATTTCTCTTTATTTGTCAATAGATAGTATAATTTATGAATAACTTGTTAAAGTAATGATTTTCTTGTTGTAATATATATAATTCTTTTGTATAATGAAATAAATAACTAAATTGTGGGGTAATAAAATTGTTAGATAAATTTATTCGTTTCATGTATGGCAGGTATGGTGTAGATAAATTCACAGTGTTTTTACTTGTTTTTTCTTTTATCGTTTCTGTGTTTACAACAGCTTTTGATTTAGACATTCTATCTCTACTTCCTACTTTTATATCATTGTATGGAGCTTTTAGAGTATTTTCTAAAAATATTTCAGCACGTACTAAGGAGAACACTGTTTTTCTCAAATATTGGACACCAGTAGAGAAAGTTGTTCTTTTGAAAAAAAGAGAGTTTGACGACAGAAGCACGTATAAATATTTTAAGTGCCCTAATTGCAAACAACAATTAAGAGCACCAAAAGGCAGAGGCAACATTGTTGTTACTTGCCAAAAATGTAGCAACCAATTTAATAAGAAAGTTTAAAGGAGAACATTATGAATATAGCAATGATAGGCTCTTGGCATGTACATTCTGATGAATATGTCGAGGATGCAATTAAAAACGAGAAGTCAAACGTAGTGAGCGTTTGGGACGATGATACAGCAAGAGGTAAAGCCTTTGCAGAGAAACACTCACTATCATTTATCGAGAATTTAGATGACATTTTAAACGATAGAAGTATTGATAGCGTTATTGTTTGTAGTGCTACAAACTTGCATGAAGAAATAATGATAAAAATAGCGAATGCAAAGAAAAATATCTTTACAGAAAAAGTTTTGACTTTCACTATGGACAGTGCAAAAAAAGTTTGTGACGCGGTTGATGAAAGCGACAAAGTTTTTACAATCTCTTTCCCTCATAGAACTTTTGGTAAAGTGAAATATCTAAAAAACCTTGTAGACGGAGGTTCATTAGGTAAAATCACTTATATGAGAGTTCGCAATGTGCATGGAGGTTCTATAGATAATTGGCTACCTGAACATTTTTATAACAAAGAGATGTGTGGTGGTGGCGCAATGATGGATTTAGGTGCGCACCCTATGTATTTGTTGAGTTGGTTTATGGGAAAACCTAGAAACATCACTTCTACTTTTACAAACGTTACAGATAGAGCAGTTGAAGATAACGCTGTTTCTGTAATTGAGTTTGATAATGGAGCTATAGGTGTTTCTGAAACAGGTTTTGTCTCTAAAAACTATCCGTATATGATAGAGATTAGTGGCACTTTAGGTGGTGCTATGATAGTAGGAAACACTGTAACTTATTGTAATGAAAGCACTAACAATGAGTGGGTTACAGCGGTAGATGTACCAATTAACGAAGCCTCACCTATCAACCAATGGATCGACTGCGTTGTTAGTGGTGGCAAGTCACCTTTTGATACTAATGATGCATTTTTGCTGACTCAGCTAATGGAAGGTGCGTATATTTCACACGAAAAAAACATAAGATATGTTTATTAATTGCTTGATAAACACTACAGAATAAGGAGTATAAAATGCCAGATTTTACAAATAAAAAAATCTTTCTATATATTTTAGGTGGCATAACTTTTACAGTAATTTTGATATATGCAATTTTTCAATATGAAACTTTTGCTGGGTTTGCAGGAACTTTTTTCTCTGCAATAATGCCTCTATTATCAGGTTTGGTTTTTGCGTTTATCTTAAATGTAATTGTGAATATATTAGAACAAAAAATATTTGATAAGATAAATAAAAAATTTGAAAACGGTAGAGTTTGGAACAAGATTAGGCGACCGCTCTCTATTGTACTATCATATATAATTATTTTCGCTGTTTTTGCCTTAGTTATTTTCTACATTATACCTGAGCTTTTCCGTTCTATAGAAAGTTTTGTTGAGACTGCTCAACACACGCTGCCTGTTTATTTGGCAGAATTTGAAGTATGGATTTTAGGATTAATCGAGACATATAATTTAAGCATTGACTTTAATGAATTACAAACTCAGCTTTTTTCCAATTTCAATTTTGAAGCTATTCTATCCAATGTTACATCAGTAACCACAGAAGTTTTGCAATCTGTATTAAGTGCTACTATGTCTTTCGCAAGTGGAATAGTAACAATTTTCATAAGTTTTGTTTATTCAATTTATTTCTTGGTTGGAAAAGAAAAGCTTATACGCAACTTCAAACAGTTCACTTTTTCTATAATTCCTAGAAAAAGTGTGAACGCAACATCAATGTTTTTGAGATTATGCAACAAAGTTTTCTCTAACTATGTTAGAGGTCAATTAACAGAAGCTTTAATTTTAGGTATATTATGTTATATCGGAATGTCAATTATCGGTCTTGACTATGCGTTGTTGATTTCCACTATCGTCACCTTAGGTGCTGTAGTTCCTCTTGTAGGCGCGTATATAGCAGCTTTTTTAGGTGGGGTTATTCTACTAATGGTTAACCCAATGGACGCTGTATGGTTTATTGTATTCATCGTAGTACTACAACAGTTTGAAGGCAACTTCATTTATCCTAAAGTAGTTGGTTCATCCCTAGGCTTGCCAGAGATATGGACATTAACATCAGTTATGGTTATGGGTTCTCTTTTCGGTATTACAGGTGTGCTAATTGGACCTCCAACGCTAGGAGTTATCTATGCTTTGGTTAAACACAACACACATGAAAAACTAAAAGCTAAAGGCATTGATGAAGAAATGCTTAAAGGTGATACAGCAGAGCTTGTTTATAAAGATATATTTAGCCCTCCACCTCCAACTGAGGAAAGTCGAGAGAAAAAGCAAAAAGTAAATAATGTTGGTAAAAAAATTAAGGAAAACTTAAAAAAATAAAATATACACTAATTTATATTTTAAGTTTTGTACTATCAATTTTGCAATAAAAGCTAATATTTATTAACCTCTTACAATACTCAAACTAATGAGTTATGTAAGAGGTTTTTGTGTATCTGAACTTATTTTGAATTTCAGTACTAACAAATTTACTTTCATTTATCTTTCAGTAAAAATTCACACAACGAACATTGACCAATCGTTCAATTTGTGTTATATTATAGACATTGAACGAACGGTCAAAACATTCATTCTAATTAAGCAATACAAGGTGCCATTGTTTTAAAGAAAATGTGTGTATACTAATGATGACTAATTAAATGGCGATTACTGAAATTGTAATTAAAAAGGGAGCAACAAAATGAAAAAAAGTATGATGAAGCTAAAAAGAAACAAACCATTTATATATTACTGGCTAATTGTAATGGTAATAATTTTTGCATTTAACCTAATTACTGCACTATTTTTTGGTGGCAATTCCGTTACTAATGTAACTTATGATGTTTTTTTAGACGATCTAAATGCTGGCAAAATATCGGCTGTCCAAGTAATGGACGAAAGTATTATGTATGGTATTGAAACTGTAGTAGAAGGCGAAGAAGAACCACAAACAGATCTTTATTCTACCACAAGAATGCAAGACAGCGACCTTGTTGACAGGCTTTATGACTCAGGAGCTGAATTTATAGAGGTCTTTCCAAGAGAAAGCTCTTTTCTAATGAATATCATCAGCTCTGTAATTATGATAGTTATATTTGCTTTAATATGGCGATTTATAATGTCAAAAATGATGAAAGGCATGGGTGGTGGTAACTCTATGTCGTTCGGTAAATCAAATGCTAAAATTTATGCAGAAACAACTACTGGAAAATCTTTTAAAGATGTTGCAGGGCAAGAAGAAGCAAAAGAAGCATTAACAGAAGTTGTAGACTTTCTAAACAATCCAAAAAAATATGCTGATATTGGAGCTAACTTACCAAAAGGTGTTCTCTTAGTGGGCCCTCCGGGCACAGGTAAAACTCTTTTAGCAAAAGCAGTTGCAGGAGAAGCTAAAGTACCTTTCTTCTCTATATCTGGTTCAGAATTTGTTGAAATGTTTGTTGGTATGGGTGCTGCAAAAGTAAGGGATTTATTCAAACAAGCAAATGAAAAAGCACCATGCATAATTTTTATAGATGAGATTGATACTATAGGTAAAAAGCGTGATAGTGGTATGAGCAGTAATGACGAGCGTGAGCAAACGTTAAATCAGTTACTTACTGAAATGGACGGTTTTGACGGACAAAAAGGTGTTGTGCTACTTGCAGCAAGTAATAGACCAGAAATTCTTGACAAAGCACTTACAAGACCCGGCAGATTTGACAGACGAGTTCCTGTTGAACTTCCTGACCAAAAAGGTAGACAAGCGATTTTGGAAGTACATGGCAAAAATGTTAAGTTAACTGATGATATTGATTTTGAAAAGATTGCTAGGGCGACATCTGGTGCTAACGGAGCAGAACTTGCAAACATTGTGAATGAAGCTGCTTTAAGAGCTGTAAGAGATGGCAGAAAAGCTGTTATACAGTCTGATTTAGAGGAAAGTGTTGAAGTTGTAATTGCTGGTTATCAGAGAAAAAATGCAGCAGTATCAGAGCGAGAAAAGAAAATTGTATCATACCACGAAGTAGGGCATGCTTTGGTAGCAGCTTTACAAAGTGATAGTGCTCCAGTTCATAAAATCACAATCATACCTCGTACTTCTGGTGCTTTAGGGTATACAATGCAAATAGACAGCGATGAAAAATTCTTAATGAGCAAAGAACAAGCACTTAACAAGATAGCTACTTTTACAGGTGGTAGAGCAGCAGAAGACCTTATTTTTAACTCGATAACAACAGGTGCTTCAAACGATATTGAGCAAGCTACAAAAATAGCACGAGCAATGGTGACACGTTTTGGTATGAGTGATAAATTCGGAATGGTTGCACTTGAAGCGGTAAATAATCAATATCTAGGTGGCGATACCTCTATGATATGTTCAGCAGAAACTGCTAGAATTATTGATAATGAAGTTATAGAGATAGTTCGTACACAATATGAAAAGGCTATGAAAATTCTAAAAGAAAACGAAGACAAACTTCATGAAATATCTAAACATCTTTTAGAAAAAGAAACAATAACTGGTGATGAATTTATGCAAATATTAAACAGCAAAGGAGATTTATAAATGTTTGGAATGTTTAGAATGATTTATGACCCAACTTATATTTTAATAATACTTGGCGTTATAATAACAATATTCGCACAAATTAAGTTAAAATCTACATTCTCAAAATATTCTGCCGTTAGAAATATGCGTGGATATACTGGAAAAGATGCAGCCGAGGAAATTTTGAGAACACAGGGGCTTCATGACGTAAGCGTTAGGCATGTTAATGGGAATTTGTCCGACCATTATGACCCACGAACAAAAACTGTTAACCTATCCGATGCAACATATAATCAAACTTCGATAGCAGCTGTTGGTGTTGCAGCACATGAATGTGGACACGCATTACAACATCACAAAAACTATGCACCACTTAAACTTCGCACTGCATTTGTTCCAGTAGCAAGGTTTGGTAGCATGGCTGCCGTACCACTGATTATTCTAGGCATGTTTTTTACAGGAACTACATCTGAAATTATAATTGAGATAGGAATAATCGCATTTTTGGCATCGGTAATATTTCAAATTGTCACATTACCTGTTGAGTTTAATGCATCAAAGAGAGCGATAAAACTACTCGGTAGTACAGGAATACTAGCAGACAGCGAAATACCCGCAACAAAATCTGTATTGAGTGCAGCTGCACTCACTTATGTAGCAGCAGTTGCAGCTTCATTACTACAGTTATTTAGGCTTCTTCTTATTACAAGAAACAGAAGAAATTAAGAATACTACAAAAGTAAAGTTTCAACTTACTTATAAATCACTTAAAAACAAATCCTCCACTGGCTCAATTATATGAGGTGGAGGATTTTAATTATCTTACTCGTATCTATAACTTATCATAATATTTTGTAGTGATACTTTTTTATTGCTTTTCAGAAAATATACTGTTATAATTGAATTATAACTCAACTTAAGGAGGCATATAATGAAAATATTTGTAAAAATGATACCGTATCTAATCATCAATGCACTTGCATTTTACCTATTACCCTTATTAATGTTCTACACCAGTATAGGAATGATAGTTCTTCTAGTAGCTTTTCCTTTGATATGCTTTATTACATCTTTGATTTATGGAAGCCAAAACGGCTTGAATATTCTTTATGCTGTTATCATCTCTGTTATTTTTATTCCTACACTCTTTATTTTCTATAACTACACTGCATGGATTTATGTTATAGGTTACGGAGTTATTTCCCTTATTGGAAACTTTGTAGGCAATTTACTTAGAAATCGATATGTTTAACAAAACAAAGGGGCTGTGACGTAATTGTTATAGTGCACAAAATTCGTAGGGGCGAACCTGCGTGTTCGCCCGAAACTAATGGTAAAATCCAAGGTTTCGGGCGGTCACACAGGATCGCCCCTACATTTATCTGTCAATTTGACGAAAATTATTTTATTACGTCACAGCCTCTTTTTATTGTCTTATGTAAATTAAGCGTCGTGGTGGCTCTCGTGAACACCTGTCATAGAGAACACTGCCCATTCTGCAACGTTTGTTGCATGGTCTGCTATACGCTCTAAATACTTAACAATGATAAGCACATCTGCTATAGCCTCAGCATCTTCTGAGTTTTGTTCCTCTTTAATGCTCTTAATGATTTCACCTTTAGCTGCTTTGAACATTTCGTCTACTTTATCGTCTCTGTCAATCACTGCATTAGCCGCTTCTAAATCTTTGTTTGCAAATGCTTCAACTGCGTCAACAACCATAGATGCAGCCTCTTTAGCCATGTTATTTATAAGCACAGAACCTACTTTACTCTTTGTGTATTTTACTAAGTCAGCAATGTCAGCTGCTTGGTCGCCTATTCTCTCTAAGTCAGTTATCATTTTTAATGCGCATGAAACTGTTCTTAAATCAATTGCAACAGGTTGCTGTGAAAGTAGAAGTTTGTAGCACATAGACTCAATCAATGTTTCTTTTTCATCGATTTTTTCTTCCATTGCTCTAACTTTGTCTGTTACAGATTCATCACCATTAACAAAAGCTTCAATTGCAGTGCTGATTGCTTCTTCACATAATTTCCCTGTATAAATAAGCTCAAACTGTAGTGTCTCTAATTGAGATAAAAAATTATTTCTCATAATAGTCCTCCAATATAATAATATTTTAATTTTAATATATACAAGTTAAATTTATACATATTAAAAGTAAAATCGGTGTAAATATATAATATAGGGTCGGTCAAAAGACCGACCACTATAAAATAGTATAACTATAAATTATTTAGCTTTTAATGCAGCTTGAGCAGCAGCTAGTCTAGCGATTGGCACACGGAAAGGTGAGCAGCTCACGTAGTCTAAACCAACATTATGGCAGAACTCAACAGTTGTTGGGTCACCACCGTGCTCTCCGCAG
>CAYJKT010000009.1:0-429 GCA_964370775.1 uncultured Eubacteriales bacterium | reverse complement strand
CGGCTAAAGCCGAATGTCATTTGTGTTAAATCGTTAGTACCGAATGAGAAGAATTCAGCCTCTGTTGCGATTTCGTCAGCTGTTAAAGCAGCTCTTGGAATCTCAATCATTGTACCTACTTCGTACTCTAGCTCTACGCCAGCATCAGCAATAACTTTGTCAGCTGTCTCAACAACAACTGCTTTAACGAATGCTAACTCTCTAACTTCACCTACTAGTGGAATCATGATTTGTGGAACCACTTTATGGTCAGGTTGAGCTTTGTTTACATTGATAGCAGCTTTAATAACAGCTCTTGTTTGCATTGCAGCGATTTCTGGGTATGTTACAGTTAGACGGCAACCACGGTGACCCATCATTGGGTTGAACTCGTGTAGACCTTCGATGATATCTTTGATATCTTGAACTGATTTACCTTGAGCTTCTGCA
>CAYJKT010000008.1:46638-97612 GCA_964370775.1 uncultured Eubacteriales bacterium | reverse complement strand
TTTTATTCTTTTTTGTAGGCTCTTTTTTACCACCCCAACTTTTATTATAGAGCCACTAAATTAAGATAAATGCACATTATCTATTGCATTTTTGTATCAATAATAATATAATGGATATTAAATTAAACGATAAAATTTATGGAGGATATATTATGTACGTACTTGGAATAGACCTTGGCACCTCTGCTACTAAAACAGTTCTTTTTGATGATAAAGGAACTAAGATAGCGAGTAAAACAGTGGAATACGATTTAATTCAACCCCAAAATGGTTGGGCAGAGCAAAACCCACAAGACTGGTGGAATGCAGCTGTTATTACAATTAAATCTGTTATAGAAACAAGTGGTATCGACCCTAAAGAGCTAAAAGGTATCGGTATATCTGGTCAAATGCACGGACTTGTTATGGTTGATGAAAACGGACAAATTTTGAGAAACTCTATCATTTGGTGCGACGGAAGAACCACTAAACAATGTGAAGAAATCACAGCAAAAGTTGGCAAAGAAAAACTTATAGAAATCACTGCTAACCCGGCATTAACTGGTTTTACTGCTGGTAAAATTTTGTGGGTTAGAGAAAACGAGCCTGAAATATACGCAAAATGCCACAAAATCTTGTTACCAAAAGACTATGTTAGATTTATGCTAACTGGCAAATATGGTCAAGAGGCAAGTGACGCTTCTGGTACTAATTTATTTGATGTTAAGAACAGAGCTTGGTCTAACGAGATACTTGATATTCTTGAGATTAACAGAGACTTAATGCCAGAGTGCAAAGAGTCTGTTGATGTCGCTGGCACTGTGACAGAAGAAGTCGCAAAGCTTACTGGTTTAAGTACTGATACTATCGTGTGCTACGGCGCTGGAGACAATGCCTCTGCTGCTATTGGAACAGGTGTTGTTGAAGAAGGCAAAGCATTCACAACAATCGGTACTTCTGGTGTTATTTTTGCTCATTCAGATAAGCCACAAATCGATAAATACGGCAGAGTTCACACATTCTGTGCCGCTGTGCCTAATGCATACACTGTTATGAGCTGTACTCTTGCTGCCGGTATGTCTCTAAAATGGTTCAGAGATAACTTCTGTGTTTCTGAGGAAGAAGTAGCAAAACTACTTGGCACAGACAGCTATGTTTTGCTTGATAAAGGCGTTGCTAACATAGAAATAGGAGCAGACAAACTATTGTTCTTGCCTTATTTAATGGGGGAAAGAAGCCCTGTGCTTGATGAAAAATCAAGAGGTGTTTTCTTTGGCTTGTCAGGAATTCACACAAAATATCACCTTGTTCGTGCTATTATGGAGGGTGTTATTTACTCTCAAAGACACTGCCTAGATGTAATTCATGAGATGGGTGTTAACCCTAACATGATGTATGCATGTGGTGGTGGAGGTAAAAGTGACATTTGGCGTCAAATGATGGCTGATGTTTATGACACCGAAGTTATCACAAACGAGAACGAAGAAGGTCCTGCTTTAGGTGTGGCAATTCTTGCAACTGTTGCGTGTGGTATATATAAAGATATTCCTACAGCATGCAAAACATTAATCAAACAAAAAAATGTACAAGCACCTATTAAAGAAAACACAGATAAATACATAGGTTTTTATAATGTTTACAAAGGTTTATACCCTGTTTTAAAAGACCGTTTCCATAGTTTGCACTCATTATAATTCAACATACTTGCTATAATTACTCCCTGACAACTAAAATTGTTAGGGAGTTTTGTTTTTCTTTGACTTTTTAGTGTATTAAAGCTTGACTTTCTTGTGAATATCTAAGATAATATATAGTATATTAAATTAGTAAAGGAAGATGAATATGAGAGCTGTTATTACTGTTTTGGGTAAAGATATGGTTGGTATCCTTGCAAAAGTTTCAACTATATGTGCAGAAAACGACGTTAATGTTATAGAGGTTACACAGTCTATTATGCAAGATTTATTTGCTATGATAATGGTTGTGGAGATAAACAACTGTAAAGTGCCATTTAGTGAGCTTGTTGATACCCTTCAAGAAACTGGCGACAAATTAAACTTAAAAATTCACGTTATGCATGAGGATATTTTTAATTCTATGCACAGAATATAGGAGGTACAAATGCTTAACACGAGTGATATTTTAGAAACCATTAATATGATAGACAATGAGGACCTTGATGTTAGAACTATAACTATGGGTATTTCTCTTGTTGATTGTATTAATTCTGATACAAAAAAATCATGTGACATGGTTTATGACAAAATTTGTAGATATGCTGAAAATCTAGTTAAAACAGGTGAGAATATAAGCAAAGACTTTGGTATTCCAATTGTTAACAAAAGAATTTCAGTTACACCAATAGCAATGCTTGCTGGTGCTAACCCAAGTGCTAACCCTATTCATTTTGCAAGAGCGTTAGACAGAGCTGCTAAAAATGTTGGAGTTAACTTCATAGGTGGTTACTCAGCGCTTGTTCACAAAGGTTTTTCAGCTGGTGATTACGCTTTGATAGAGAGTATTCCAGAAGCACTTGCAGAGACTTCTTTCGTATGTTCTAGCGTTAATGTTGGCACAACAAAAGCAGGTATTAACATGGACGCTGTTAAAAAAATGGGCGAAGTTATTTTAAAAAGTGCTGAACTTACTAAAGACCGTGAATGTATCGGTGCTGCTAAGCTAGTTGTGTTCTGTAATGCGCCTGAGGACAACCCTTTCATGGCTGGTGCTTTCCACGGTGTTGGCGAGCCTGACAGCGTAATTAACGTTGGCGTTTCTGGCCCTGGTGTTGTTCGTGCAGCTCTTTCTAAACTACCTAAAGACGCTGATTTAACAGAAGTTGCAGAACTGATTAAGAAAACTGCTTTCAAAATTACAAGAATGGGTCAACTTGTTGCTCAAGAGGCTTCAAAAAGACTTTGTGTACCTTTTGGTATCGTTGACTTATCTTTAGCTCCTACACCCGCTGTTGGCGATAGCGTTGCGTACATCCTAGAAGAAATGGGTCTAGAGCAATGTGGCGCTCATGGTACAACTGCTGCTCTTGCTTTGCTTAATGACGCAGTTAAAAAAGGTGGAGTTATGGCGAGTTCTCATGTTGGTGGCTTGTCTGGTGCGTTTATCCCTGTTTCTGAAGATGCTGGTATGATTGAGGCTGCAAGAAGCGGTTCTCTTACATTAAACAAGCTAGAAGCAATGACATGCGTGTGTTCAGTTGGTTTGGATATGATTATTCTTCCTGGCGACACTACTGCCGAAATTCTATCTGGTATCATAGCAGACGAAGCGGCTATTGGTATGGTTAACACAAAAACAACTGCTGTTAGGTTAATCCCTGCAATTGGCAAAAATGCTGGTGAGGAACTTAACTTCGGTGGTCTGTTAGGTGGTGGTCCTATTATGGACATCAACACAAAAAGTCCATCTGTTTTCATTAATCGTGGTGGTAGAATTCCAGCTGTTTTACAAAGTTTAAAAAATTAATGTATATTTTTATTTAAAAAGCCTATAATAGTTATATCTATAATAAAGGTGGTAATATTATGAAGGCGATAGATATTTTAGCGTTAATTCTTTTGATAGTTGGTGGACTCAACTGGGGTCTTATTGGTCTTTTTGAGTTCGACCTCGTAGCCACAATTTTTGGTGGCCAAGATGCTGCATTTGCGAGAGTTGTTTATACTTTGGTAGGCATTTCTGCTTTATGGTGTATTACTTTTCTGTTCAAAAAAAGCAGAGACGGTATCTCTGTCAATAGTGTAAATTCTTAAGTAAATATGCATGACGAATATGATTTTATAGTTATAACAAAGTTTAAATGGTGAGTTCAATGAGGCTCACCATTTATATTTTTTATTTATCAAATATTTTAGTTTTTAGTAGTTATCTACTTATATATAATGGCAAAGCGAGCCACCCAACTGGGTAGCTCGCTATTTTGTAACTATTTATGTCTCGTTACTAAACTATTTACTTTTTATACCTATTCGCTCTTATTTTTTGTCAGAAGTTGGGTTTACTCTTTTCTTTACTGTGTAAACAACTATTACCACTGCAGAGATGAATATAATCATCATTGTAGCAAGCATTACTGCATAGATAGGTTGGAATGGATATAGAGTATCTCCTGTAGGAGTATCTCCGTCTGGAACGTAGTTAGGATCATTTTCTGGTAGAACAACGTGTTTTGCAGCTGTTAGACCCCATGTTTTATTATAGTGATCAGAAACACTTGATGGAATTATCATTGTAAATCCACTAATCGCTGTTGGTGTAGCACCTTGTGGTATTTCTGAGTCAGTTAAAACTACTGTTTCTTCAGTTGTGTCAGCTGGTACTTCTGCTTGAGGTGCAGGCGCTGCTTCCTCAACAACAGGAATTTCTTCTGTTGGTTCTGGAGTTACCTCAGCCTCACTGCTTACTGCCTCTGAGCTTTCTTCTGAAGACTCAGTTCCTGCTACTTCTGAGCTTGACTCTTCTGCCGAAGATTCAGGTTCTGTAGTTGTTGGAGCTGGTTCTTCTGTAGCTTCGCTCTCTGAAGATGTTTCTTCTGAAGATTCTGCCTCTGCTGTTGCTTCTGGAGTAATTGATGGTTCAGCTGTTGGCTCATCTGTTGCTTCTGGAGAAGGAGATGGAACTGCTGATGGTGAAGCATCTGGAGAAACTGATGGAGAAACTGATGGTGATGGTGGGATTATATCAGGTACATTAATTTGACCTGAGTAAATAAATAGCATGTCTTTTGCTGATTTATCTGAATCAACTACCATATCAGTCATATCGATTGATGCTTGTTCATTTACATTAACATTTGTCATCATAATCAAAGTAGATGATGGAATGCCTGAACTACCAGTTTGAGTATTTGTGTCAACTATATTTCCTGTGTAGTCATAATCACTCTCAATATTAACATTGTATAATCTTAAGAAAACTTCTATACTACCACCAACGTTAACATTATTATTTGTAAATGTATCCATGTTATATGTTAACATTTTAATATCGCTATTTGCATTAATTGTATTTCCAGTAGCGTTTGTTACTTGGTGGAAGACTGTGTTTTTAAGTTTACCATCGATATTAATATTGTTGTTAACCGCATTAAAGTTACCACTTAAAACATTATTTACTTGTTTATCGTCTGGGCTATCAATATTAATTACATTGTTTTCTAAATTTATTGTCTCAGAATTATCTGCTGTAATTGCAGTTACTTGATAGTTTTCACCTGCATAATTAGTCCCCATTGTTACGGTTATATTATTACCTGAAAAAACCATATCTGATGACATTTGTTCTATATTTATAGCTCTTAATGTCGCTTGTAGTTCCATTGTATTGTTAGTAATACTTAGTCCTGAAACTGGGCTAGCAACATTACTTGTACCTAAAACCATACCTACATTACTAGAGGATTTTTCTCCATCCATTGTTTTGATGAAGTTGCTAGATATATTGAGGTCTGTTAGAGCTGCGTTCATCATACCAATAGAAATAACTTCGTCATGAGTTACTTTCACTAGTGTATTATTTGTGAAATCTAATCCTGTTGCGCCTTGAGCCCAAATATCTCTAACCATAAGTGAAGCACCTACAGTACCGTCGTTATTCAGATATAATCCACAATTATCAATAGTTACATTTTTCCATCCAGAAAATAGATCTATGTTATTAAACTCATATACGTCTAAATTTGCATAAAATTCAGGCGAAGTGTGAACAACCATTGAATCTGTATAACCTACTAGTGCAGGACCAGGACCTACAAAATTACAATCTTTTATTAGCAAATCATTTGTTTTGTATACTCTAACATGAGTATACAATCCATCGCTATTACTATAAAGTAATTTTGTTTGTAACGAATTGTTTACATTTAAACCTTGTATATTAATGTTGCTTGAATTAGTAATTGTTAATAAACCTACTTGACTATCTTCTGCATAATATCTAAATGCATCATCTACATATAAAGAAGATCCATTTCCATACATAGTAAATCCATTTTTTTGAACTTTTAAATATTCTCTAACCAAGAATGATCCATTTTGTGGAAATGATAATACAGATGGAGTTTTTTCTATCGCCAATCTTATTTGTTCATTACTCTCTAAGTCAGCGTCATTGTAATCATAGCTTTTCATGTCAGGAATATTTACTGCACCAAACTGCATAACATTCATTTCATCAGTAATCACTAAGTGAGCATACAAATTATTTGAAATTTGGAATACTGTCATATCATCTGGTGTACCGCTAGTTTGTAAACTATATGTTGAGCCACCTAAGTCATCTACTTGATAAAAGCCTCTAGTGGAAACAGTAGCATATCCTGCAAATGAATCTGCATCTGTACTTACCATACTCTCAACATTATCAAAAACTAACGGAGCAGGTGTTGGTACCGGTGTTGGCTCTGGAGTTGGTGTTGGTGTTGGTGTTGGACCCTCAGTAGGCATCGGAGTTGGTGTTGGTGTAGGTCCCGGTGTTGGATATGGAGTTGGTTCCGGTGTCGGTATTGGTGTTGGTGTTGGCATCGGAGTTGGTGTTGGTGTTGGTGCTGGTGTAGGAGTTGGTGTAGGAGTTGGCTCTGGTGTTGGTTTAGCTGTTGGAACTGGAGTTGGTGTTGGTGTTGGTGCTGCTGGACTAAACCAGCTATCAAAAGACTCAAACACATTTGAGAACCAACCAAAGAATCCTCTAAATAAAGGTACTTCTTCTTCCTCAATTGTCACTGTTTCAGCTGAGTATGTTGGATTTATTTCTTCAATCTCATCATCTGGAACTGTAACTAAGCTAGGATCTGCTTCTTCTGTGTATACTTCATCTGCGTATATAGTTGCAGTTGATATAGACATTAAGAGACATAATACCATTAAAGAGCTTACAAATTTTTTCATTTTAATTTCCTTCCTCATCGATTTTATTAACTTGACTATACATTTTACAATATTATATCATTATATTCACATTGTGTCAATACATTGTTAACAATTAAAGCATATTAACTCTATATTTTCTATAATTTTGTCAAAATATTATTGCTTTTTTCCACTAATTAAGTTTAATATTAATAATAAATTAATATTGCACATGATTTTTATTTTTCTATTATATTAATATATGTAAATTTCTTATATCTGTTCATCTTGTACACTTTATTTTTATATATTTATTACTTATTTTTAAATTGTTTTTTGTGTTTGGGTTTGCTGCTACGTAGCTAGCAATAAACGCAAATAAATAGAGTGTGGTCCAATCTTTGTGTATTGTAAGGAAATTAGATATCATTAACTCCACAAACATATACATTCCCATAATAAAGATAAACCAATTTTTCTTCACTACATCTATTATATTGTTAGCAAACACTGCTACTCCTATGATAGTACATTCTAAATATATAACCAACCAATCACAGTGAATGGAATGTAACTTAGCATAGTAACTGCTTTTTGTCTCGTAATAATTTCTTATCGTTCCATATCCATTATAGTTTCCATCAAAATAATCCATAACTTCAACAGTCATGCTATATCTATGTGATGTAAAATCATTCAAATCTATATTAAATGTCTGATAAAACCACTGTTCACCTGTATCAGAATACAGTAATGCTAACAATAACGGCATCACGATAAAAGCAATTTTCGCTAACATAACTATTGTCTTGTTTACTTCTTTTTTAGGTAAAAACCAAAAAACCACCCAAATAGCAATTACTGCAAGCATTGAAAATCTCTTGAAACTCAACAAGCACAAAAGAGTTGTGACTACTGCCAGTTTTTTTCTATTTAAGTACAATAAACCTAAAGTTATAAAGAAAAATGCATGTGCATTGCCTGATTCAGTTGCAGCCGAGTTAGTATCGCTCCATGATATTGCTAATATATATTCAGGTGTTAAAAATTGTCCTGCTGTAGACAGGAATTCCAATGTTGTTCTAATAATTATTACATATACATAAAACATATAGTCTTCTGCATCTGCAATCGCTATTCCAAATACCGTAATCATAGGAACAAGTAAATATATTAAATTAGTTATTAAGTATGTATTAAAATCATTATTAACAGCTTGTTCAGCTATAGAAATTACGAAGAAAACTACAACAACTGCAAATAATTTTACAAACTCGTTACCAAAATTAACTTTGTTAAAATTTATATTTCCTCTTTTTTCAATAGCTAATAACGCAATCATTACAACGCCATATAGAACTGTACTACCCAAATACAGTGCGCTTAATATGCCAGAAGGACTAAACACATTCAGCACAAACATCAGATTTCCAAACAGAAAAAACAGTTTACTGAAACTACTTATTTTATAATTTGTCTGCATATCATTTCCTTTCTAAAATGTAATTCTACTTAGATGACATTGCTATTTTTCTGGCTAGCGATAACAAGTATATTAGTGTCCAATAATTATTTTTTATACATTTGTACTTTATTCTATTACCAATACCAAAACTGTTCACTTCAATGTTGTCGTCTATTTCTTTTATAAAGTACGCTATTTTTTTGCGCACTTCACTACTTTTATTTTCTCTTTTTCCTACACACATGCAAAACGTGAAAATAACACTAATTACATATCCGTATAGCTCTCTGTACCTTTCAACCTTAGTATCATAAAATAAATCATCTATCACTTTTTTTCTAATTAAATATGTCTTTTTAAAATTATCTATATAAACCAACGGTTTACTACGTATACGATTTCCATAAGTATCTAAAAACATGTGGTATGTATAAATACTCTTATTTATATATTTTATACTTGGTTTTAGAAATAAGAAGTTAATATTAAACAGTAAATCTTCACCAGATATCATACTTTCATCAAACAACAAGTTGTTTTCAATCAAAATTTCTTTTTTATATAGCCTTCCAACTGGCGCATGTACAATCAAGTTACCTATAGTTTTGTTTAAAACACTCTTATACGTAATTTCACCGCTTGTCTCAACTACACGGTGCTCTATTTTTTCTCCATTTACTATACTTGTTAGGTTAAAAAGAATAAAGTCACTTTTATTTTCAAAATATTCTTTTTTTATCAACTCTCCCTGTATCTCATCATCAGAGTCAATGAAAAAAATATAATCTGCATTAGCATTTCTAATTCCCATGTTTCTAGCAGAGCTAACTCCACCATTATTTTTACGAACATATTTAAATCTAATATTTTTTTCACAATAGTGTTCGCAAAACTTCGCTATTTCGCTTTTAGAACCATCATCTACAATTAAAGCTTCGTAAGAAATATCTTCATCAATTTTATGTATCGAATCAAAACATCTAATTAATTTTTCTACTTCGGTATTATACACCGGAACAACAAAGCTAATATCCATTTTTACCTCACTATACAGTTAGTTTTTTATCATCACTTTAATTTTGCAAGGAATCATATTAATGATTCTACGTCTAAGTTGCAATCCGACTTTCAAACGTCTTTCAAAAAGCTCTTTATTATCCACACTATCAATATTCTTATATACAATACTTCTCCTGTTTCCTCTAGGAGTTACACCGTTCAAGTTTTTATTAAATATAGCTGCGTCTTCATATTTTGAGTTAATTTTCTCTATGTAGCTTGATATACCATTAATATACCGTGCACCTTTATCTGAGTTAACCATAATAACCGATATTCCTGCATGGTCAAAAAAATCTGGATGTATTTTCTCTATACCCCAATAATCTCCTAATGTAATATCTGAAAGTTTATATTTATTTGCATATTTACACTCATAACAACAATTACGACTTAAATCGCCTTTAATAAATGAAGAATAATACGGTTCTAGCATACCCATTTTGTATATCTTTTTTTTACCGAAATCAAACTCACATTCTTGAGCTAATCCCCATGTTGAATGATTTTTTGATCTAAAATTTAATGATTGTAGTTCTTTATTATACTTCTGTTCTATCCAATCAACATATTTATCTAAAAGCACCTGACTTGGCACACCATGACATATTACATCTACTGTTAGAAGATTATCGTATTCTTTGCCTAAAAAATATTTTAAGCCTGCTATCTGACATGAAGTCCCACTGTAAAGCACTTTTTTGTTCTCTAACAACAACTTTTTAACCTGTGAAAAAGTGTCGCCAGTATCACTTTGAACATATTTTGAACCGTGTAGCTTAATTAAATCTTGTTTATTATTAATTTGCACGTGTCTTGCCTGTAATTTATCTGTCCAAGCACAACCGAAAACTACACCACCGTCATTTAATACATCATCAGCAAGTAAACCAAAAATACCTCCTGATGTACTTTTTTTAATCATTTCAGTATTCTTGCTCTTAGCAGCATAAACCTTAACATCATCTAAAATGAACTTGTTTTCATTTAATCCATGACATTTTTTCACACATATTCCACAGTCTATGCAAGTAGTTTTATCAACCTTTGGAATTAAAAATCCCTCTTCATCTTCTGTAAATGATATTGATTTTTTAGGACAAACTTGCTCGCATGCTCTGCAACCTGTGCAAAACGACTTATTTTCTTTATCAATATTATTTTGCATCATTTCATAAGCCTTTCAATGTGTTTTCTAGCCAAGCAAGTGATTTTTTTCTTTCGTTATCTATAATACTATCAACTACAGAATAATCAATTTGATTATCAAATATATTAAAATCGTTATAATCTTTTAGCATTCTGTCTCTTAATCCTGTTAAATTTAAAATGCTTAAATTTCTTGTAGCAGTTAAACCAGGGCTTATATTAATAAACTGAACTCCAAAATTTATAGCAAAAGCTGTTCCGTGGAATGAATCAGTTATCATATATTTTGCATTTTTTATGTATCCTAAAAATCCACCTAAATCAGGTAGCAACACCGTTTTACCACTTCTGGCTAGTTGATGTGGAGAAGCTGTAACTCTAATAAGTGGTAAGTTTTTCTTTTTAGCAAATTCTTCTACATATTTGTTCATTTCTGGGTTTCTATGTAATTGATAAACCAAAACATATTCACCTGTTGGCTCTGTTTCGATAATTTTTGACCAATCATTTTTGTTTAACAATAAAGTTGGGTCAATTACTTGAGATACATTATCAAATCCTAAAGACTTAATAATATCTTTAGCACTATCCTCTCTTACTGAAATCGAGTGATAGTTATCTAAAAGACCCGTTAATGTTTGTTCAGGTATATCGCCTAATGCAGTTTTTCCAAAGCTTGCTGCATACGAAATACATTTACTTTTATCATTGACGAAATCTAAATAATAAGCAGGGTCATAATCATCATTTCCAATCGCACCCCACACTTGATCGCTACCTGTAACAAATATATCTGTTCCTTTTGTTTCAGCTTTAACCTCACTAGCAGTAGAGCAATGCTTAGTCATTTTAATATATTTATCTCTCATTATGGCAAATTTTTTACCAGAATAAAGCTCTGCTGGATGTCTTAAAACATAGTAGACCATTTTCTTAACTATGTTGTTATTCCACACAGATTTACTAATATATAACTTTGTTAGATTTTTGGTTTCTTCATCAGTTCTAACATAGTCTATAATCTCTACATCATTTCCTAAGTTTTCTAGAACTTTTTGAGTAGCCAGTGTTTGTAGCAGTGAACCATAATTTGAAATAGCATGACGTGTAATAACCTTGATTTTCATTAATTACCCTCTTATCATTTATTTTTATTTAGTCTTCTTTCCGTTTAACTTAGGAATATAGTAATCGAAATTAGCTAAAAATCTCTTATATTGCTTTTTCTCTACCTTATTCAAAACAACACCCAAAAGTTTGCTTTGTGTTTGCTCTAACTCTTTTTCAGCAAATTCAATGCTTTTCTTTTTTGTTACTCCATAACCCAAAACCATAACAGCTCCTGCTGTTTTAGACGCTATAACTCCTGCATCAATTGTTGTGCTAATCGCAGGGCTATCTATAATAACATAATCAAACCTAGATTCTACCAACTCAATAAACATATCAAATTTATCTGAACTAATTATATTGATAGGATTTTCGCTTTGTTTACCACTAAACATACAATACAAGTTTTCAAACTCAGTACTGCATAGCACTTCATCATACTCTGACACACCCAGAATAACTTCTACTAAACCTGTTTTGTACAAACCACTCAACCTTTTTGCCTCTGGTTTTTTTCTTAAATCTGCGTCTACAAACAATGTTTTATATCCCATTTCAGATAGTGCAATAGCAGCATTAATAGCTATGTTAGTTGCACCAACACCAGGCTCACACCCTGTTATAGTGAAAACTTTCTTACCATTTATTGATTTTAGATAAGGAAGTTTTGCTACTAGACGCTCATAAGCATCTGTAACGCTTTGTTTTTTTTCTTTATAAATATCTACGTTTATTCTTTGCATATTCAAAACTCCTTATATTTTTTTCTTATCAGGTATAACTCCTAAAAGTTCTAATTTTCCGTCTAATGTAGCTTCATCTTTAAACATAACTCTTGAATCTACTATAGAAAAACATACAAATATAGCTGCCAAAAATAAGCCTACGCCAGCTACCATTATTATTCTGTTTGTCCATGCTTCTGTTACTGCATTATATATTATTCTATAATCTCTAGCTTGATCCAAAACTTGTATGCTTCCAGTCACTGTTATTGAGTTACCTTCTTCAACAAAAGCTTCTGCTACTGCATTTGAAACACTAATTAACATTTCTGTGTCTTGTGACATAGCTGTGATAGTTATAATGTTTGAGTCAGGAATAATGTAAGCGCTTATCATTGATTGAATTTCTTCAGGTGTTATAGTATTTTCTAAAATCTCAGCAGCTTTTACTGCCACTTTATAGCTTTGAACAATACCTACATAATCATCTAAAACTCTTATACCCTCTAAAGAGTCAGCGTAGGAATTTTCAGAAGCCGCATATATCGTTGTCTCTGTGCTGTACATATTAGGCTGATTTTCATCAATAATATACATAGAAAGCACACCTGTTACTACAACTGCTACTAAAATTATCCACGCTTTTTTTATTAGTGAATTTGCAATTTTTGTAAGATTAATTTTAAACTCCATTTTTTTCTCCATATTCATATAATAGTAATTGATTTATATATATTTCACAAATAAGTATTGTAAAATATTTAAAATAGCGATATAATGTACTTATGATAATGAAAAGGGGTAAACTATGTACACATTGCTATTTATTGACGATGATAAAGAAATGCTTGAAATTCTTGCTTCAAGCTTTAAAGATAAAGGTTTTACCATACATATTGCTAATTCAGCAAAATCTGCATATTCTCTGCTAAAAAAAGTAAAACCTGATTGCATAACACTTGATGTTATGATGCCTGATACTGATGGTTTTGCAGCTTTTGATAAAATCAAAAGTCTAAGCTCTGCTCCGATTATTTTTATTACAGGCAGAGTGTCCGAGGAGGATAAGGTTCGTGGTTTGATGATGGGTGCTGATGATTATATCGAAAAACCTTTCGGTTTCAACGAGCTTCACGCACGCATAATCACAGTTCTTAGAAGAACCTCAACTCCTGTATCTAACGTATTGTCTGTTCCACCACTTGAAATTGACCTTGTGTCAAAAAAAGTTACATGCGATGGCAGCGAATTTAACTTAAGCCCTAGAGAATTCGAAATTCTTTACTTCTTTGTGTCTTCTAAAAATGATGTTTTAACTTACGAAGACCTCGGGACAAACATTTGGGGAAGTTATCGTCCAGAAGATAGAGCGTCTATAATGGTTAGTGTTTCTAGGCTTAGAAAGAAGCTTGAGTCTAACCCTGTGGCTGCTAGAATGATTGAAACAGTTTGGTCTGTTGGATATAAGTTCATTAGAAAGTAGGAATAATCATGTCTGAAAATAAGTTTTTATCACCTGATATTAACACTATCGATAAACTATCAACCACTCTTTATAATCTTAACATAGAACTTGAAAAAAAGAATGCTCTATTAGAAGAATCACAAAAAGCTAGGCAACAAATTCTGGAAAATATATCTCACGATTTACGTGCGCCTGTTTTAGCTATACGAAGCGCAGTTGACAGACTTAGAAAAGAGTCAACTGATGCTAACGAAAGTGCTAAACTTTTACATGTTGTTGATAGGAGATTATCTTTTTTAGAAAAGCTTATTGGTGAGTTATACTTATCACAAAAAATAAGTCAGCCAGAGTTTTCACTTGAACTAAAACCTCTAAAGGTATTGCCATTCATAGAGGAATACTACATACAACTAGAAATCTCAGGAAGACTTGAAGACAGGGTATCTCATTTAGTTTTGCCAAATACTGATAATATAGAAGTTAACTTAGATACTGAACATTTTTTAAGGGTTCTTGACAACATCATAACTAATTCAATTAACCACACTCACAGCAAAGATGTAATAACTATAGGTTTAAGTTATCACAATGATTATGTGGTTATTCGTATATCAGACACTGGAAGCGGTATTTCAGAAGAAAATTTACCTTTTATCTTTGAGCGAACTTTTACCACGTCTAAAGCTAGAACACCTGAAAAAACAGGCAGTGGGCTTGGTTTGTCTATTGCTAAAACAATTGTAGAAAAACACGGCGGCACAATATCTTGCACAAGCAAATACGGAAAAGGCACTAGCTTTTGCATATCTTTGCCTATAGCTAAATCTACATAATAAATGAAGCTACTTTGCCGTACCCTGTTCCGTCACCACCACAAACGAAGTACTTGCCCACTCTTACCCAAGCGTGGGCTATCATTTCGCCATTTTTCTCGTGGTCTCTGCCCACTCCAAGGTAAAGAGTAGACTGTATTCCATACTTTTTAAGTAAACGTTGCGCTGTCATTGCCTGTACTAGACATTTGCTATCCCAAGGAACTCGTCTAGCTCCTCTTTTAACTTTGTCAGCAACAAAATATAAATCACGCATTTGGTCTTTGGTAAGTTCCACTTCTTGAGGAGTTTCTCCCAAAGTTCCAAGGTATTTGTGAAGTTCACTACCTTTAAAATACTTTATTCTATACCTTGAAACAGCCATGTGAAAAACCGTTAAAAGGGTTAATGACCTTCTTCTAGTTTTAAAGAAGAAGTTATATAATAATTTAAGCTGTTTTTTCAAGCGACACAAATCCTATCTCTGAAAGTTTTTGTATAAATTCTAGTACTTCTTTAGTGCAAACTTCTTTTTCCACTTCGTACTCATCTAATAGTTTACTAACAACCTTCTCTAATGTAATTTCGTCTTCTAACATATCCCAAATATCGTTAGCAGAACCGGTCAGCATAAAAAACTTTCCTGTGTCGAAATCAATCATTACTTTCTCACCAGCTAGCTCAGTTACATCTGGTTTTTTTAATACTTTAATAACATAATTTGTTTGCATAATATATTGAGCCCTCCAAAAATAAATTTTCGAATAATTTTACACTTTATTCATTCTATGGTTATTATACCATATCAAAATAATCAAAGTCAATGATATATTAATTTATTGAATGTTTTATCATATTTGGTTATTTAATTGTTAATCATTTTATCTATATTAACATATTATTAATTATTTGTACTAAGTTTGTTAACAATTTTAATATTTTGCTCTCTTTAAAGAAATATGTTATACAATTATGTAACTTCACTAATTGGTTATCATATTTTTAGGGCAGATATTATAAATATAGGTTAACTTATTACAATTTTACCTATAATTGCTGTTGACTTTACAACATTATTCGTGATATAATTAATCCATAATATTTCAAATATAATATTTTTTAGCTAACTTTGTTAACAAATTGTTTTATTGTTAACAAAATTACTATATTCTATATAATACTACTATATTTAAGGAAGTGTTTATATGCACAAACGAAACGAATACGCAAATTTTCAAGTTCACAAGCTTTATATGGACGTATTAATGGTGATAATAGCGTTTTTAGTATCTTCGTATATATATTTATTTATATATGAAACGCAGTTGTCTTCTGGCTATTTATGGACATTGCTCATCAACTCTGTAGTATATGTTTTAACTATGATTTGGTATAGAATGTACAATGTGATGACCTTTTGTTACACTGATAGAATTGTTAAACGGACTTTATCGTCGTGTTTTGCTGCTTTTTTGTGTAACATCTCGGTAGCTTATTTAATCGATATAACTTTTGCTACAAGAACATTTATCATTGTTTTTTCTTTATTAAGTTTTATTCTATTATTAACATTGCGTTTAGTTTATAGAAAAATGGCAAACTCTAATATAGGTGTTTCAATAACTCATGTTTTGTTTGTTGGAAGTAAAAATGATTTAGACAGATACACAAATTTTATTAGCAAAACTTCAATGAAAATAACTGTTAGTAATCATCTTGAATATGACGACCCTCGCTTGCAAAGTGAAAGTGACTTCGAAACACTTATCACACAAGAGAGAATAGACGAAGTGGTTATCTTGCAAACCATAGACGGCTCAAATCCTGCTCCATTTGATATTCAATCTTTACTAAACGTGTGTGAAGAAGTTGGTCTTACAACCAAAATTTTATTAGATGGATATAAACTAGATGTTTCGCATCAGTTTGTAAGTAGCTTAGGACCTATACCTATACTTACATATCACAGCAAATCTTTGGACTCCATACAAATTTTCTCTAAAACAGTTTTAGATATTATATTATCAGCTTTTGCGCTTATAGTTTTATCCCCTGTAATGCTATTTACTGCAATAGCAATTAAGATAGAAGACCCTAAAGGTCCAGTGTTCTTCAGCCAAGTTAGAGTAGGTAAAAACGGAAAGCATTTTAAAATGTACAAGTTCCGTTCTATGTTTAAAGATGCTGAAGAACGAAAAAAAGAACTTATGGAGCAAAACAAAATTGCGGGTGGTTTGATGTTTAAAATGGATAACGACCCTAGAATAACAAAAGTTGGTAAATTCCTTAGAAAAACTAGTATAGATGAGCTTCCTCAACTTTTTAATGTAATTATAGGTGATATGAGCCTTGTCGGTACTCGTCCACCTACACTTGACGAAGTAGAAAAATATGAAAGACATCACCACCGTAGAATTTCCATTATTCCTGGCATTACAGGAATGTGGCAAGCAAGTGGACGTAGTGAGATTTTAGATTTTGAAGAAGTAGTAAGACTAGATAAATCATATATCGATAACTGGTCTTTATGGTTAGATATCAAACTAATTTTCAAAACTGTTATGGTAGTTTTTGCACGTAAAGGTGCTAGTTAATAGGTATTAATTCAAACTTTATAAAATCAGGATTTGAAAGAAAGGACGACAAATTATGAATAAGTGTGATTGCATTGGTAAAGTAGTAGACGGCTATGTTAATTTAGTAGATTTAATTATGGGCAAGGTTAAAAATTTCAGCGTAATGGATTTTGCAATTATGAAAATATGTATCTCTTTTATCGGAATTTTAATCGGTATAAAATTTAGTTGCAAGCTAAAAAAGGCAGTTCCTATCATTGGATTTATTGCTCTTTTCTCTTATTTCTATTTAATATATAAACTATTTTTTGAGAAAAAAACAACTGATTAACACTAAGAAATATAACATAAAATACAAAAAGCAAACTATCACTTTTCACGGTGAGATAGTTTGCTTTTTTATTTCGCTATATATTAAATGATATATTTACAAATCTATTTTATCCATAATTTGTTTTGCAAAATCTTTAAGTCTTTCTGCATTTCTTGGCACTGCCACTATATACATTTTTGTGTGTTTAGATATTTCTGCAACTTTTTTAAAGTCTTGTGGTGGAAACGCTGTTCCCACAATGTGCATAGTGTATCTGTATAAATTCTGTGTTAGCAACTTAATTTTATTTAGACCATCAACTTCTGTTACTTCAACTTCATCTGTATCATAGTTCGGAACTAACTTAAGTAAAGTATGGAACTCTGTTGGTTTTTTCACAAAATTATGTGTCTCTCTAACCGCAAATTTATCTCTACCAGCATCAACCACTGGTAAGTTTTCTGGGTTATATCCTAGCATTTCTGCTGCATCTCTAACAAGTTTTCTTTGAGGATACGCAGGTAATACAAGAGGCATTCCATCTTCAAAAATAACAGAAGCCACGTCGTCAGTCAAATAGTCATAACCTAAGCTAACCAATGTGCTTGTCATGGTAGATTTACCAGCACCTGGGCTACCTGTCAGCACTATTGTCTTACCGTCATGCACAATCGCACCACCATGCACAGGAATGTAACCTCTTTGAATTTGTATAGCACCCATTGCAGAGCCTAACAAAAACACTCTAATCTCTCGTTCGGTTTTACCCTCAATCGCTTGTATTGTAATCTCTTTTCCATCATGTATATGAAAAAGACCGACTGGGCAAGACAAAAATATGTTTTCCCTCCCGTGAGTTTTGATGAAAAATCCATCTCCTACTTCATCAAAATATTTTGTTAAGTCTATTTCTCCATACTTAACTTCAACATCTACCCTAGTGTCGTCACTCAAAGCATCTGTTTCCTCAATAGTAACGCACGATTTCACGTTCAGTTCAAATAATTTATATATCATTTTATAATACAGTCCTTTCTATCAGCTCCATACATTCATCAACTGTGCTCCCATTCATTGGTCGTATCAATTGATAAAACTTAGTGTTTTTCACAAGTTCTAGTAGTTGTTTCATTTTTTGTGGTGGAAAATTACTGTTGTTTTGGTAGAATTTTAATCTATATAGATTTCTAATCACAAGCATTAAGGCTTGTTTTTCGTCTATCTCATTGATAATAGGGTCGAAATATTCTCCGTCTTTTCTAGTCGCTGGATATATTTCAACAATATTATGAAGTGGCAAAGCTTCGCCGTGCCAGTCATCAAGTGATCTTATCAACAGTTTATCTCTGTTATCTTCATTAACTTTGATATACGGACTAGTATCGATATTCAATAGTTCTGCAACATCAAGCGACAATTTTCTTTGGTAATACGCTGGTAATATATACACTCTGTCATCTTTTTTCACAGCGACAGACACATCATCTGCTATATACTTATACCCTTTTCTAATAAATGCTTCCATTATCGCAGATTTTCCAGCCCCGGAATTGCCAACTATCACAGTAGCTTTTCCGTCTTTTTCTATTGTAGCACCATGAATAGGCAAAAAACCTTTCTGCATAAGCACCATTCCAAATGCAGTGCCAAGGGTAAATGTTCTTAATAGCTCTTTTGAATAACTATCACTACCATTAAACACACATATTTTATTTCCGTTTGTAACCTCGAAATCAAAACCTACAACGTGAAAAACAAAATGCTTGTCTGTCAAATTGCAAAAATACCAATCATCTTTAAAGAAAAAAGTATTCTCGTTATTTTTTATATCCATACTGGTTTTAGCAAAAGTTATCTCAACATCAACTTTATCAGTTTTATCTATTTTTTTACCCTCTGGTAGTTCAAAATCAGACTTAACCACTTGGTCATATACAATGTAATAGTACATATTTTCTCCATTTCGTACGTGTTATAATAATATTTTATTGTTTTTTAATTATTTTGTCAATACTAATTCATATTTTATTGCATTATGCTTACTTTTGTGTTATAATTTATTATCTACATTAAATGAAATGAGGTAAAGTATTAGATTTACTAATACATAATTAATATGAGTCGTGAATTTCAGTATTTGCTAGATTTACTTGATTGCACAATACACAAAAAAGAACCAAAAGCTCCTGAATATGATATAGATTGGTCGACTTTTTCTAAAGTTGCCCTAAGCCATGTTTTATTAAGTATCGTCTACCCTGCACTTATAAAAATATCAAACCAAGTAGATATACCTGAAGATTTACTTGCGCAATGGAAATCTTACACTGCTAACATAGGGTTTGCTCAAATAAGAAAACGTACCTATCTTTTAGATGTTCTTAGAACATTGAACAAAAAAGAACTTCCTGTTATGCTTATAAAGGGACCTTTCCTGTCTGATATGTACCCAGTTCCTAACGCTAGAATGTCTGTTGATTCTGACATAGTAATCAGAGAAGAAGACAAGGAAGTTGTTAGAGATATTTTGCTAAATGAATTAAATTACACTGCTGAAACAGGTGTCGAAAACGAAAATGAGGAAACTTTTTACTTCAAAGATTCCCATATAGAAGTACACACTTGCATGTGGGAAGAATTAATAGACAAAAACTATAACGAAAAATTTTTCAACTGTTTAAATGAACTAGAACTAAGTAGCTTTGAAAAAGCTGAACACTCTACTGTTAACGGTGTTCCTGTTCTTGCTATGAACATAAGTAACAGCTTTTTGTATATGATATTCCATACAGCTAAACACTTTTATTTGTGTGGTGCAGGTGCTAGATATTTAAGCGATATGACACTGTTTATAGAAAAATATTCTGACCAAATAGACTGGGCAGAATTTTGGGAACGTGCAGAGCTATTAAATTACTCTGGTTTTAGCAAAGTCTTCTTTATGCTATGTATAAAATATCTAAGTTTAGACGCATCTTTAATTAAAGGGATGACAGAACAAAAAAATACTGAAAATCTAATGAACGCAATGATTTCCGACATTGAAGAGGGAGGACATAGTGGAAAAAGCACACCTGAAAGAAACGGTATGAATGGCATGATTGCTGCGTGTACTGTAAAAAAAGGTGGCAAAGTGAAAGTGTCTATGTTTAATTTTATTAATCAAAAACGACACATGTTAGATAGAATCAACCACCGCTCTAATGTTCATAACCCAGAAACACACAGTGAAGAAGGTCACAAATTTCACCTATTTACATTTATTCAGTATGTATTTCACAAAATATTTAATATCAAAAAAAATACATCTGAAAACGGCGATGTTTTTGTTAGAATGCGAGAGATAGAAAAAAGAGCTAACTTGATGAAAGACCTAGATTTGTTATAATACTACATAAATATGAGGTAAGTATAATGCACAAAAAACCTGTTTTAAATGATAGTTCTGACAAAAAAAATATTAAGTCAGCTATAAAAATAATTCTTCCTATTCTGATTTTTGCTGTTATTATTATATTTTTGTACGCCATGTCATCTATGAGTGGCGAAGAGTCTGGTGATGTTTCGCGAATTTTTTCTGACATGATTTGGAATTCTATAGAAGAAAGTTACTATTATTACCGTAACTCAGAGGTTTGGATTTTTCAAGTAGATTTAGCCCTGAGTGTTAGAAAATTCGCACATGTTATTATATTCTTTTTTATCTGTATAGTGTTATTTTTCTGTTATAGAATAATTGTTGTAAAAAAACGGAGTGCTATATTGCTGTCTTATGCCTCTACCCTATTTATCGCTATATGTGATGAACTGTTGCAAACACTTTCACCTGGCAGAACAGCGACAATCGGTGATGTTATTATAGATATGCTCGGTGCTAATTTTGCTGTGTTGCTTATAGTGCTTACAGTGCTAATAAACAAACTTATTCTATATATTTCACCATATTGGAAGGTAAATAGACCTAAATAATTATGCATTTGTTAACAAAATGTACATATTTGTTGATTTATGTTTTTTTATATGATATAATAGCTTACATAACAAGCCTAAGTTTTGCTTAGCTAAATTTATTTTATAGGAGTTATTTTATGGAAACTGCAAAAAAAGCCTCACCTTTTAAGATTATACTTATCATTATTTTAGTTTTGTCTATAATAGCTAATGGCGTATTATTTGTGCTTTACTATTTCGAAACAAAAGAAACCGATGAAGTTTTAGCTTCTTATTCAGAAGAATACTTCCACTACAATTCTTTAACTGTGCAAGGTTTTAAAGATAAAGTAGCAGCTGGTGACGATTTTATCGTTATTATTTCTCGCCCTAACTGTGGTTCTTGCCATGCAATTTACGAAGAAGTTATGGCTGAAACCGAAAAGCTTGGAATTAACAACCAAATTTACTTCTTGAATGTTGTAGAACTTCATAGAGACACAGCAGCATGGGGAGCTTTTAAAGAAGAATACAAATTAGAGGGCACACCTACTTATGCAAGATATAGTGGTGGCGAGCAACTTTCTACAGTTGGTTGGACACCTGAACGTGGCGTTAACGCAGATGATGCTGTAACATGGTTCTTAGAGCAAGACGATTTACTTGTAATATCTGAATAATATTTATCCTAGCTTATTAATTTATTAAGCTAGGATTTTTCTTGATTAATTCATAATTCCGTTGTATAATTAAGTTATAAAATTAAATGAGGTGTTTCACATGAATATTCTTGAACTAAGCAATTTGATAACTTCTAATACACCTATTACTGGTGATAATTCTAACACTATGATGTATATCATGTTATTATTAGCTGCGATAATTGTAGTCACCGCCCTAATAATTGTGAGCAAAAAAATGTCTATATCTAAAGATAATTCCAGCATTTAAATATCTTCTAATAAAAATAGATTTAAATAGGAGTATTATACATGAATAATATAATAATATTATCACTTATTTTGCTAGCTATATCTGTGTTTATCACTGCTGATTTAGCATTAAACTTTTTTGCAAATTCAGTTCCAGCCATGAACGACGGGCTGATGTGCACAAGTATATTTAAGCCATTCTTTAACGATAATTGGAGCATACAGATTTTCTACAATTACTTTGTTGTCTCACTTTGGGTGACTGTCGCTATTTTTATAGCAAATATTGGTTTATACATTCTAGGTACTAAAACGAAAATAAACTAAAATTAAAGAGGCTGTGACGTAATAAAATAATTTTCGTCAAATTGACAGATAAATGTAGGGGCGGTCCTATGTGACCGCCCGAAACCTTGGATTTTACCATTAGTTTCGGGCGAACACGCAGGTTCGCCCCTACGAATTTTGTGCACTATAACAATTATGTCACAGCCCCTTTTTTGCGTTAATTTATACTAGTTTTTTATCAAAAAACTTTGTTGTCTCTTTTACTTTTGTCATTAAGCTGTCAAAAGCCTCTGGTGTTAGGCTTTGAGCACCGTCGCATTTTGCTCTAGCTGGGTCGTTGTGAACCTCTATCATCAAACCGTCTGCTCCAGCTGCAATAGCTGCAAGTGACATTGGCTCTACCATCCATGAAATACCTGCTGCGTGGCTTGGGTCTACTATAACAGGCAAGTGGGTTTTGCTTTTTAGCATTGGGATAGCAGATAAATCAAGTGTGTTTCTCATGCAAGTCTCAAAAGTTCTTATACCACGCTCGCACAAAATAACATTTTCGTTACCACCAGCCATAATATACTCTGCGCTCATCAGCCATTCTTCGATAGTGCTTGATAAACCACGTTTTAAAAGAATTGGTGTGTTAAGTTTTCCAAGCTCTTTTAAAAGCTCGAAGTTTTGCATGTTTCTAGCGCCTACTTGAATTAAGTCAACATCAGCAAACATGCTAACATGTTCTGTGTTCATAATCTCAGTTACAATCGGCAAACCAGTAGCTTGTTTTGCACTTTGCAATAGGTCTAAACCCTCTCTGCCCATTCCTTGGAAAGCATAAGGGCTAGTTCTTGGTTTGAAAGCGCCACCACGCAATAGAGTAGCGCCACTGTTTTTAACACTGTTTGCAACGCTTGCCATTTGCTCTTTGCTCTCTACACTGCACGGTCCTGCAATAACAGAGAAGTTACCTCCACCGATTTTAGCGCCACCAATAGTCACCACTGTGTCATCTGGTCTAAACTTTTTGTTAGCTTTTTTATATGGTTCACTTACTCTTTTAACTTCGCTTATGAACGGACGTGCCATCAAAGCATCTATATCCACAGCTGAAGTATCGCCAATTAAACCCACTAAATGTGTATGTTTACCCATAGAATTGTGTATTGATAAACCATCTTTTATTAGTTCATCACACAAAGTTTTAATTTGCTCCTCTGTAGCACTTTGTTTAAATATTATAATCATGTTGTTACCTCGTTAATTTATTTATTCGCATGATACCATAATATATTAGATTAACACTACTGTCAATACTTTAGCAAGTTAATTTACAAAAAGGATTTAATTTCCTTACAAAATATCTTTTTTCGCAAGTATTTTAGGAGAAATTATCCATGATATAGCAAAAACGGTCACGCTAACTAAAAACAAACTTACTGAAAGTGGAACAAATGCTTCTTTAACATCTGTAAATAAACTAGTGATATATATCGTCGAAAGCAGTACAACTGTGGTGAATGCATAAGATACTAAAGTTACCACAACTTGTTTTGTATTATCCAATATCATTCCTGTTGGAATATTAACACTAGAAGGCAACAAACCTAACACTATACCTGTAAGTGCATATAACACTGTGTAGGTAGGGTCTAAATCAGAAGTAAATAGTGAAACTATAATCATAATTATTAGAGCAAAAATTAAGCTAACTAGTGACAATATCACGGTTAAAACATATTTACTGTGGAGCAATGTCGATTTCTTAACAGGTAAAGAAGCCGAGAACATATTCCATTTTGAACTTTTATCATAACTTATTGTAATACCTGCTTGTGCTGTTATCATAACAACAGACATTGAAATAATCACATAAGGCGAATACAAAATAGAGAAAATAACGCCCAAAAATGCAACAACTAGAAAATTAAAAGCTAATGCGCTACGTACCAAGTATAAATCTTTAATTAATAAACCTTTCACCTTGTCTCCCCCTTAATATAAAGTAACATAATTTCGTCTATCGTTGCTGGTTCTACGTCTATTTTACCATATTTTTTAGCAAAATTTTGCTTATCACTCACCAATATCTCATAGTGTAAATCTTTTTTTCTATATGTTTTTATATCAGATTTATCTATAGAATTAAAGCTATTTTCGCCACATTTTGCTATACCATAATTATACATTAACTCATCTTTTGGCAAGTTAAAAAGCACTTTTCCGTCATGAATAAACACAATATAATCAGCAATTTTCTCTAAATCACTTGTGATATGAGACGACACAAGCACAGCGTTTTCTTCTGTTTGAATAAACTCAAGTAACATATCCAAAACTTCTTCTCTAATAACAGGGTCCAAACCGCTAGTTGCTTCGTCCAAAATCATCAAGTTTGCATTGTGGCAAAAAGCGACTATAATGCTCAGTTTCATCTGCATACCTTTTGAGAACTTCTTGATAATTTTTTTAGTAGGTAAATCAAGAGCTTTGCACATGTCAAAATACTTTTTTTCGTCCCAATTTGGATATATATTTTTCAACACAGAGTTCAAAGCATTTATATTCAACATATCTGGAAAGTTGTTTCCGTCAAACACCACAGCAATCTTTTCTTTGTCTAAAAAGTGAATTGCATCTTGGCTTCCAAAAAAATTAATCTCTCCACTATCTTTAACAATCACTTCGGATATAGCCTTAATAATCGTGCTTTTTCCAGCTCCGTTCTCGCCAATTAATCCCACAATACAGCCATAAGGCACAGAAAATGTGATGTTATCTAATGTGAAATCCTTATATTCTTTTGTCAAATTTATTATAGATAATATATCTTTTGTCATAATCAATCCTCCTGATACAATAGTGTCATTAGTTCTGTTAAATTATCCAGTGTAATGCCACTTTCTTTTGCTATCTCAATGGCTTCGCTCAGTTTTTCCTCTATTTTTTTCTGTTTTTCTTCCAAATAAAAATCGTTATTTCTTACAGAGACAAAGCAACCTTTGCCAGCTGTTGTCTCAATAAAACCGTCTTCTTGCAGTGTAGAGTACGCTTTTTGTACTGTTAAAACACTAATTTGCAAAGATTTTGCAAGCACTCTAACAGACGGTATAGCTTCACCAGCACTTAGTTCGCCGTTCATAATGCTCTTTTTAATCTGTGAAACAATTTGGTCGTATAATGGCTTGCTTGATTTATTGCTTACTATGATTTCCAAGCTAGTTCCTCCCTTAACTGTTATGTATGTACAAGTACAGTATATCACAGCATTAAACACTTGTCAAGATAAAAAAAGAGACAGCGTAAATCTGTCTCTAAAAAATATTATTTTGCTTCACACAAAGTGTGTGATTTCTGTATTCTTCGAATAATCAAAATGTATGTCGGCACTAAAAATACAACTGCAAAAAACCAAGCAACTGGATCTGACAACATTGCGCCAACATAACCAAAGTTTGGCACCAAAACAAACGCTACAACACACCTAGCACCCAGCTCCATTATACCAGCAAGCATTGCAAATTTGGAATATCCAAGCCCCTGCACAGCGTATCGTAATATATGTAAAACAGTTGATATGATAAACGAACCTACGTTTATTAACAAATAACTATATGCATATCCTACTGCGACTGTTTGCTCAGGTGAAATAAATATATGCACTAAACTTCTACCTATTGGTATTACTGCAATGAAAATAACAACTGAATATACGCACCCAATTATTAACGAGTGCTTTATGCCAACACTTATTCTGTCTATCTTGTTCGCCCCTAGGTTTTGGCTACAATATGTCGCCATTGCAGCACCTAGTGATGTAATTACGTTCATGCATATATAGTTTATTTTAGTAGCTGCTGCCACTGCAGCAACATAATCTGTTCCTAATTCATTAATAACTGATTGTAACATAAGCGAGCCTATCGACGTAATTGAAAACTGTAATCCCATTGGCACGCCTGATGATAACAGCTCTTTTATCACTGATAAATCTAGTGTCCAATCTTCTTTTACTGTTTTGTATTCTGGCACTTTTTTTATTATGAAAACAAAGCAAGCTATAGCACAAACTGACTGAGAAATAACTGTTGCAAGTCCTGTTCCAAATACGCCTAAGTTAAACACAAGCACAAAAATTAAGTCTAGCACTACATTTAAAATCGAGCAAGCTATTAGAAAAAACAAAGGCGTTTTGCTGTTACCAATAGACACCAAACATGATGAAAACAAGTTGTATAAAAACATGCCTATCAAGCCTATAAAAACTACCGTTATGTAATCTTTTGCATGACCCATCATCTCATCATTTGTGTTCATAAGCTTTAATATGTCTTCAATAAACGTGACCATTATCACGCTTAGAGCTATCGACAACACAACAGCTAAGTATATCGAATGTGTAAAAAATTTACTAAGCTTATGCATATCTTTTGCACCAAATGATTTAGCAATCAGCACACCAAAGCCAGAGCTTATTCCAAAAAGAAAGCCTAGCACTAAAAAGTTTAATGAGCCTGTTGAGCCAACTCCTGCTAATGCGTCCATACCAACAAATCTACCCACAATAGCCGAGTCTACCATGTTATATAGTTGTTGCAAAATCTGCCCTAAAAAAATTGGCGTTGTAAATTTAATTATCTGTTTATATGGTGTCCCCGTTGTTAACTTGTTCATAGCCACTCTCCTCAATAATCCTAACGACTAATATACTACTAAACAACAAGAAAAGTAAAGAGAAATTTTTTATTTATATATTAAGTCAAATGTCGCATCGAAAACAGAATATTTCTATCTAATATATTAATGCGACATTATCGTTAACACACCGACTATTCAGCTAAAAACTTCTTTAAAACAGTGATATTATTTTCTTCAATACACAGAAGTTTATCCATTAAACTGCGTATATCCTCATCTGCGTCTTTATACTCTTTTAGCTTTTTAATTGCCTCTATAACACCCATATTGCTACCTATAATCAACATTTCTGCTATGTGTGTTGTTGATTTATCGGTTAGTGTTTGAATGTTAATCATCAAGTGGCTTCTAATTTTAGTAAAGGTGCTAATATCTTTTTCATCATCTCCATTATTATGGAGTATTTTACATGCTTCATCACAAATCCTTGTGTATTCATTCTTCTGTTTTTCAAGATGATTTCTAAATTTATCATCTTCTGTTAACTCTACTAGTTGCTCCATACTTTCTACACCCATACTGGCATTTTGATAAATATAATTAAGCAGTTCTGTGTTAGTGTTCATAATTAATCTCCTCGTTTTATTTCTATTATTTCATTATACTCAAGTTTTATACATATTAAGTAAAAAAGAAATATGCTGTAAAATGTTGAAAAACATAAATTAATTTGATATAATAAAAAGATAAGAATAAAATATTGAAAAGGATAATGAAAAAATGCAATTAAACAATTTCTCTAAAATAACAGAAACTGACATTTTCAACGCTGCAAAAGATAACAAAACTCCGTTCTATCTTTACGACAAACAGCTTATTATAGATAGATGTAATGCGATAAAATCAATGCCAAACGCCTTTGGTTTATCTGTTAGATACGCAATGAAGGCAAATTCTAACAAAAGCATACTTAACACGATTTCTTCTACTGGTGTGCATATTGATGCTAGCAGCTTGAACGAAGCTAAAAGAGCAGTTCTTGCAGGAATTTCACCAAGTGAGATTATGCTTACAACTCAAGAAGTTCCTATGGACGAAGAAAGAGAAGATTTAGAGAACTTGATACTTAAAGGCATGAAATACAACGTGTGCTCTGTCACACAGTACGAGGCTATTAAATATTTTGCAATAAACAACAATATATCACTTTCAATAAGAGTTCACCCAGGTGTTGGCTCTGGTGAGTCATCTACAAGAAACACTGGCGACAACTACTCTTGTTTTGGTGTTCATCTTCAAAATTTACCGACAGTACTTGCTGATGCAAAAAAATGTGGAGTTAACTTCACAAAAGTTCATGTGCATATCGGTTCTGGTGCTGACCCAGTTAAATGGAGAGAGAACATAGATTTAGAACTTAGCATTATTGAAAAATATTTTGGCGATTTTAACATAGATACTATATCTTTTGGTGGTGGCATTAAAGAGGGCAGAATGCCTAATGAAGTTGCTGCTGATATTAACGATTTAGGCGCTTATGCGAAAGAGAAAATCACTGAATTTTACGAAAAAACAGGCAAAAAACTTACAGCTGAGGTAGAACCTGGTACGTTTATCGTGGCAAATTCAGGGTACTGCGTAACTAGTGTTATGGACAAAAAAAGAACTGGAAGCGACGGTTTGAACTTTGTGCTTATCAATGGTAGCATGGAGATAAACGCTAGACCTGTAATGTATGGTTCAAAGCATCCGTTTTATATAGTTTCTGCTAAAGGTGAGCTAATGTCATCTGAATTTAGTGAGAAAACTAACAACAGCAGTTATGAAGCAGTTGTTGTTGGAAGATGTTGCGAGAGTGGAGACTCACAGTGTATAGACGAGAACGAAAATCCAATTCCAAGAGCGATGATAGAGCCAGAAATAGGCGATTACTTCGTTATTGGCGGAACTGGTGCGTATTGTTCATCTATGACACCGTTTAACTATAACTCACATCAACAAATTGCAGAACTTATGGTGTGCGAGGACAAAAGCATTAAATTGATTAGAAAAAGACAAACTTTAGAGCAATTAATTGCTAACGAGATATAATTATTAAATAATCAAAACAGTCGCATTTGGTGTACTATCACCTAAGTGCGACTGCTTTTTAGTATGTACATCACCTTACAAATATGCTCGCATTTTTGTGTGATATATGGTATGATATTTATGAAAAAATAGAAAGACAGGTTATAAAAATGAAACTTAAAATAAAAAAACTTAACCCAAATGCAATGACTCCAAAAAGAGCAACAGAAGGCAGTGCTGGCTATGATATTTATGCTTGTATCGAAAGCTCTGTTATAATTCACCCTAACAAAACAGCTCTTATCCCTACAGGTATAAGCATGACTATACCTGAAAACACTGCTGGTTTATTGTATACAAGAAGCGGACTAGGCATTAAGCATGGAATTCATCTTACAAACGGTGTTGGTGTTATAGACAGTGATTACCGTGGCGAAGTTTTTGTAGGTTTGCACAATTTAAGCGACACTTCTTATGAGATTAAACCGAATGAGAGAATTGCACAACTAATTATTACGCCTGTTTGTTATCCTCAAATCGAGGAGTGCGATAACTTGGAAGATACTGACCGTGGTACTGGTGGCTTTGGTAGCACAGGAAAACTGTAAATATTACAAAAATTTAATTTTTCTATTGAATAAATTAATGAATTGTGATATAATTAAGGTTAATTGTACTGTGAATTAGTTTTGCACTTCAATAATCACCAAAAACTAGTTTAATAAACACATACATTTATAATATATACAAAGGCGGGTATAAACTTGGCTAGAAAAAAAAGAGAGTTTTCGATAGCTACTGCGGTAGGTAAAGAGTTAGGAATAGACTTAGGCACAGGTAACACTGTTATATATATGAAAGGCAGAGGTGTTGTTTTAAGAGAACCGTCAGTTATGGCTGTTGACATTAAAACTAATGACATTGTCGCTGTTGGCAAAGAGGCAAGAGAGATGATAGGTAAAAATCCTCAAGGTATTTCTATTGTTAGACCTATACAAAATGGTGTGGTTGCTGATTTTGATGCAGCTGTTGCCTTGTTAAAAGCATATATGAAAAAAATACCAAACTCTGCTAACACAAGGGCAAGAATGGTGTTGTCTCACCCAAATTATGCTACAGAGGTAGAAAAAATCGCATTAGAAGATGTAGCTAGGCATAGTGGAGGAACAGATATTAACTTGGTTTCCGCTCCACTTGCAGCTTTGATAGGCTCTGGTTATACTCCAATGTCTCCAAAAGCAAGAATGGTTATAAACATGGGCGCTGGCCACACAGAAGTATGTGTTTGTGTGTTTGGCGAGGTAGTGTCTTCTGCTAGTGAGCGAATTGGTGCTATGCACGTCGACCGTAATATTATTAGATTTTTAAAGTTAAAATACAACTTGCAAATATCACAGGTTATGGCAGAGGAGATTAAAACGAAAATCGGTTCTGTTTACTATGTACCTGACGCAGTTCAAAACTTTTTAGAGGTTAAAGGTAGAAGCGTTGTCGATAACTTACCTAAAATTATCAGCCTACACGCTGACGAAGTACGAGAGACTATGAGAGCTTCTATTTCAGTTATTCAAAGCTTGATTGTACGTGCTTGTGAAGAATTGCAACCACAAATTGCAGCTGACCTTTTCGACACAGAAATTCTTTTAACAGGTGGTGGCGCAATGCTTAACGGTTTGAAAGAGTATATTGAAGAACTATCTGGTTTTAAAGTGGCTGTTGTTGATAGATCAGGCGACATAGTAGCCGAAGGAATTGGTGTAATTCTAAAAGGAAAAGAAGACGAAGTGTAACGAAAGGAAAAGTAGATAATGAGAGGCTTTTTTAGAAGCAATACATTTAAAGTGCTTGTAATTGTTGCTGTGTTTGTTGCAGTTACCAGTGCGTTAAACGGCGTTGTAGGAAACACTTCACTTGCGTCTATTTTTGGTTTGATTGTTAGCCCAATGCAAGAGGTAACAGCCGAGCTTTCGGCAGATGAATTGGAATATTACAAAGGTTTTACGCATGATGAGCTAATAGAATATAGCGCTAATTTGGCTGAGGACAATGCCAATTTAAGGGCACAGCTTATAAATTATTATGATATTTTAGAAGAAAACAAGCAGTATGAACAAGCGTTGAATATTCAACAAGATTACCCAGAATTTGAGCTTGTTTCAGGTTCTGTTACAGCAAAAGATTCAACAGATATTTATGCAGGTTTCTCTATAGACGTAGGATATGTTGACGGAGTACAAGTTGATGCACCTGTTATAACCGCTAACGGTTTGGTTGGTATAGTAACAGAGGTATATGCGATGTCATCAAAGGTTACAACGATATTGTCAGAAGATGTTAGCGTTGGTGCTAGAGCTAAAAACATCGGCGAAAGTGGTGTAATTGTAGGTGATGCAGAGCTTGCATTAAATGGACTGGTTAAGTTCGATTATTTATCAAGAGACACAGAGGTAAAAGCTGGCGAAATAATAACAAGCACAGGCGAAGGTGGACTGTTTCCAAAGGATTTAATCATTGGAGAAGTTCAGTATTTAGGCTCTAACGAAGAGGATATCTCTTTATTTGCAGTTGTAAAACCTTATGAAGAGGTAACGAATTTATCAGGTGTTTTTGTTATAACTAATTTCCCAGATATGACAGAGATAGAAGATACACAAACCGATGAAAGTTCAGAGGCAAGTGAATGAGGATAAGAGTTAATAATGCCATAAAATATATATGCCTTATTTTAGAATTATTTTTATTATTCATCATTCAATCAACACCAAATCTAATGTTACCAATATTTGGAGCTACTCCATATTTGGTTATTCCTGCAGTAATATCAATAGCAATGCTAGAAGATGATATTAAGTCTACAATTATTGGCGCAGTGGGTGGACTGCTTGTAGACCTAAGTTTTGGTGAACATATTGGTTTGTTTGCAATAATTATGGCACTAACTGCATGTGTCACAAGTTTAATTACTGGCACTAAAATTAGAATTACCTTTAAGTATATTTTTGTTTTGGGTGCGATAACCATGTTTGTGTGCACAGTAGCGGACTGGTATTTTAGATACGTTAATCAAGGTTACACTGCTATTTTAGCAGTGTTTGTAGATAATTATTTACCAATATACTTATATTCGTTATTGGTTCTTCCTGTAATATATTTGCTTAACTTGGGTATATATAAAGGATTAAGGGTAGCAGAGTAACACAAAAGGAGCTTAATAATGACAAAAAAATTTAGATACAGCCTAGTAATCATAGTTTTAATCGCAGTAATGTCTGTTTATGTACTAAGGCTAATTGAATGGCAATTCATAGACGGCGAAGAATACAGAGCACAATCAGAGACAAACTCTACAAGTTATATAAAACTAGAAAGCCCAAGAGGTGCTATTTTAGATAAAGACGGCAATGTTTTAGTTGAAAACAGAGAAGTTTATAATATTGTTATGAATGCACTAGAAATTGACGGCGACAGAAATACAGCCTTAATTAATTTACTTTCTTTAATGGAAGAAAATAACGTTGAATGGCGAGATATCCTGCCGATTGACTATGTTAACGGTGCGTATGTTTTTACTCAAAATTCAGGCGAGGAAATCGAGTACCTAAAAGGGGAAAACATGCTTAATTTGCAAGAAAATGCAACTGTTGAAGAATGTATGCAAGCTTTGATAGAAAGATATGATTGCGAAGAGTATGACAGAGAACTAGCAAGAGACATAATATCTATAAGATACTCCATGACAAAAGCAGGTTTTAGCATATCAGAGCCTTTTGTTATTGCAGAAGATGTTAGCATGGAGTTTGTTCAAATTGTTAGCGAAAATTCAATTAAAATGCCAGGTATCGAGATTAGATTATCTTCTGTAAGAGAATATACAGAGGGTACACTTGCGCCACACATTGTAGGTTCAATGGGTTTTATCACTGGCGAACAATACGAGCAATTTATTGAGGACGAAAACACTTTCTCCTCTGCTAATATAACAGGATATTCGTATTCAGAAAAAATTGGACAAAGTGGCATTGAAAAGGCTTTTGAAGAAGAACTGCGTGGAGACAGTGGTAAGCAGATGATAGAAACCGACGAAGACGGTAACTTAGTAGCCGGTGACGTTGTTGAACTGCCTGTACCCGGTAACAATGTAACTCTTACATTAGACAGCGAAATGCAGAGAATACTTAATGATTCTGTTATGGCTAATGTTGAGGCAGCTATAACAGAGGACGCAGTAGCAGGTGCAGCAGTGGTTTTAGACGTTGAAACCTTTGGTGTGTTAGCATCTAGCACATATCCATCTTATGACATAGAAAGATACAACAACGACCCAGAATACTATACCATGCTTATTCAAGATGAGGATACACCTCTGTTTAACAGAGCATTTGACGGTATTTTTACACCTGGTTCGATAATTAAACCTATGACAGGCATAGCTGGCTTGCAAGAAAGCGTTGTAAGCTCACATTCATCTATACTTTGTAAGGGTGAATACGACTACTACGAGGGCGAAGTAATTGACTGCATAGGCTTGCACAAAGCAGGTGAATCGCTAAATATTTACACAGGTCTTGCAAGTTCATGTAATACTTACTTCTTGGAAGTAGGTAGGCTATTAGAGATTGATAGACTTGAAGTTTACGCTAATCTTTTTGGACTTGGCGTAAAAACAGGTGTTGAGATTTCTGAAGCTAGTGGAATTATGACAAACCCAAAACAGTACGAAGAAATTCACCAAACCGACTGGGTAGATGGTATTACAACGCATGCTGCTATTGGACAAGCAGACGACATGTTCTCCCCTTTGCAACTTGCTACTTATACAGCAACTATTGCTAATGACGGAGTTAGATTAGAGACACACTTGCTAAAAAGTGTTACAGATTACGACAATAGCGTTGTTGTTGAAAATCACGAGCCTGTTATAGCAGAAGATATAGATTTAGATAACGGAGTAATCGAAGCAGTTCAAGCTGGAATGAGAGAAGCCGTTGTAGACGGAACTGCGACTTATCCTTTTGGTTATTATGGTATAGAAATTGCAGCAAAAACTGGTACTGCAGAGAACGCAAACCATTCACCAAACTCAACTTTCATAGCGTATGCACCGTATGACGACCCAGAGATTGCAATTGCTGTTGTTTTGGAGTATGCCGACAATGGTTTCTTAGCAAGAAACGTAGCAGAAGACGTTTTCGACTACTATTTCTACGAAAAAACACTGGAAGAATTGCAAGGAGCAAGAGCTAGTGAGCAAGCAGCGGCAGCAGCTGCAGCTGCAGATGATGATGAATAGTATTAAAACATCCAATACTTACAAATAAAGATTAACATTTATAGTCACTTTTAATAATATTGTTATAAATTCAAAAATTCTTTTTGACTATTAAGAAATATTGTGTTAGAATAGTAAGTAAGATAAAAGCAGAAGTGTTTTTGGTTGAATTTTTACGTAAAAACTAGGAATATAGTTAAAAATAACGAGAAATTTTAGTTATTATTTTTGGTTGCACTCAAGTAATACGTTTAATATTCAACTAAATAAATGTTTCTAAATTTATTTTACCAAAATTAGTAAGATTAGTTATAGGTATTATTAGTATATGATATGCCGTATATAATATAGAAAATACGAGAAGGATGAGGTTTTTATGAACATTGCTATTATGGCACACGACACAAAAAAAGAACTTATGGTTCAATTCTGCATAGCTTATTGTGGAATATTAAGTAGACATCACTTGTGTGCAACTGCAACTACAGGTAAGCTGGTTTCAGAAGCTACAGGATTAAGTGTTCAAAGATTTTTAAGCGGAAAGCAAGGCGGAGCGCAACAAATTTCATCAAGAATAGGATTTAATGAAATAGATTTACTTATTATGTTTAGAGATCCTATGAATGCAGATTATCAAGATAGTGACGACTATACTCTTATCAGATTATGCGATATGCACCACATTCCACTAGCTACAAACTTAGCTACTGCTGAAGTGCTTATTCATGGTCTTGAAAGAGGAGATTTAGACTGGAGAAATATTGTTAAAAAATAATCACTTTTTTTAATTATATTTATTAAAACTCTTGTAAAGATAATCAAAATTTGATAAAATGATATAGGCGACCTAACAGTCGCCTATTTGAGCATGGAATAAACGTCCGTTAATGTTCGGACGTATTTTTCTATTTATGAAAGAATGAGGAGAAAAAATGGCATTAACCACAAAGAGACCTAAAGGTACTCAGGACATACTGCCTAACGAGGCTGTAAAGTGGCAACAAATTGAAGAAGTTATAAGAAGTCAAGCTGATTTATACGGAATTAGCGAAATTAGAACTCCTGTTTTTGAACACACAGAGCTATTTTTGCGTGGCGTTGGAGATACAACAGATATAGTTGAAAAACAAATGTATACATTTGAGGATAAAGGTGGAAGAAGCATTACTTTGAAACCTGAGGGCACAGCGAGCACAGTTAGAGCTATGCTTGAGAGTGGCATTTATAACGACGGCTACCCTCAAAAGTACTATTACTTTACGTCTTGTTACAGATATGAAAGACCACAAGCTGGTAGACTTCGTGAGTTTAATCAGTTTGGTACAGAGATTTTCGGCACAAAAGAGCCGATTGCTGATGCTCAATTAATTATGTTTGCAAATGGTATATTAGAAAGACTTGGGATTAACAACATCAAGTTAGAAATTAACTCTATCGGTTGCCCAGTTTGCAGAAAAAAATATCACGAAGCACTGAAAAAATATCTAGAGAGTGGCAAAGATAATCTTTGTGAGACATGTTTATCAAGACTTGACAGAAATCCTATGAGAATTTTGGATTGCAAGAACGAAACATGTGAAAACTTATCTGAAAATGCACCTATAATTCTAAATTACCTTTGTGAGGAGTGCGAACCTCATTTTAATTCAGTTAAATCGTACCTTGATATAATGGGTGTTGAGTACTCTGTTAACCACAAAATTGTTAGAGGTTTAGATTATTATAGCAAGACAGTTTTCGAGTTTATCGCTGAAAATATCGGTGCGAAATCCACTGTTTTGGGTGGTGGCAGATACGACGGTTTGGTTGAGGAGTTAGGTGGTAAACCTACACCAGCACTAGGTTTTGGAATGGGTATTGAAAGACTTATCTTGTTAATGGAGTCACAAAATATAGAGTTCCCATCTAAACCAAAATGTGAAGTTTTCTTCGCTGCTATGGGTGAAAAAGCTTTACAAAAAGCTATTGAACTTGCTGAATTATTGATTAGCTGTGGAATTACTGCTGACTATGATATTTGTGGCAGAGGATTAAAAGCTCAGTTAAAATATGCTTCTAAAATTGGTGCAGAAAACACAGTAGTTATTGGTGACAACGAGCTTGAAACTATGGTGGCAGAGATTAAGAACATGTCATCAGGTGAAAAGATAGAAATTAGTTTAACACAATCTTTCCTAGACGAATACATTGCTAAAGTAACAGCAAATTTCGACATGGGAATGATGAATTTTATGTAATATAAGAATAAAGGAGACATTAAAATGCAAATCGAAAATTTAAACGGACTAAAAAGGTCTGTGTATTGTGGCGATTTAAGAAGTGAAAATGTAGGACAAACTCATACTGTTTTTGGTTGGGTTCAAAGAAGACGTGACTTAGGTCAGTTAATCTTTATAGATTTAAGAGACAGAAGTGGAATTGTTCAATTAGCGTTTGACGACAATACAGATAGAGAGATTTTTGATAAAGCTTTCAGTGTTAGAAGTGAGTTTGTTGTGGCAGCTGTTGGTGAAGTTCGTGAAAGAAGTTCAAAAAATAAAGATATTCCAACAGGTGAAATAGAGATTGAAGTAAAAGAGTTTAGAATTCTTGCAGCTTCTGAGACACCTCCTTTTGAGATTTTACCAGCTTCTAAAGCAGGCGAAGACATCAGAATGAAGTACAGATACTTAGATTTAAGACGTCCTGATGCTCAGAACTTTATTATGAAAAGACAAGAGATTAACAAAGTAACAAGAGATTATTTTTATGATAACGGATTTATTGAGATAGAAACACCTATTTTAATGCGTTCTACACCAGAGGGTGCCAGAGACTACCTTGTACCTAGCAGAATTCACAAAGGTAACTTCTACGCCCTACCTCAAAGCCCTCAGCTATATAAACAGCTTTCTATGGTTGCAGGGTTTGACAAATACATTCAAATTGCACGTTGCTTTAGAGATGAAGATTTAAGAGCTGACCGTCAACCTGAGTTTACTCAAATGGATATGGAGATGTCCTTTGTTGATGTTGAAGACGTTTTAGCAGTTGGCGAGGGCTATATTAACAGCCTCTTTAAACAAGTTCTTAATGAAGATATTCAAATGCCACTTCCTCGTATTACTTATAAAGAAGCTATGGAAAAATACGGAAGTTACAAACCAGACACAAGATATGACATGCATATTTGTGATATATCTGATGTTGTTAAAGACACAGAGTTTGTAGTGTTTAAAAATGCAATCAGTGGTGGTGGTAGTGTTAGAGCTATTGTTGCTAAAAACTGTGTGGATAAATTAACTCGTAAAGAGGTTGACAAACTAGGCGATTATATCAAAGGTATCGGTGGTAAAGGTCTTGCTTGGGTAAGATTAACAGCTGACGGTGCACCGTCTTCTTTTGCTAAATTTATGAGCGAAGATGAGATGAAAGGTATATATGAGACAACAGGAGCAGAGACTGGCGACGTTGTTTTGATTATTGCTGACACAAATACATCTACAGTGCTTTCTCAACTAGGTATGCTTAGAACTACAGTTGCTAAAAAGCTAGATATTATTCCAAAAGGATTTAACTTCTTATGGGTTGTTGAGTTCCCATTCTTTGAATATGATAAAGAGAACGACACTTGGATTGCTATGCACCACGCTTTTACTTCGCCTATGGACGAATGTATTGAGTATTTAGAGACTGATAAATCTAAAGTGCGTGCAAAAGCTTATGACCTTGTTTGTAACGGAGTAGAGCTATGCAGTGGTTCAATTAGAATTACAAACCCAGAGCTACAAAGCAGAATGTTCGACTTATTAGGTTTAACAAAAGAAGAAGCAGAGCAAAAATTTGGTTTCTTGTTAGAAGCGTTTAAATATGGCGCACCACAACACGGTGGTTTGGGAATCGGTCTAGACAGACTTATGATGTTGATGTTAGACACAGAAAATATCAAAGACGTTGTTGCGTTCCCTAAAATGCAAAATGCGTCAGAGCTTATGACAATGGCACCAAATGTGGTAGATAATTCACAATTAGAAGAACTTGGTTTAAAAATATCTCTATAATTGAACTAAAGTCACAAATAGAGCGTAATTTTAACAAAAGTTTAACCTAAAATTAAACTAAAATATGTGCATAGAAGAGATAAATTTTCTTCTATGCATTTTTATTGTTCTTATATGAAAAAAATAAAAGGTTAAAAAAGTGATAATGGTTGAAAATATAGCCATTTTATGAACAATATTACTAGTTATTCATAGGTTATTCAAATAGTGTTCTGTAAATATATGACAAATTCATAATACCACTTGATTTTTCATATATTTTTCTGTACAATAGAGCATGTAAGCAAAATAAACCAAACAAGTAAGTGCTATGAGACAAGGGGTATTAATGAAATATTATAACGAATTTAGAAGAGATGTTGCGGATCTATTAGAGAGCTCTTTAGTTCAAGGTATGGATAACATGAAACAACACACGGATGCTACTTCATTGTTAGACCATCTATTGCACTCTGCTTATGTTACTTATGTGATATGCAAAAAGTTAAACCTTAATGCGAAAGAAGCTGCAAGAGGCGCTTTATTGCATGATTTCAGAACAGAAAAACGAAACGTTCACCCAATTAAGTTGTATTTTAAACATTGTGATTATTGCTTGGAAGAAGCAAATAAATATTTTGATTTATCGAAAATGGAGCAAGATATTATTCAAAAACACATGTGGCCAGCTACATATAAACTACCTAAGTACAAAGAATCTTTTGTTGTTACATTTGCAGACAAATATTGTGCAACAACAGAATTAATCGGTAGTTTTAGAAAAGCTAAAACAACAAGAATTATACAGCACTTTATTAATAAGAATGATAAAGCAGCGACACCAGTGGCAGCAGTGCAATAAAATTAAAACTGAGCTTAGGCTCAGTTTTTTTGTATAAACTAACACAAATAAGAAAAAGGAAAACAGTATGTTAATTAGAGAAGAAGAAGAAAAAGATTTTAACAATATTAGAGAAGCAGTCAAGTCTGCATTCTTAAGTGCAGAACACACAGACGGAAATGAATATAATTTGGTATCACAGCTTAGAAAAAGCGATGGCTTTGTTAAAAAACTTGCACTAGTTGCTGAAGAAGACGGAAAAATTATTGGTCACATAATGTTTACAGAGGCTAAAATCGGCGAAAGTCTCGGCGTTGCATTAGCACCATTATCTGTAGTACCTACCTCACAAAACAAAGGAATAGGAACAAAGCTTATGAATAAAGCACACGAAATAGCTAGAAAAATGGGTTATGAATTTTCTGTTGTTTTGGGCAGTGAGAAATATTATCCTAAAGTAGGATATAAAATAGCAAAAGATTATGGAGTTTTTCCACCATTTGATGTGCCAAGTGAAAACTATATGATACTGTATTTTACGGATAATTGTTCTAAAATCAATGGAACAGTTGAATATGCAAAAGAAATATTTGAGTAATTACAGATGATAATCCAACAAATTTATCTATATTTGTTCAAAATAACGTATATGGTTGAAAAAATATATTAAATATTATTAATAATTTTCCTGTTATCAAAATATATTTTATGATATACTTATTATAAGTTATATTTTTTACTAAATTGATAATAGGAGGATATATTATGGAAAAAAGAGACCAATGGGCCAGCAACTTAGGTTTTATTCTTGCTGCTGCCGGCTCTGCTGTAGGGCTTGGTAACATCTGGAAATTCCCTGGCAAGGTGGCTGATAATGGTGGAGGCGCATTTATCATTGTATACTTGATAATTGTTGCGGTGGTAGGTTTTTCGGTTATGTTAATGGAGCTTACGCTCGGACGAAACTCGCACACAAACATAGTAGGAGCGTTTAGAAAGATTGACAAACGCTTTACTTTTATAGGAAAACTCGGTGTTTTCACGGCGTTTATCATTGCTTCATACTACTGTGTTGTAGGAGGTTGGGTGCTTAGATATATTATCGAATACATATCTGGTGCAGCATTTGAGAGTGGATACGAGTCATATTTTATAGGACTTATAACCTCTGGTGTTGAACCAATAGTATGGCAATTTATCTTTTTGATAATGTGTGTATTGGTTATTGTTAGAGGAGTATCAAAAGGTATTGAAAAAGTAACTAAGTTTATGATGCCTTTGCTGTTAGTCATTCTAATAATCATCACAATTCGCTCTATAACATTGCAAGATGCAAGCGATGGAATTAACTTTATGTTAAATGTTGATTTCACAACCTTAACACCTAATTCGATAGCAGTTGCTATGGGTCAAGCGTTTTTCTCACTATCTTTAGGTATGAGCATAATGATAACTTATGGTTCATACTTGAAAAAAGACGAGAACTTAGTAAAAAGCACAACATCAATTTGTATTATTGACACATTGATTGCACTGCTTGCAGCGTTTGCAATAATTCCTGCTGTGGCAGCAACTGGAACCGACATGGGTATGGGCGCAGGCTTTGCGTTTATCGCTTTACCAGCAGTTTTTCAAGAGATGCCTTTCGGCTTTGTGTTTGGATTACTTTTCTTTGTGCTACTTTTCTTTGCAGCATTTACAAGTGCGATTTCAATTATAGAGGGCACAGTAGCTTATACATCAGAGGAGTTTAAAATATCAAGAAAAAAAGCTACAATCATCATAGCTGGAATGGCGTTTATCGTGGGTGTCGGATACTCTTTATCTCAAGGGGCAGTTGCATTAAATATACCGTGGTTTACAGAGGCTGGCAGTATATCTCTTGGCAATTTAATGGAGTTCTTCACAGATAACTTAGCGCTACCTTTAGGTGCGTTACTAACCTGTATTTTTGTGGGATATATCTGGAAACCAAAGAATGCGATAGAAGAAATAGAGCAAGGTGGAAAGTACAATTTTGCACTAAAAAAAGCATGGTCGATATCAATTATGTACATTTGTCCACTGGTGTTAATAGTTATATTATTCTTTTCTTTAGTGTTAGGAGTAGGTTTAAGTTGATTGTAGAATAATAATTTATCTTACGAATTCACTTATTTGAATTAAACAGTTATTTTAAACATGCTTTATGCAAATTTACAAAACAAACAATAAACATGAACATTTTATGAAAGTGCTTGACATATTTCTTTTTGGAGAATATAATGAGGGCAAATAAAAAAACTGTACATGGACAATGGCGTTCGCTTTAACTAAGCGAGCGCCTATTTTTATTTTTGGGAGTAATTAACCCGTTTAGTGTAGATACAAATACTGTAAGATTTAAAGGAGAAAAATTATGAAAAAGAGAATTTTGGCTTTATTGTTGAGTGTTAGTTTAAGCATGGGTTTATTTGCAGCTTGTTCACAAGCAGATGCAACAGGTGATGTATCTGGTGCAGAACAAGAGAACGAAAGAGAAGTGTTAAGAGTTGGCATGGAATGTGCGTATGCTCCATTCAACTGGACACAAGAAGAAGCAGAGGTGTCTAGTGGTGACACAGCAGTTCCGATAGAGGGCACAAACTACTATGCGTATGGTTACGATGTTATGATGGCTAAAATGATAGCAGAAGAACTTGACATGGATATAGAGATATACAGAGTTGAGTGGGACGCAATTGGTTTAGGACTTGATGCAAACGATTATGATTGCATTATAGCTGGCATGGGTATCACAGAGGAACGTTCAGAGATATACAACTTCACAACACCTTATTACTACAGAGAAGTTGCGATTACAGTAAAAAAAGGTGGAGTGCTTGACGGAGTTACTGGCATTAGCCAATTTGAGGGATTAGACGTTACATCAACAACTCAAATCGGTACAGCTTGGGTTTCTCTAATCGACCAAATTCCAGGAGCTGTAGTTGGTGCAAACTACTCAACAACAGCAGAGTGCTTCATGGCTTTGTCTAACGGTGGTGCAGACTTCACAGTTATCGACCTACCTACTTCACAATCAGCTTTGTTAACAAATGACGACTTAGTGATTTTAGAGCTAGACGAAGACGATACAATCATCAGTGACAGTGCGAATGTTGGTATAGCTACAAGACTTGACGACGTAGAGCTTAGAGATAAAATTCAAGGTGCATTAGACAGCCTAGAATGGAACGATAAAGACACAATGAACGAAATGATGGAAGAAGCAATTACACTGCAACCAGCAGCGTAAAATATAGAAAGAGGTGCTTACTATGCCATTTGAAGTAGATGGTTCAAGCAGTGTTTTAGAATGGATGCTGTTTTTAGCAATAGAGTACAAAGACTTATTTGTAGACGGAATGATAACAACCTTATACCTATCTATCGGAGGAACAGTTCTTGGCTATGTAATGGGATTTTTAGCAGGTATTATCGGAGATTTATCTATAAATAAAGAAGATTTTATTATAAAACGAATATTATTAAGAGTGTTAAAAATTGTGGTTACATGTTATGTAAAAGTTTTCAGAGGCACTCCTATGATAGTTCAAGCAATGATTATTTATTACGGAATACGTCAATCTGGCATTGAAATAGCGGCGATTACGGCCGGTATTTTAGTTATAGTTTTAAACACAGGTTCGTACATGGCAGAGACCGTAAGAGGTGGCATTAAAGCCATTGATGTAGGTCAAAGAGAAGGTGCGATAGCTATGGGGATGTCACCATTTGCAACAATGATAAACGTGATTTTACCACAAGCGTTTAACAACATCATTCCAGAGATGTGCAACATATTTTTAACTAACTTAAAAATGACATCAGTTCTAAACGTAATTGGTATATCAGAATTATTCTTAATGGCTAAAACATCAGCTGGTACATATTATAAATATTTCGAAGCTTATTTGGTTATAGCTGTTATATATTTAATTTTATCGTTCATATTTGATAAAATTATTCAAGTGATAGAGAAGAAAACATCTGAACAAAAAGCGTATTCGCTAGCTGTGGAATACATGGCAGAAGCAGCGTAAGGAGGCAGTGTTATGAAAGAAAATATTTTAGAGATAAGCGAGCTTACTAAGTCTTTTGGAGACCACCAAGTTCTGCGTAAGATAGATTTTAGCGTTGGTAAGGGTGAGGTAATATGCATAGTAGGGTCATCGGGTTCTGGTAAATCTACTTTGTTAAGATGTATCAACAACCTAGAGACTCCAACATCAGGCGATATATTTTATCACGGAAAACCAGTTAGCAAAACGCAAAAATCATTAAATGAGTTTAGGTCAAAAGTTGGCATGGTGTTTCAATCGTTCAACTTATTCGCTAACATGACAGTGCTAAAAAACTGCACTGTTTGCACAAGAAAAGTGCTAAAATTATCTAAGCAAGAGGCTCACGAACGTGCTATTGCCAACCTAAAAAAGGTTGGTATGGCACCGTATATCAACGCAAAACCTGCACAGCTTTCTGGTGGGCAAAAACAAAGGGTTGCTATCGCAAGGGCACTTTGCATGAACCCAGAGATACTGCTGTTTGACGAGCCAACATCAGCACTTGACCCAGAGATGGTTGGCGAAGTATTGAGTGTTATGAAAGAATTAGCGTCTAGTGGACTTACAATGATTATTGTTACACATGAGATGGCATTTGCTAAAGATGTTTCTAGCAGAACTATTTTTATGGATAAAGGTTATGTGGTTGAGGATAATGTGCCAGAGGTTCTTTTTGTTACTCCAAAACATGCGAGAACAAAAGAGTTTTTAAGCAGATTTATCGGTCAAACTGCTATAGCGTAAGTGGAGGTAATAATGAAGAATAATTTTGTTATAACCTTTGCGAGAGGTTTTGGAAGTGGTGGCAAGGAGATTGCCTCTAAACTTGCAAAAGCCTTGGGAGTTTCGTGTTATGAAAATAGAATTTTGACACTGGCTTCGCAGATGAGCCAGTTAGATGAGTCGTTGTATCTTGAAGTTAACGAAAAAATCAAAGAAAAAGGTGGTTTTTACAGCTTTTTAAAAGGAATTCCACGGTCAAGACACTACATTACAAGGAACGAAAAATTTGTAGGAGATGACGAGCTGTTTAAGCACCAAAAAAACATTATAGAAAATCTTGCAGATACTCAAAGCTGTGTTATTGTTGGTAAATGTGCAGACTGGATTTTGCGAGGACGTGAAAATGTTGTGAGCGTTTACGTTGAAGCTCCAAGAGATTTTTGCTTAAAAAGAACTATGGAGAACATGAAAGTAAACAGAGAAGTAGCAGAGACTACCATAAGTAAAACTGACAAATTTAGAGCAGATTATTATAAATATTACACAGGTGGGAACTATTGGACTAATCCGATTAACTACGATTTGACAATTAACAGCGAAAAAGTTGGAATAGATGAAGCTGTAGAGCTTATATTATCTTATTTAAAAATAAAAAGAATAGGGGTATGACAGATGAAAATTACTGACACTAAATTGAGTGGTGCTGATATTAGAGAGCTTACACATAAATTTATGATTAATACTATGGAGCGTTTTGACCTTGTTGCTCAAACAGGTAAAGGCATGTATTTATATGATGAAAACGGCAGAGAATACCTAGATTTTTACGCTGGAATTGCTGTGAACTCAGTTGGCAACTGCAACGAAAAAGTTGTAGAAGCAGTTAAAGACCAAGTAGGCGATTTAATGCAAGTTTTTAATTATCCTTATAATATTCCACAAGCATTATTGGCAGAGAAAATTTGCACAACTATTGGTATGGATAAAATATATTTTCAAAACACTGGGGCTGAGTCAACAGAAGCTATGATTAAGCTTGCTAGAAAATACGGTATAGAGAAATACGGTGAAAACAAGTTTGAGATTATCTCTGCTAAAAAGTCTTTTCACGGCAGAACTTTTGGTTCTATGAGTGCTACTGGTCAACCGAATACCCCAAACCACATTAACTATGGAGGATTGGTACCAGGTTTTACTTATGCAGAGTACAACAACTTGAAATCTTTTGAAGACGCTATAACAGAAAATACTATCGCAATTATGGTAGAACCAGTGCAAGGTGAGGGTGGAGTTATTCCAGCGACAAAAGAGTTCTTGTGTGGGTTAAGAAAATTATGTGACGAAAAAGGACTTTTGCTTTTGCTTGATGAGGTGCAAACAGGTTTTGGAAGAACAGGTTCTATAATGTGTTACATGGATTACGGCATTAAGCCTGACATTGTGGCTATGGCTAAAGGTATGGGTGGTGGAATGCCAATTGGTGGCATTTGTGCGACAGAAGAAGTAGCGAAAGCCTTTACTTTGGGCGCTCACGGCACAACTTACGGAGGTCACCCAGTTAGCTGTGCGGCTTCTCTTGCTGCTGTTAACGAGCTTGTAGACAACAATTTATCAGACAATGCAAGAGTTATGGGCGATTATTTTGCAGAGATTTTAAAACTGTTACCTTGTGTAAAAGAGGTTCGTCACAAAGGCTTGCTTGTTGGCGTGGAGTTTGACGACACTATAGACACCATAAAAGTTAAACATTCATGCATAGATAAAGGCTTGCTTGTAACATCGATTGGCAACAGAATTATCAGAATGGTGCCACCGTTAATTCTAAAACAAAAACACTGCGACAAAGCATTTAAGATACTTGAAGAAGCAGTAAAGGAGAATATGTGATGAACGTGACTTTACCAGAATTTATTGTTTTTGGAGTCGGCAAAGTTAATGAAGTGGGTGTTTTGAGCAAAAAGTATGGCAAGAAAGCAATGGTTGTAACTGGTGGAAACAGCACTAAAAAGAGTGGATTGCTTCAAAAAGTGTGTACTTTGCTTGGCGAAACCGGAGTGGAGCACGTTGTGTTTGACAAAGTTATGGCTAACCCAACTAACAAGATTGTTGCAGAGGGTGCAGATGTAGCAAAGTTAAATTCGTGCGATTTTGTTGTGGCTGTCGGTGGTGGAAGTTCTTTAGATTGTGCTAAAGCTATTGCATTTTCTGTGCTTAATCAAGGCGAAATCTATGATTATATAGAACAAAAAAAGAGTGGAGAGAGTGCATTGCCTCTTGTAACTATTCCAACTACTTGTGGCACAGGTAGCGAGGGTAACTGCTTTGCTGTGATAAACAACACGGAGACTTTCGACAAAAAAGCTTTAAGAAAAGACGCGTGTTTGCCGGCACTTAGCATTGTTGACCCTAGTTTAATGCTCACAATGCCTAAATCAGTTGCTGGGTCTGTGATGTTTGATGCGTTTTGTCATAACTTAGAGGCGTATATATCAAAAGTAGCAGATAAAAATGCCGAAGAAGCTTGCTTGCACGGGCTAAAATTGCTGTGCGACAACATGGTTAAAGCGTACAGAGACTATAGCGATATTGAAGCATGGAGTGCTGTGACTTTAGGCAGTACTTTAGGTGGTATTAACATAGGTGTGTCAGGTGTTACGGCTGCGCATGGAATGGAACACCCAGCAAGTGGGTTGAAAGACATAACACATGGCAGAGGTCTTGCCGCTCTTGCTCCGTTTATATACGAAAAAAGTATAGAGGGTGATACAGAAAAATTTGCTAAAGTGGCAGTTATAATGAGAGGAAAAACAGAAAAAGACTTTGTTCCACTTTTAAAAAGGCTGATAAAAAACTTGGATATAGAAACTAACTTGGAAAATGAGGGTATAGAAAAAACCGACCTTGCTACATTGATTGCAGATTGTATAGAAAGTGCGCAAGGCTATTTTATGAAGCACCCTGTACATTTTACAGATGAAGAAGTTAAGATTATTTATAATAGTGCTTTTTCTAACTAAATAAATTTAAACAAAAAGAGATGTGTATATTTACGCATCTCTTTTCCTATCATATTAAATTTTGCTTAAAATAAGCTCCATAGAGCCATTGTATCTAGCAGACACCGTATATTCTAAAACCTTAAAACCACACTCGTTAATCATTTTAGAGAAAGTTTCATAAGAAAAATATGATATATGAGTAGACTCACACCACATAGGGTCTAAATATTTATAAAAGCGTGAGAAAGCACTATTTAAGTTTGGCGTAGATATCCACAACACTCCATCGTCTTTCAACAAGTTATACGCTTTTGTTAATGCTCGTTTTGGGTCTACTATATGCTCAATAACATCACCCATAAACAATGCGCTATATTTTTTGTCTGTTTCGTAATTTAAAAAGTCCATGCAATGAATATCAACATTTAGCAAATTGGCAATCTTTGTCGCTGATTGTTCATCGATTTCAACTGCGTCTATAGGTATAAGCATTTCTAACGCAGTCGCAATAAATGCACCCTCCCCTATTCCGACTTCAAGTACATTTTCAAGTTTAGTGTGTTCGTTAATTCTATTTATAATCTTTCCCCACTGAGAAAACGTTTGAGAAGACATTCCCACACTAAAATCTGGATTATATTCACCTTTAACTAATTTCTTTGTTAATGTTTGGTCAATAAAGCTTTTGGCAAAATATCTTGTATATAAATTGTTGCAATCGTCGCATTTCATCCATAATTTAAAAGGTAAATGAGGTTCTTTATAGTTACCCATTTTAAATGCATACGCATTAAAGTGTGGAACTCCAGTACCTCTACAAACTGGGCAAGATGTAAATTCTACCTGTTTATAATCAGCAGAGTATGTATATAAATTTTTATCATTTCTAATCAAACTAGGTTGCAATTTGATAATATGCATACAAAGCTCAAATGCTTTCTCTGGCAATATATAATTATATTTTTGAACAAAATTTAACAGTACAGTTCCTAATCTTGCACTTACCACAGGAGTTCTTGTGAAATATTTAAAATATAGTTCTACTATATCCGTAGGTATTTCATCTTTAGATTGTATCTCTATTAAGCTTTGAACTGTGCAGAAATTTATATTATCTAACCATATTAACGCACATTGTCTTAGCTTATCACTTTTTGTTTTAATAGAACTAATATAATCATTAGCACTATCTGTTAATTCTTTAGATTCATATTTTTTAGTCAGAAATTGAACCATTTCCGAGCTAGTCTGCAACAATTCAACATTATCGTGTTTTATTAATATTAAAGAGTCTAAAAAAGTATTATACATATCAAGGTCGGATAAATAACCTGTTAAATTTTCTTGTTTCATTTTAATCTCCTATCGAATTTGATTTCTTAATATAATTATACAACGATATGGATAACAAGTAAACTATTCATGTAAAAACAAATGTAAAATTTTATCTATTTAATTGTTTTTTTGTTGAAAATATGGTATTATTATTCTATATTTAATTGATAAATTTATATATTTTTACATAAGAGGTTTTTGATATGAAAAGTAGAGTTTCTGGTAACAAACAAGAGATAAAGCGTACAATTTCTTTAAATGACACAAGCTTCAAATATGAACTATCTATAGGTATAATTGTTAAAAACGAAGCAAAAGATTTATTAAGGTGTATACAATCTTTGCAAAAATTAAGAGATGCTATACCTTGCCAGTTAATTATTACAGACACAGGTTCGACAGACGGAACAAAAGAGATTGCAAAACAATATGCTGATGTGTATTTAGAGTTTGAGTGGTGTAATGACTTTTCAGCTGCTAGAAACACAGGTGTTGAAGTCGCTGAGGGTAGATGGTTTGCGTATTTTGATGCTGATGAGTTTTTGGACTCAAACTGCGATGATTTGATTGAGTTTTTTAAGAGTCCTGAGCATAATAAAAATGAGTATGTCGTTATAGTTAGAAGAGATTATGACAATCATTCATTTTCTGCATTTTCAGATATTAAATTACATCGTTTCTATAATTTCTCTTTCAATAAATCATATTTTAAAGATATTATCCATGAATATCTCCCTACGCAAACAACTTATTTTTATAAGACCTCAACAATAATACATCATACTGGCTATATTGGTCCTAACAAATTATTAAAAATAAAACGAAATGAAGAGGGTTTATATATAGAAATCGCAAAAGACCCTCTTGACGTTCGTGCTTATATGCACCTTGGAACAGGAAAAAGTGATGCTAGTGACCGAATAAGTGTATTTGAAGAATGTTTAAGCTATGTGGAAGATATGCATAACCCACCAAAAAAATTGCATTTTCAAATTTTATCCTTGCTTGCAAAGGAATATTTGGGCAAGAGTTTACATAAAAAACTAGATTTACTTGTAGAGGATTATATTAATACTAATACAGAAAAAATAGTACCTAACTTAGAGATACTATATTTTCTTGCAACTTCAAAACAAATACGTGGAGAGTTTGAACTAGCGATTAGGTATTTTACACGATATCAAGAACTATATTGTTACCTACAAGAAAACATAGACTCAACGTTTCATCTATCAAGTTATACTAATGTGAATAAAGAATATACATATTTATTCAGTTTTACAGAAATAACATTATGCTATATCTCAGTAAATGATAATGAAAATGCTTATAAAAGCATTTTAAAATGCAATCCTTTAACATATAGAAAAGATGGAGATTTAATTTTCCTAACTACTTATATAATGAGCTTATTTTCCTTAAAAAAATATGAGGAGATTAGAGAAGTATATGATACTTTAGCAACCGAAAAAAAACAAAGAGTAGATATTATTTATACTCTTGAATCTTACTTAAATCCAACAATTTTTACTGAATCAAATAAAGATTTGCAATCTATATTTTGTAAAAACATCAATGATGGATATATTGTACTAAACGCTTTAAGGGCAAGTAATTTTAGGCTAGATAAGTTAGATGATAGTATTATTGAAAGTGTTGAAAGCGATGAATTAGTGTATACTTCTAGCGATTTTCATGACTTTGTTTACTTTATGCTGTTAAGACAACATGATGATTTTGATATATTAATTAAGTGTAATCATGTATTAATGGAAAAATACATTACCAGAGTATACAAAAAATATGCTACTTTTCCATATCTTGTAAAGCAATATATTGATAATATAGATTTAGATAGTATCACAGATGAAAAACACTATTTCTTTATTAAAAATCTAACATATATGTATTTAATTAATATAACAAATGTACATCAAAGTATCAATATAACAGATAGTGATATTATAAGTGTTTTTGAAACTTATGTTAATGCTAGTATGAAAATATTAGCAAGCCAATATGATATGACAACTATAATGAGTAGTTTGAATTTCTTGTCAGATATATATAAATCTGTATTATGTTTTAGTGAGGCAAATATTCGTATAGATAGCAACCAAGTTGAATATATTAAATTCTTAAAAAAGGGGTTATCTTATGATTCCAGAATGTATAAATGTGTAGAAGTGTTATGTAACAATATAACTTTAGCTAATGATAATGCACAAGATGACAGAGAAGAGTTTTTGGCTTTAGCAAAACAAATTAAAGAGCAAGTCAAAAATTACATAAAAAATGGCGATACCACAAATGCAAAAATGTTTTTAGAAGAATATATTAA
>CAYJKT010000008.1:0-46613 GCA_964370775.1 uncultured Eubacteriales bacterium | reverse complement strand
CCTACTGATAAGGAGATAGGTGACCTTTGTAGTTTGATTAATGTCGATAGCAACGTCCATTAATATTTTTGAAGTGATATGGAATAGGAACACAAAAAAATGTGTTCCTATTCTGTTAGTGTCATTTACAATAACAGCACAAAAAACGGGTGGAATAAATCCACCCGTTCTGTTATCACCAATATGATACAATTGTATACAAAAATTATTGTAATAATTGTAGGATTGATTGTGGTTGTTGATTTGCTTGAGCAAGCATTGATTGAGCAGCTTGTGTTAAGATGTTCATTTGTGTGTAATTCATCATCTCTTTAGCCATGTCTGTATCTCTGATACGGCTATTAGCAGCTGTCATGTTCTCTGCTGTTGTGTCTAAGTTGTTGATTGTGTACTCTAGTCTGTTTTGTAGAGCACCTAGGTTAGCTCTGTTTGTTGATACCATGTTGATAGCATCTTCGATATCTTGAACTGAACCTTGAGCACCAGATAGTGAACTTACGTCAACATTTTTTGTACCAATGCTTAGAGCACTTAAATCGTCTACTGAAACTGTCATTTGGTTGAAGTTATCAGATGTATCACCGATTTGTAGTGTTAGACCTTGGTTACCACCAGAAGTACTGCTACCACCAGCTAGACCTAGTGAGTTAGCATGTGTTAAATCACCAATATCGTTAAAGCTAAACTCTACATCTTGGTCGCCATTATAGCTAACAACTAAAGAACCATCAACATTTTCTACTGTAAAGTCAGAAGCTGTTAGACCAGTTAAGCCACTATTTGTGTCTAGGGTACCAGCTGATAAGCCTAGTTCAGTGTTATATGCAGCTATAGTAGTAGCTAGAGCTGTTTCAAGTGATGCAGCTACAGCATCCATAGTTGAAGTACCTTTAGTAGCTTCAACACCAGTAACATTTAATGTAATTCCGTTTAATTCCATTTGGAAGTCGTCTCCAGTAGCTACTGTATCACCATTGTATGTCATAGTTGCTTCGTTAACAACAGAAGTACCAGCAGTAGTTGTACCAAACATGATAGCACCCAATGAGTTAGCTGCTGTTGTATTAGAACCAGCAAAAGTAATCTCAGATGCAGCGTCTTTTAAATCGCTAACTATATCAAAAGAAGTAGTGCCTGTTGCATTTAATGAAACTGAACCTTTTAGACCTTGAGCAGCCATCTCGTTGTTTAAGAATGTCTCAAAGTCAGCTACTAATGATTTTGCTGCTTCAGCAGAACCAGGAGCTGCACTTAGTGCATCGAATTGAGCAAAAATTTCTGCTGCTTCGCCTTTAGACCAGTCAATTGTTAATGTTTGACCATCAATAACAAATGTGTCAATTACATCTGCACTAGCAGCTGTAAAGCTACCCCAAGTTACTGTATCTTTAGCTGCTTGATATTTAGCAACCTCAGAACCTGTGAAAGATGCGCCGTCAGCTGAAACAACACCGCCACCTAATGAACCGTCTAGTAGTTGGATACCATTAAATGTTGTTGATTTAGAGATACGAGTAATCTCTTCGTTTAGAGCATCAACTTCTGATTGGATAGCTTCACGGTCAACTTCGTCTTGAATTGTTCCGTTAGCTGATTTAATTGCTAATTCTTTCATACGGTTAAGCATGTTGTGAATTTCTTGAGTAGCGCCCTCAGCTGTTTGGATTAAGCTGATACCGTCTTGAGCATTTGTAGAAGCTTGCTCTAAACCTGCGATTTGAGATTTCATTTTCTCAGAAATTGCAAGACCAGATGCGTCGTCAGCTGCTCTGTTAATTCTAAAACCACTTGATAATTTCTCTAGTGATTTACCTACTGCTGAATTGTTAATGCCTAATGATCTGTTAGCATTCATTGCCATTGTGTTGGTTCTTATAACCATACCCATAATAAAATCCTCCTTGATTTTGCCCGTCTACAATCCTTTGTAGACCATAGGCTTTTGTTTGTTTTTTTAATTTTTTTCTACGACTCCCCTTCGTGGTTCATCGCTTTCGCAGTCATTGCGGTGTTATATAGGGAAAAACCAACCACGCGTCAGTTAGTTTATCGGGAAACCCTATCCACATTTTGTGCGTCTACATAATTTATTCTATTGTTTTTTTAAAACTAAAGAGCTAATATAATTTTTTTATTTATTCTTATACTATTTTTATTTCTTCCGTTTTTCACCTATAGTTTTTCACCTATATAATAGTATAAACAAAAAAGCTACCTCACGGTAGCTTTTAGTATCTAAAATTAAGCAATAATCTCGCCGTCTACTGTTCCTGCTAGTGCTGCCGCATTTGCTTCGTCAGTATCGATATGCATTGCTGCTGCGTAAGCTTTGTTAACTCTAACAACAACGTCACCCAAAATTAATGAACGCTCGTCTGAATTTAGTTTTACGCTAACGATTTGTTTGTCAGTAACGCCAGCTTCTGCTGCTTCTTCTTCATTAAAATGAATATGTCTTTTAGCAACGATAACGCCCTCTGTTAGATCAACTTCTCCTTTAGGACCTTTCAACTTACATGCGCCTGAATTTTTAGTGTCGCCAGACTCACGAATAGGAGCAGAAATGCCGATTTTTCTAGCATCTGTTAAGCTAACCTCTACTTGTGTGCTAGGGCGAACAGGGCCTAGAATTGTCATAACTAAAGAGCCTTTAGGGCCTATAACTTCAACTCTTTCACTTGTTGCAAATTGACCCGGTTGAGACAAATCTTTTTTATTTGTCATAACTGCGTCATCACCGAATAATACTTTAAAATCTGCTTCTGACACATGTAGGTGTCTTGCAGAAGTTTCTACCATAACTTTCATTTATAATCCTCCAAAATTAACTTTCTACTCTATTCTACAACTTTTATCGATATAATTCGTTAACAAAATATTAATTATTTCGTAGTTTGCATGATATTTTTATATATAAATAAAGTATAATATACCTCTATGTAAAATACAAGTAAAATTTATTTTAAATTCATGCAATAAAACCGTTTAGTTTTGCATTAACTATATAGAGACTGGAAAAAAATAGAAAATTGTCAGAAATAAGAGAGGAGAAAACAATGGGAGTACAAACAGTTTTTAAAAGATATGAGCTTAAATATAAGCTCACAGTCGAGCAACATCACAAATTGGTAGAACAGATGAAAGACGAGATGCAACTCGATTCTTACGGCAGACATAAAATATCTAATATATATTTTGATACCGAAGATTATCGAATAATTAGATATTCTCTTGAAAAACCAAAGTACAAAGAGAAATTAAGGTTAAGAATTTACGGAGAGCCTGATGACCAAAAGAATGCGTTTATTGAGCTAAAAAAGAAATATAACGGAATTGTCTACAAAAGACGAATTGCAGATAGCCAACACAATGCATTAGCATATTTATTTGACGGCGAGAATGTAGAGGATAGTTCTCAAATACATAAGGAAATTGATTATTATATAAACAGTTTTGACGGTTTAATCAAGCCAAAAGTTTATTTATCTTATGAAAGGGAAGCGTATTTCTGCCCTACAGACGATAACCTAAGAATGACTTTTGACTTTAATATCAAAATGCGTGACACTAATATATCGCTATATGACGACGAAAATGATGTTAAAGTTCTAGGCGATGAATACGTTTTGCTAGAGGTAAAAACTGCACAGGGTTTGCCATTTTGGCTGATAAACTTTTTTACAGAGAACGGAATTTATAAAGAGTCTTTTTCAAAATACGGTACAGCATATAATATATTTTTGCTACCACAATTAATAAAAAATACAAGGGAGATTTACAAACATGCTTAATTCATTATTTAACACTATTTTAGGGGCTGAGGGTACAGTAAGTGCAATTCAGTTAACAGATTTTTTCATTTGCGTTATATCCGCAATTATATTAGGAATTTATATGTCTATGATGTATTCGCACAAAACAAAATGCAGCAAAGGTTTTGTGTTAAGCCTTGCAGTGTTACCACTTACAATTGCTATTGTAATTATTATGGTAAACGGAAGCATTGGTGCAGGTGTTGCAGTAGCAGGTGCGTTCAGCCTTGTGCGTTTTCGTTCAGTACCGGGAACTGCAAAAGAGATAAGCGCTATTTTTACAGCAATGTGTACAGGCTTAACTATCGGTATGGGGTATATCGGTTACGCAGTGTTGTTTGCGATAATCGCTTCTGCTCTTTCAATGATTCTTAGCTTATCAAAATTCGGTGAACCTAAACAAAATACACGTGTTCTTAACATTACAATACCTGAAAGCCTAAACTACACAGAAGTTTTTAATGATATTATGATGAAGTATACATTTGAGCACAGTTTAGTAAGTGCAAAAACTGTTAGCATGGGTAGCCTATTTAAGTTGAAATATGACTTAGAGCTAAAAGATGCGTCATTTGAGAAAGATTTTGTTGATGAACTAAGATGCAGAAACGGCAATCTTGAGATTATTATAGCTAAAGAAGATAGCTTGGTGAATTCTTTATAATCATACATATAAACAGTTGGAATACTTTTCCGACTGTTTTGTTATTTGTGCTATAATTAATGCTATATAAGTAACACTTTTTACCAAAATTGTTCTTTTGTTAATTTTTTGTCTTTATAAATTATATCAATTATGTTATAATAGTGACAATATTTTATTTAGGAAGTGATTAATTGAAAAAGATTATATATTTAACTATTTCTGCTTGCTTGATTTTAAGCATGATATCTTGCAGTAGCCCAGAGGAAGAAGTTAGTGCAACGCCAGAGCCTTCTGCGACTGCTACTCCAACAGAAGAGCCAACCCCTGAACCGACACAAGAAGCTGTTTCAGATTTTGAGGTTTTGCCAAACACAAACTTACTGACTGGTGAAGCTACTTTGTCTGATGAAGCTATCGGTTCAAGACCTGTTGCCGTTATGGTTAACAATGCAGAAGCTAATCTGCCTCAATATGGTTTAAAAGAAGCTGATATAGTTTTTGAAGTACCTGTTGAGGGGCATATCACAAGAATGATGGCACTTTATGCAGACTACACTGCTGTGCCTGATATTTGTGCTGTTAGAAGTTGCAGATACTACTACCCTATAATTTCAGAAGGATTTGATGCATTTTATGTGCACTGGGGTGCTGAAGCAGATGTTGCAATTCCATTATTAAGCAAACTTGATGTAGACAACATAGATGGTTCTTACGATGATTTTGGCTTATTTGACAGAGACCAAAACCGTTTGAATTCTGGTTATGATTTAGAACATTCTTCTGTATTTTACGGTACAGGTTTGCAAGAAGAATTAGAGGCTAGTGATTATAGACTTGATGCAGAAGATGGTAAAACTGACCTTTATTTTAACTTCTACCCAGAATTTACTGTTCCAGCAGAGAATGATGTATTAACAGAGTTGCACGTTGATTTTGGCAATTATTACTCTGACTTTACTTATGATACAGAAAATCAAGTATACCTAAAAGACCATAACGGAGACCCTCATTTAGACCAAACTTCTGGCGAACAGATTTCATTTACCAACCTAATCGTTATGCAGGTTGAGGTAGGTTCATGGTATGGTAGCGCATTAAGAGAAGTTGATGTTCTTCAAGAAAATGCTGGTGGATACTTATTCACAGGTGGCACAGTGCAAAAAATTACATGGTCAAAACCATCTGAGCAAGAAGAGATAACTTTCTATGACGAGGCTGGCAATCTACTAACTGTTAACACAGGCAATACATATATTGGTATTTGTGACTTTACCTTGTAAGAATACTTAACTATTCGACAAAATATTATACAATTTGACAAAATCCGCTATTTTTAGTATAATCATTAGATTAACCTTTAGGAGGTAATAATGATTGAAAAAGATAGCGGATAATTTTATTTTTAAGAAATATTCACATATACTAAAGCCAATGTATTTCCCATTTTTGTTGCTATACCTAGAAATTCTTCTTAGTGTTTCATGTTTCGGTGGCATAAGTTCTGTAGGATACACACTGGTAACTTCTACAGCAGTTGGACTTATGCTTTACAGCTTAATTAGACCAATTAAAGGTAAAATCAATGTAGTTTGTACAGCCATTTTAACAGCTTTACTTGTGGTTTTATATGCATCTCAAATGATATATTACAAGATTTTTTCAAGCTTTTTTACGTTATCGTCTCTTACAATGGCTGGAGAAGCTATGTCTTATTGGGACGTTGTGGCAGAAAATATGAAAAGCTCAGTTATATACATACTTTTGTTTATTTTACCACTAGTTATATACCTAATTTTCAGACCAAACTTAACTGGTAAAATAAAAAATGCTTTTGCTTTTTTATTAGTGGGTATAGTACTTTTTGCTCTATTGATATTAGACTTAAACATAGCAGGTATAAGTTCAGAGCAAAACAAAAGATTATACACAACAGGTTTTGCACCTACTTCTTATATGCAAACTTATGGATATTCATTGACACTAAGCACTGATATTATGAACAGCGTAGGCATAGATTTTAAAGATGATGTTATAAATATCGCACCTACTCCCGTAAGCACTCCTACACCTAGCCCTACTCCCCTACCTACCACGGAAGCAGTTGTTACACCAGTTCCAACTCCTACTCCGATACCGTACGAAGAACAAGTACTCGATATTGATTTTGCGGCTTTAGCTGAAAACGAAACAGACGAGACGATAAAATCTTTGCACACTTATTTTGCAAATTCAGACACTCAAATGCAAAACGAATACACTGGCATGTTTGAGGGCAAAAATCTGATTATGATAACTGCTGAGTCTTTCTCTCATTATGCGATTGATGAAGAAATTACGCCTACTTTATACAAGTTATATAACGAGGGTTTTCAGTTCACAAACTTCTATACACCAGGTTGGCCAGTTAGCACAACGGACGGCGAATATGTAGCGTGTGTAGGTCTTATACCTAAATCAGGAGTTAGAAGCTTTACTGTATCGGCTGAAAATTACCTACCTTTTACCATGGGTATGCAGTCTATTGCAAATGGATATTCACCAGTTTTAGCGTATCATAACCATACTTACGACTATTATTCAAGAGATTTATCACACCCTAACATGGGATACGATTACAAAGGTTTGGGCAGTGGATTAGACGTTGAGCCTTTGTGGCCAGAATCAGACTTAGAGATGATGCAAATTACCACATCGGAATATATTAATGCAGAAAGCGACACTCCTTTTCATGCGTATTACATGACAGTGAGTGGACACCAGTTATATAATTTTATTGGCAACAATATGGCGATGAAGAACGAGGAAGCTACAGCAGATTTGCCGTATTCTGAACCAGTTAGAGCCTATTATGCTACACATATTGAGCTAGATAAAGCGTTAGAACACATAATTAATGAGCTTACAACAGCAGGTATAGAGGACGAAACAGTTATCGTTTTAAGTAGCGACCACTATCCGTATGGGTTAACGGTGGACGAATTATCCGAAATGAATGGTGCACCAGTTGAGCCAACTCTTGGGATATATGAAAATGCTTTACTTATTTGGAGTGGAAGCATGGAAGAGCCTATAGTTGTGGATAAGTACGCTGAAAGCCTTGACATAATACCGACAATATCTAACCTTATGGGTTTTGAATATGACTCCAGACTTCTTATGGGTGAGGATATTTTAGGGGACGATTATGAAGAACTTGTGATATTCTCTGACAGAAGCTTTAAAACAGATTTAGGTACATACACATATTCTAACGATACTTTTGTACCTTATGATGAAAGTACTGTTATATCAGACGATTATGTTCAGGCTTATAAAGATATAATTGATGCAAAATTTCAGGTATCTGAACTTATGTTAGAGACAGATTATTACAATATTATTTTAGGAAATGACGAAACAGAATAAATTTTTTCATTGAAATAGGAAAGTTTTTTAATAATTCACATATACTTTTATATACTAACTAGGACAAGTAATTAAAAGGAAGGTAAAAGTATATGTTTACAGTAAAAAGTTTAAAAACTTATGGAGTTTTATGGGTTATACTTATCGTTTTTGTTTTGTATATTTCATATATGAGAAATAGTTCTATGACAGAAAAGCCAGAAGTTGATGACGAAGCATTACTTGTTGCTTCTGACGAACAAGGTGTGACATTGAGTGATGATGAACTAAACGGAATGTGGGTTCCTTACATGGATTTATTCACATCAGAGGGAACACAGGAAAGCTTTGAGACTAACTTTATAAGCATTGTGGAAACAGCTGACGACTTAGGAATTAATGCACTATTTGTGCATGTTAGACCGTTTTCTGATGCGTTATATAACTCTGAAATATACCCGTGGTCACACATAATAACAGGAACACAAGGCAAAGACCCAGAGTTTGACCCTATGCAATTTATGATAAATGTATGCCACGAAAACGACATGGAGTTCCATGCTTGGATAAATCCATTGCGAGTAAAACTCACACAAACTCCTCCTAATTTAAGCGATGATAATCCGTATACCTTGCTGGGTGAAACTCACCCATTTTATTTTATAGAAACAGCTAGTGGTATTTTTCTAAACCCTGCGTACAAAGAGGTTCGCAACATAATAACAGACGGCGTTGCTGAAATTGTTGAGAATTATGATGTTGATGGCATACATTTTGATGATTATTTTTATCCGTATGATATGGGCGAAGAAGATCTTTTGGCATACCAAACTTACACAGAGAACACGGACTCACCACTGGATATTAACGATTGGCGAAAAAGCAACATAAACACCTTAGTGTCGAATGTTTACAGAGAGATTAAAAATATAGATAGTAGCGTGGTGTTCGGAATTTCTCCACAAGCTAATTTTAACAACAATAATTTGCTTGCAGCCGACGTACTAACTTGGTGCAAGGTTTATGGATATATAGATTATATTTGTCCGCAAATTTATTTTAGTTATGATAATCCGTCTCTTGGATTTACAGAGTCGCTAGATGCGTGGTTGAATGTTGAAAAACACGAGGGCTTGGATTTGTATATAGGTCTTGGTTTATATAAAGAGAACACAGAGGAAGACGGTGGAACTTGGCTTGGCACAGCAGACACTATAGCTAAACAAATTGCAGATGTAGCTGGTAGCGAAGCTGACGGATTTATTATATATGATAGTGTTGCAGCACAGAGAGAAGATTTAAGTACACAAATGATATTGATAAAAGAGGCTATTGACGAAAATTATTAAATATATTTTTAATTGAATAATTAACAAAAAAAGCACCATACTTTAAATCAAAGGATGGTGCTTATGAAATTTTATAACAAGATTTTTTTAACAGGATTTATACTAACAGTAATATTTTCAGCTTTGAGTTTTAATGTAACTAGCGATAATATTACAAATAGTTTTATTAGAATGCATGTGATAGCTAATTCAGACAGCGAGTATGACCAACGCATTAAAATGGAAGTCAAAGAAAGCGTGTCCGAAATGACAGAAGAAATCGTGAGCGAAGCTAGTTCTATTGACGAAGCAGAGGAGTTGTTAACAAACAGAATGGAAGATGTTGAAAAGAACGCAATACATACTCTTGAAAGTTTCGGTATAACTTACACTGCTAAGGCGTATATGGCTTTAGAGTATTTTCCAACACGAGTGTATGACACATTTACTTTGCCAGCTGGTGAATACCTTGCTGTTAAAGTTATGCTTGGTGAGGCAGAGGGCGAAAACTGGTGGTGCGTGGTGTATCCGTCCTTATGTGTAGGAACTGCGATAAGTGACGAAGTTATTAGCACCGATGAAAAAGATTTGATTGAGGACACCCCAGAAATCTCTTTTAAAATTTATGAGGTATATATGGATATTGTGGAATTTTTCTCTGCTTGATATTTAAGTGAATACTTGTTATAATTTTAAGTATAAAGTTTTGGAGGCTTATTTATGCTACATATTATAACAGGTAGAGCAGGGTATGGAAAAACTGAATATATAAAGAAAATTGCTTTAGAAAAAGCTTTAAACAAAGAAGTAATTATCATAGTGCCGGACCAAATTGGTTTTGCAACAGAGCAATATGTGCTGAATGAATTTCCTGTTAATGTGGCAGAGAATGTGAAAGTTTTCCATTTTACACGTTTTTCAGAGGAGATATTCAGAATATACGGTGGAATTAAAGAAAAAAGGCTTGATGACAAAGGGAAATCTTTGCTGATGGCACTTGCAATAAAAGATTGTGAAAATGATTTGTTGTTGTATGAATCAGCTGCTAAGTCAGGCAAAATGCTTAATTTAATGCTTGATATAACCGATGAATTTAAGCTTAGTGGAATTATTGCAGAAGAAGTTTTTGGAATGAGCAAAAAACTTGACGGCGAACTTGCTGGGAAGCTTAACGATATAGCTTTGGTGTATTCTAGCTTTGAGGCTCGCTTGCATAATTCATATATAGAACAAAGCGATATAATAATTAGAGCTTCTCAGATATTAAACACAACAGACTATTTTAAAGATAAAGTGCTGATTTTGGACGGATTTGAGAGCTTTGGCAAAGAAAAACTTAGTATAATAGAAGATGCAATGGTAAAGTGTAGTGATGTGTACTGCACTTTATGTTGTGATGAAATATATAGTGACGAAGTGGCTGTAGTTTTTGACACACAGATGCAAACAGCAAGAGATTTAATTATGCTTGCTAAAGAAAATAATGTGGCAGTTTCTAATATAACAAAGCTTACGACAGCTCATAGATTTAAAAATGAGGACATTCATTTTGTGGAGGCTAATTATTTTAGCTCGAGCAAAGTGGATAAAATAAACACAGAGAACATTACAATATATAAGGCTGAAGATATATATAACGAAGCAGAATTTGTTGGTGCAACTATTAGAGAGCTTGCAATGCAAGGGCATAGTTATGGCGATATTAGCATAATTTGTAGAAATACATCTGCGTATAGCGATTTGTTAGAGAACACTTTGAAAAAATACGAAGTACCTTGTTATATATCGAAACCTAGAAGAATGGATAGTTCTCCATTAATTTGGTTGTTACTAACCGTTTTTAACATAGCAGAATTTGGTTTTAAGACAGAATATGTGTTAAAAGTGGCGAAATCTGGGCTATGTGGGTTGAACACAAAAGAAATATCAGAGCTTGAAAACTATGTTTATTTGTGGAAGATTGACGGAGCTATGTGGAAAAATGAATTCACAAAGTCGCCTAACGGTTTTTCTAGCAAAAGTGATGATGCAAGGCTTGCAATGATAGAAAGTTACAGAAAGAGGATTGTTAATCCTATAGCTCGATTAATCAGTAATTGTAAAGATAAAACAGGCAAAGATATATGCAAAAATATATTTATGATGTTGCAAAAATATAATTGTGAAGAACATATTTTAGAAAATGTAAAGAGTTTTAACGAGTTGGGTTTGTTTGAAAAGGCAGCAGAGCAAACTAAAATATGGGACGAGTTAATGGGCGTGCTAGACCTATTTTATCATATTTTAGAGGACGTTAACATAAGCCTTGTAGATTACGCAAACCTTATGAGAGATATTATCACAAAACAAGAGGTAATGGACATACCTCTTAAATTAGACACAGTTATTTTGGGATCGGCAGAGAATATAAAACAAGAGGCTAAGATAGTTTTTTTGATAGGTTGCACAAAAGATGAATTTCCACTGCTTCCGTCATCGGAAGATATTTTCACAGATTTTGAGAGAAAATGCATTATAGAAAATAAGATAGAGCTTATTAAAAATCATGAGAAAGATATACTTTTAGAAAGGTTTTATGCATATAACGCCGTGGCAAGTGCAAGTGAAAAATTGTATGTAAGTTACCCGAGCACTAGTGATGGAAAAACTTTGTATAAAAGCGAGATAATAGCTAGAATAGAAGACTTGCTAAACATTAAAAACACTGAGGATGTAGATGAATTATACTTTGCAAATTCTGCTGAAACAGTGTTTACAGCTATGGCAAAAAAATATAGAGAAAATAATGAAACTGTGAACAGCTTGAAAAAATATATTGCCGAAAATGATGAGTACAGCCAAAGATATGAAGCTTTGAAAAGAAGTGTGAGCGAGAAAGCTTTGGAGATAGACGACAAGCAAACTGCAAAGTCTTTATACAGATTAGAAAACCTTTCTCCGTCACAAATCGATGTTTTTTTCTCTTGCAAGTTCAAGTATTTTTGCAAATATGGTCTGAATGCAAAAGAGAAAAAAACAGCAGAAATCAACGTGTTAGAGTACGGAACTGTAATGCATTATCTGCTTGAAAAAGTGCTAGAAAACAGAGATGTTTATGAAGAATATGACGATGTTAAATTGAGCGAAGAAGTGAAAAAGCTCATACTAAGTTATGCAGACGAAAACATGGGAGGCTATGCGAATTTATCTATCAGAGATAAATATAGACTTAGCAGAGTGGAAAGAACGGCTGTAAGAATTATTGTGAGGCTTTTAAAGGAGTTAAGGCAAAGTAAGTTTGAACCAAAATACTTAGAACTAGAACTTAATGCGAAATCAGAATTTAAACCACTGGAAATTACGACAGAAAATGGCGAAAAAATAGTGGTAAATGGCAAGATTGATAGAGTAGACATATACGACAGTGCTGACGGAAAATATGTTAGGGTTGTGGACTATAAAACAGGCACAAAAGTGTTTAAGTTGTTCGATATTTTAAAAGGTATGAGCCTGCAAATGCTAATTTACTTGTGTGCTCTTTCAGAAAATGGCTTAAAACCATCAGGCGTTTTATACATGCCGTCAACAATCACAAATACATCAGCTGACAGAACTATGACAGAAGCTGATTTAGCAAAAGACAGAGATAAAAAAATGTGTATGAATGGGCTAGTTTTGCAAAAATCAGAGATTATAGAAGCTATGGAAAGTGCAGTGGCTGGGCAGTATATTCCAGTTAAACTGCAAAAAAATGGCGAATTAGGGGGCAAAGAAAGCCTAGTTACCCAAGACGAATTACAGATTATTTTTGACTATGTGAAAAAGTTAATCTCTACTATGTCGTATGAACTACTAGCAGGAGATATAGCTGTAAAACCTAATTTAGACACCAAGGATATATGCACGTATTGCCCGTATTTATCTGTGTGTTTAAACGAGAAACGAGAAGTGTTAAATATTACAGGAAACAAGAGTAAGGCTTTTGAAATTATTAGAGGAAAGGGTGAGACAGATGAGAAACTGGACTGAAAATCAGCTAGATGCTATTGAGAGCCGAAACGGCACAGTGCTTGTAAGTGCAGCAGCTGGCAGTGGTAAGACTGCTGTTTTGGTAGAAAGGCTTATCAGACGTATTACAGACGAAAAACACCCTACCGATGCAGACAAAATTTTGGTTGTGACATACACAAATGCAGCAGCTAGCGAGATGAAGGAGAGAGCTGAAGCTGCTGTTAGCGACTTACTTCTGAATGACCCAAACAACAAATATTTTAGAAAACAACAGCTTTTAATTCCGAAAATGAATATAAGCACAGTACATAGTTTTTGTTCAAAACTTTGTAAAGAGTACTTTCATGTTTTAGACATAGCAAGAGATTTTAGGATTTTAACGGACAAACAAAAGATAGATTTAACGACTACTGCACTAGATTTTGTTATTGATGAACGCATGGATAGTGGCAATTTTATTTTGTCGGACGCATTTAGTTCTGACAAAAATGATGCGAAGCTAAATGAAATTATCCTTAAATTATCCGACTTTATTAATTCTCACCTAGACCCTAAAAAATGGCTTGCTGACACTTTAAAAATGTATACAGAAAACAAAGATATATGCCTTACAATCTGGGGAGAGACTATAATTGAATACGCAAAAAGCATTGTAGAACTCTGTATAGATATTAGCCAAAACAACGTGAAAATCGCCCATGAAGAAGATGTTTTGAAAGAAAAATATGCGCCAACTTGTGAAACAGATATAGAGATGTTACAGCAGTTATATGATGAATTTGAGCTTAATGATTGGGATAATCTTAAAGATATTTTAGGTAATATTAAGTGGAAAAAATTCGGCATGGCTAAAGGTTGTAGTGATGACCTACTAAAAACAAGGGTATCTGACAGTCGAAAACATGTGAAAGAACTGATTGCTAAGGTGCAGAAATTGTTCATCGACAGTAGCGACGAGGTTCGTGAAGACATTACCACTACTTACACTGTGATAAAAGAACTTGCAGAAATTACGCTAAAATATCAAGCGACATATACCATGTTAAAAAACGAGAAAAAGTTTGTTGATTATAGCGACCTTGAGCATTTAACGCTTAAATTGTTGCTAGACGATAGAGACGGTGTTAAAATTCCTAGCGAGATAGCGTTGCAGATAAGCGAGAGATACGCCGAGATTATGATAGATGAATATCAGGACACTAACGAGGTGCAAGACTGGATATTTAGAGCTGTGTCGAAAAACGACAGTAACAAGTTTATGGTTGGTGACTTAAAGCAATGTATATATAGTTTTAGGCAAGCAATGCCAGAGATTTTTATAGGATATAAAGAGAATTTTAAGAGGTACGATAACAAAAATCAAGAATATCCAGCAAAAGTAATTTTGGATAAAAACTTTAGGTCAAGAGACAGTGTGATAAACGGAATTAACTTTGTTTTTGATAAATTAATGTCTAAAAAATGTGGTGGTGTGGAGTATAATGACGAAGAAAAGCTAACACTTGGTGCAGATTATCCTGACGGAAACGGATACGAAATGCAGATTGATTTGCTTGAAAAAAGCGATGAGAAATCACAAATTTTAGAGGCACGCCACATTGCTAACACTATAAATGATTTAATTAAAAAAGGCTTTATGGTTAAAAGCGAAAGTGGCTTAAGAACGCTGAAATTCAGCGATTGTTGCATTTTGTTAAGAAGTGTAAGGAGCAATGCACCGATTTACGCAAAAGAGCTAGAGAGCATGGGAGTGCCAGCGTGGATTCAAGAGACAGAAGGCTTTTTTGAAAGAAAAGAGATACTGCAAATAATGTCTTTTTTGCAAGTGATTGACAACCCAAACAACGATATAGCATTATTGTCGGTTCTTATGGGTCCAATTTACGGATTTAAACCAGACGATTTAGCAGAGCTTAGACTAAACGACAGACAAAGTTCAATTTATGTAAGTTTGGTAAACAGCAATAACGATAAGTTCAAAACTTTTTTAAGAGATATTGAGGAATACAGGCTGTTATCTGCTCACACTCAAACGGAAGCGTTTTTAGATATGTTATTTGTGAAAACATCTTTTGAAGCATTGATTTTAGCGATGGATAAAGGCGAGGAACGTCTTGGAAATGTGAGAAAACTGAGAAATTACGCTGCTGAGTTTGAAAGTTCAGGCTTTGCTGGTGTCTCTGGTTTTGTAAGGTTTACAGATAATCTTAAAAAAAACAACGAAGACTTGGAGGCTGCAAGCAAGGGTACAGACAAAGAAAATGTAGTAAAAATAATGAGCATACATAAGTCCAAAGGCTTGGAGTTCCCAGTGTGCTTTGTTGCGAACTTGGCATCACCAAAAAGACCAGAAACTGACGACGTTATTTTAAATTCTAAACTTGGTTTGGGTGTTAAAATCCTTGATAATAACTCTGGATACAAGTACACAAATATTGTTAGGGAAGCCGTTAATATTAAAAATAATTTAGATGAGATTGAAGAAGAACTAAGAATTTTGTATGTTGCAATGACAAGAGCTAAGGAAAAGCTAATTATGGTTGCTAGTTATGATAATGTGGAGAAAACAGTTACCAAAATTGCCTCCTACATTAATAATGAAACCAAAGTGAAACCTAGTATTGTTAAAAACGCACCTAACATGGCGGCGTGGTTGATTATGTGCGCATTAAAACACCCTAACGCGAATAATTTGCGAAAGCTTACAGGCTTAGATGACTCTTATATTTGCAGAGATAACTATACTCCGTGGGAAGTGAATGTAGTTAGCAAGATAGATAATATAGAAGCTAAAACACTTGAGGACAGTATTAGTATTTGCACAAACCAAGAGCTTATCGAGAGAATACAAGAGAAAGTAAACTTTGTTTACCCTAACGCTCATCTTAATGAAATTCCGTCGAAAGTAACAGCGTCTGCTGTTGTGCATAATAAAGAGAATACAGTGCAAAGCCTTAATCGACCTGCATTTATGAGCTTTAGTGGTTTGACGCCTGCCGAAAGAGGTATAGCTTTACACAGTTATATTGAATTTTGCAACTTAGAGAACGCAAGCATAGACCCAGAGGGCGAGCGTGACAGGTTGGTTGATAACGGTTATATAACAAAAGAGCAAGGCGAGGTTGTTAACTTCGAAAAGCTAATCAGGTTTTTGGAAAGTCCTCTTGGAACACGAATTAGGAAATCCGTCAAACTATATAGAGAATTTAGGTTTACATCAAACATATCTGCTTCATTAGTGAACGATGAATTTGATAGCGACATAAATATCAGCTTGCAAGGTGCAGTGGATTGCTTATTTTATGAGAACGATAAAATATATATAGTTGACTTTAAAACAGATAGAGTAGAAAGTGGCGAACAACTCGCTAATTTGTACGGAATTCAGCTAAAACTTTACGCAAATGCACTAGAAAAACTGAAAGAAGTTGAGGTTGGTGGTTGTTACTTATACTCTTTCAATCTAAACAAAGAAATTTTTATTGACCATAAATAATTTCATAAATTTGTATACTTTCTAAAATAAACAAAGCCCACAAGTTTTTACACCTGTGGGCTTTTAATTATATCTTATTCTGTTATAAATGACTCGTCAACTGTTACTTCTTCAGCTTCTACAGCAGTAGCTTCTGACGGCAACAAGTTACCTTCCATAACATCGATAAACTCTTTTGCATCGATTTTCTCTTTTTCAAGAAGTCTTTCAGAAAGACTATGAAGTAAATCTATGTGCTCATTCAACAAGCCCTCAGCTAAACTATACGCTGTGCCCATAATTGATTGAATTTCTTCATCTATCATAGCAGCTGTTCTGTCTGAATAGTTGCTTACATGGCTCATTTCTCTACCTAAGAACGGATTGCTCTCATCACTACCATACATAACTGTACCAAGTTTAGGGCTCATACCATATTTTGTAACCATTGCACGAACAATTTGAGTAGCTCTCTCGATATCGTTAGATGCACCAGTCGAGATGTCTCCCAAAACCAAAGCTTCAGCAACACGGCCACCTAAAAGAACAATCAAGTTCTCTTTCATTTCGTCTCGGCTTCTATATGTTTTGTCCTCAGTTGGCAAGTGCATTGTGTAACCACCAGCTCTGCCAGTTGGGATAATAGAAATTTGATGAACAGGGTCTTGAGTTTTGCAATAATAGCTTGTGATAGCATGACCAGCCTCGTGATACGCAGTAAGGCGTTTCTCTTTAGCAGTCATAACGCGGCTCTTCTTCTCTGTACCAACAACTACTTTAATAGCTGCTTCTTCAATTTCTGTCATTGTAATAGCTTTTCTGTCACGTCTTGCTGCAAGCAAAGCTGCCTCATTCAACAAGTTTTCTAAGTCAGCACCAGTGAAGCCAGCAGTTGTTTTTGCGATTGTAGCAAGAACAACATCAGGAGCAAGAGGTTTGCCTTTAGCGTGAACCATAAGAATTTCTTCTCTACCCTTAACATCTGGGTAACCTACTGTAATTTGTCTGTCAAAACGACCAGGACGCATTAAAGCTGGGTCTAGTATGTCAGGTCTGTTAGTAGCAGCAATCATGATAACGCCTTCGTTAGCGCCAAAACCGTCCATCTCAACAAGCAATTGGTTAAGAGTTTGCTCTCTCTCGTCGTGTCCACCACCAAGGCCTGCACCTCTTTGGCGACCAACAGCGTCAATCTCATCTATAAAAATGATACAAGGGTGATTTTTCTTAGCTTTGTCGAACAAATCACGAACCCTAGAAGCACCAACACCAACGAACATCTCAACGAAATCAGAACCTGAAATTGAGAAGAAAGGTACACCAGCTTCGCCAGCTACTGCTCTTGCAAGCAAGGTTTTACCAGTACCAGGAGGGCCCACCAATAGAACACCTTTTGGAATACGAGCGCCTAGTTCGTTAAACTTTTTAGGGCTTTTTAAGAACTCAACAATCTCACGTAAATCTTCTTTTTCTTCGTCAGCACCTGCAACGTCTGCAAATGTTGTTTTTCTTTTTTCGTCCTCAAGTTGTTTGATTTTAGCTTTGCCAAAGTTCATTTGGCTGCCACCTGCGCCACTCATGCGTTTAAACATGAACACCCACAAGAATATCATACCACCAAGAACTACAAGTGTTGGAAGCAAAGCAACTATCCATGATGTCTCAGTTGGTCTAAGCACATCTTGAACCATTTTGTTCTCAGGATTAGCAGCATTGTATCTGTCGATATCATCGCCTACATCTTCATAAAACAAAGATATATTCGGAACTTGATACCTAATAGTTTCTGGTTCTTCACCAGAAAGAACAACTTCCATTTCTCCTGTTCCTAAATCCAATTTGTACTCAGTTACTTGGTCAGTCTCAAAGTAATTGATTACATCTGAATATTTAACTGTATCTGTAGGCTCTACTTGGCTAAATAGCATGTAGACTATAAAAAACACTACAATTGGAATACCTAAAAACACGGCTAAATTTTTCAATGTCTTTTTATTATCCAAACTTAATTTCCTCCAAATTATATTTATTAACCGCCATAAACCTCTGGTTTAAGTATTCCTACATAAGGCAAGTTGCGGTAAATTTCATTGTAATCTAAACCGTACCCAACAATAAATGCATCTGGCACAGTTGTTCCTATATATTTTGCATAAACTGGTGCTTCACGTCTCTCTGGTTTATCAAAAAGAGTGCATATCTCTATGCTGTTTGCACCTTTTGTAGATAAATGATTAATTAAATGGCTTAAAGTACGTCCACTGTCCAAAATATCTTCAACCATAATAACATCATAACCTGTTAAATCTATATTTATGTCGTTGATAACTCTAACCACACCACTAGATGTAATACCAGCGCCGTAACTAGAAACAGACATAAACTCTACTCTACATGGCATTTTAATCTCTCTCATAATATCTGCCATAAATATTACAGAACCTTTTAGAATACCTAAAATTATAAGTTTTTTACCTTTATAATCTTTAGTAATTCTAGCACCTAAATCTTTAACTATTGCTTGTAAATCGTCCCTAGATAAAAGTACTTTTTCGATATCTTCTATCACTAAATCTTCTCTGTTTTCATTCATTTCTCTATTCACCCTTTGATATAATAATCTGTGCTACATTTTTTGTTTTATCTGTAACCATATATTTTTTGTCTACTCCAAAACCCTCTATATATACAATCTCGTCGCCATCTCTTATTATAGCTATGTCGTCTCTATTAAAAACAGGAATTTTAGCTTCATTAAAGAGTTTTTTTAGCGTTTTTGTATTTCTCTTAACTGCTGTAAATCTCTCTGCTTCACGCCTTTTCCCCACAGATATATCATTTTTTATTTTATCACAGTCTATCAATGAAGTAAATAAAAATTTATCATTGTTCACGTAAAATTCAGTTATTTTTTTAATGGAAAGCAATTTTCCCATATATTCTACTTCATTCTCTAATAGAATTGTAATATCTTCCTGTGTTTTTGGTGTGTTTATACTTAAAATGTTTTGGCTTATACTTATTTTTTTGTTAGATGGAAGCACAACTGCCCCACTTTTGTTCCTAATTATCTTATATAATTCATCAATATGCTTTTGTTCAGCATTAAAAATAGCTTTTTCTTTTAAATACTGGCTTACAACTTGCTTAATGGTAAACTCGTCATACCTGTTCAGTTTTTCGGTGTCTATTCCATATTTATCACTTACATTTTTAAGTGTATTTTTTGCTATGTTCTCTATAAAATAATACGTTTCATCAAATATACTAGAACTTCTGTTTATGTTTTCTATAGCGGAATTATTTATCTCTTTTAGCAATGGAAAAATTAAATTACGAACTTTATTTCTGCTATAATCATTGGTTAAATTTGTGCTGTCTATAACATAATTCAAGCCATTTTCAGCACAATATTTTTCTATATTATCACGGCTAAGATTAAGTATAGGTCGAACAATATTACCTCTAATCGGTGGAATACCACACATTCCTTTAATTCCAGTGCCTCTAACAAGGTTCATAAGCACTGTTTCTGCGTTATCATCTGCATTATGAGCAGTAGCAATCACGCCATTTTCGCCAACTAATTTATTAAATTCGCTGTATCTTATATTTCTTCCACATTCTTCTTCGCTAATGCCTTGCTCTTTAGCAATCTGTTTAACATCAGCGTGAACAACGTGAACCTCAACACCGAGCTTTTTGCAAAAATCCACTGTAAACTGTTCGTCTCTGCTAGCTTCATCACCACGAATACCGTGATTAACATGCACACATATCAGCTTTTTAGCTGTGTATTCACTGCACAAGATATGAGTTAGCGCCACCGAGTCTGCACCACCAGATAATCCTATAACTATTTTATCAGCTTTTTCTAGCATAAATTTCACATTATTCATGCAAAACAGTCTCCTGTGATGTAAATCTTGTAAATTCGCCTTGCCAATGTAGTGGAACAGAACGTGATTCACCGTGTCTGTTTTTTGCTACTATACATTCGCTCTTGTTTTGATTTTGCTGTTCGTCAGCACCCTCACCAGCTCCATAGTATGCTTCTCTATATAAAAACAAAACTATATCAGCATCTTGCTCGATAGAACCAGAGTCTCTAAGGTCAGATAAAACTGGTCTGTGGTCTGTTCTTTTTTCACTTGTTCTAGCAAGCTGAGAAAGTGCAATTACTGGTACACTCAGTTCTTTTGCCATAATCTTTAAGTTTCTTGTAATCTCAGAAATCTCTTGAACCCTGTTGTCGATTTTTCTTGCACTGTTCATAAGTTGTAAGTAATCGATTATTACAAGGTCAACATTTTGTAATCTTCTAAGCTTTGCTTTCATCTCAGGCACTGTGATACCAGATGTATCATCAAAGTATATCTCGGATTTTGACAGTATATCGCCACCCTCGATAAGTCTTGTCCAGTCATCTTCTCCAAGCTTACCTGTTCTAAGCTTTGTGCTTTCTACCATAGCTTCTGTGCTCAACATTCTAGCACCAAGCTGTTCTCTTGACATCTCCAAAGAGAAAAAACATACTCGTCTTTTGCACATAACTGCAACGTGTCTAGCAATATTCAACGCGAAACTGGTTTTACCCATACCAGGTCTAGCAGCAAGAATTATAAGGTCGGACCTGTTAAGTCCTGTGATAGTCGCGTCTAGCTCGCCAATACCTGTTGGAACACCTTTATATAAATCTGCTTCGTCAGAGTTCAGAACATCTAGCTTGTTAAAAGTCTCAAGCAAAACTTCGTCCATTCTTACAAGGCCTTGAACACTCTTGCCTTGCCTAATATCAAAAATCTTTTGCTCTGCTGAGTCAAGCAGGTGCGTTGCAGAATTGCCTGTGCCAACTGCGTCGTCCAAAATTCCTCTAGCAGCAGTAATTAATCTCCTTGTGTCGTATTTCTCTTTAATAATATCAGCATAATGCTTTACATTTGAAATTGACGGCACTAATTGAGCTAGCTGAGTTAGATAAACTTTTGCTGACTCTTGTGTAAAATCGCCTGAGTTTTGTAGAGTATTTAAAACAGTAATTACATCTATAGGTTCGCCCAGTGTGAACTTGTTAAGCATTACATCATAAATTTTTTGGTTATTTACGGCATGAAAATACTCAGCTCTTGGGATGTACTCCGCAACAGCTGTTATACAGTCAGGCTCTAGTAACACTGCACCCAAAACAGATTGCTCTGCCTCCATGCTGTATGGCATAGAGAAATCAAAATCTGCACCACCAGACATAATATCCATTAATAATCTCCTTTATCATTTTTTCTAATTAACTTTAACATTTTATTAATCACATTATGATGTAGGACAAGGGCTCTGCTCTTGCCGAGATATAGGTTTTCTTATAAATACGGGGTTGTCGCATTTAGATAAATCATAGTTAAGATATACAACTTAACAATGCTAACGTAGGGGCGAGCTGCGCTCGTCCGTTAGATCTAATGTACGAATTATAATAACTTTCGATTTAATTCAAAATATAAAAATAACCATATATATCTAGTTTACAGAAACCTATGTTTACGGACGAGCACAGCTCGCCCCTACCTAAAGTGTAGGTTTTGTGTAAATTTAACCTCTAATGCGACAGTTCCCACTGCGATTATGCTAATTCTTTAACCTCAACAACTACACTAGCTGTTATTCCAACATATAATTTAATCTCTGCTGCAAAAGTTCCAAAAGATTTAATATCCATTTTCAAGCTAATTTTTCTTTTGTCAATATCAATTCCATATTGTTTTTTTAGCTCTGCTGCAATCTCCTTAGCAGTTACTGAACCAAAAAGTTTTCCACCTTGTCCAGCTTTTGCGTGGATAACTATCGCTTTGTCTTTTAGTTCTTCTACAATTTTATTTGCATTTTCTGTGTCTGTTTTAACTTTAAAAGCTTTTGCATTCTCTGCATTTTTTAGCTCGTTCATCGCTTGAGAGTTAGCCTCTTTAGCTAGTTTTTTTGGAAACAAAAAGTTTCTTGCATATCCGTCACTTGCATTAACAAGTTCACCTTTTTTTCCAAGAGCTTTAACGTCTTCTAATAGTACTACTTTCATTTCTCCTCACAGGGAAGCTATGCACCTTCCCCATTCCTCCTTAATTTTGTTGTGATAATTTATCGTTAATTACTTTAACCAGAGACGCTTTCGCCTCCATCATTGTTGTATTTTGAATTTGTGCACCAGCCATAGTTAAATGACCACCACCACCAAAAACTTCTAATATAACTTGCACGTTAACATCACCCAAGCTTCTGCCAGATATATTAACAGTTCCGTTAGTCTCAAACATAACAAAAGAAGCTTTAATTCCTTGTATTGTAAGCAGTTCATCTGCTGCTTGAGCAACTGCAACTCTTGTGTTGCCAGACACACTAACAGAACACGCAATAGCACAGTTTTTGAAAATATCTGCACTTGCAACAAGCTGTGCTCTTTCAGTATAAGTGTCTAAAGTATTAGCAAAGTAGCCTTTTACCCTAACCATATCGGCACCTCTACGTCTTAAATACGCCGCCGCCTCAAAGGTTCTTGCACCTGTTTTAAGCACAAAGTTCTTTGTGTCTAGCATAATACCAGATAACAAAGCCTGTGCATCTACTGTGTCAATCGCATTACTGTTTATATATTGAACTAGTTCAGACACCATTTCAGACGCAGAACTTGCATAAGGTTCGTGGTAAAAAATAACTGAATTTCTAATATGGTCAACCATCATTCGGTGGTGATCAATAACCACAACATTGCCAGCAAGTTCAAGCAGTTCTTTTGTCTCTACAAAATTTTGAGAATGAGTGTCTGTAACAATCACAAGGCTCTTTTTTGTAATCTCTTGAATAGCTTCACTTGGCGTGATAAACACTCTTTTATCTTTGTATGCTTCTTCAACTGTTTCTATCAATGTTTGTGCTAAACTTTGGCTTTTGTTAACCACAATATGAGCTTCTTTTTTCAAGCCTTTTGTGGTAACTGCCCACATTCCAACAGCAGAACCCACGCTGTCTAAGTCGGAGTATCTGTGACCCATTAAGTACACTTTGTCAGCCTCTGTAATGTATTCTGAAAGTGTAGCAGATATAACTCTAGTACGCACTTTGTCTCGTTTTTCAACACCTTTAGACATACCACCGTAGAACTCATAAGTACCGTCTTTTTTAACAATTGCTACTTGGTCGCCACCTCTACCCAGTGCCATGTCGAGTGCTTGCCTTGCCATAATCTCTGCATCTACATTCGACTCTGCACCTCTTGCAATACCAATAGATACAGTAGCACTAATATCATGCGCATTTTTAACCTCATGCACTCTGTCAATTACCTGAAAACGCCTGTCTTTAGCTAAGTCTATGTGGTTTTCTTCCAAAATAAGCATATAGCGACCATTAGAAAGCTTTTTCATAAAGCCACCAATCTCTGCTGCCCATTTTCTGATAATGCTCTCAACCTCAGACACCATTCTGGATTCCTCACCACCAGCAGCACCTCTGATAAGCTCATCTTTGTTATCAAAGCTCATATAAGCTAAAACAGTTTTACGCTCTGTATATTCCTTAAAAATTTGCTTATAGAACGTATCGTCCACAAAATATAATATATAAGAAGATATTGTTTTAACAGTGTAAACCGTAAAGTTTTTTTCTTTTCTGCTAATGTTAACACCAGTTTCGTCTGACAACTGATTAAGTGTTCTAGGGTAAATATATTTGAGAACGCTCTCCCCCATATTTACCTCGCCACCACCTAACACAGTGTTAAACCCTGTGTTTGTCCAAACTATGTTTCCGTCAAGCCCTGTTACTGCAATCGGTAATGGAAAATCGTCCAAACTCTGTATATTTTCAACCATTAATATTTTTTTAGCGCTTCTTAAAACACTAACAGTGTGTATATAAAATCTAACATTAACAAAAACTAAAATAATTGCCAAAAGCAATGTAACACTAAGTTCGATTATACCCAGCGTAATATTATAACTAAAACTAGCTAAAGACATTATACCCATAGCAATAATTAAGATATATAATAATGGTGATGTCACCCACATGCTCTTTTTCATTATCTTATCAAATCCTTATCAGTTAAATTTCCATAATAATCGGTAAAATCATTGGTTTACGTCTTGTTTTTTCGTATAGATATTTAGAAAGTCCGTCTCTGATTTTTAGCTTAATAACATTCCATTCAAACAGGTTTTCTTCAACACATGCTTGAACTGCATTATAAACTATTTTTCTTGCATTGTCCATCATTTCTTCGGATTCTCTAACATATACAAAGCCTCTAGAAACAATGTCAGGACCTGATACAAGTTGATGAGTTTGAGTGTCTATTGTACAAACAGCAATAATCAAACCGTCGTTTCCTAAAAGCTCTCTGTCTCTTAAAACAATGCTCCCAACGTCGCCAACACCTATACCATCAACCATAACTTCGCCAGCTGGTACATCTTGTGTAGGTTTAATAAAGTCACGATTAATCTCAATACCTTTACCAATGTCTCCTATGAAAATATTCTCTTTTTCCATTCCCATTTCCATAGCAAGGGTCGCATGTTTTCTAAGATGTTTATGCTCTCCGTGAACAGGGATAAAGTATTGTGGTTTAGTTAAACAATGCATTAATTTAAGTTCTTCTTGGCATGCGTGTCCTGAAACATGAACTTCGTACATGCTCTCATAAACAACTTCACAACCTCTTTTTAAAAGCTCGTCAACGACAGCACCAACAGATTTTTCATTACCTGGTATCGGTTTAGCAGATATAATGATAAAGTCGTTTTGGTCAACTTCAACTTGTCTATGCTCTGCAAATGCCATTCTAGAAAGAGCTGCCATAGGTTCGCCTTGGCTACCAGTAGTAATCAGTACAACTTTGTCTTTTTCATATCTATTTATCAAAGCTAAATCTATAAATAGACCATCAGGCACTTTTAAATAACCTAACTCTGTTGCAATTTGCATAACATTAACCATACTTCTGCCAGACAATGCAACTTTTCTGCCATATTTAATAGCGCAATTTATAACTTGTTGAACTCTGCTTATATTAGAAGCAAAAGATGCAACTATAATTCTCTTTTTCTCTGCACTTGCAAACAGTCTTTCAAATGCTTGTGCAACTTTTTGCTCAGAAGCCGTGTACCCAGCTCTCTCAACATTTGTAGAGTCAGCCATAAGTGCTAAAACGCCACTTTTACCAAGCTCTGCAAATCTAGCAAGGTCGATAACTTCTCCACCTGCTGGAGGTGTAAAGTCTATTTTAAAGTCGCCTGTGTGCACAATTACACCAGCTGGTGTATGAAGTGCCAGACCTACTGCGTCTGAAATAGAGTGGTTTACTCTTATAAACTCAATGTTAAAACAGCCAAGTTTCACTTTTGAACCAGCCATTGTGTTGTGTAGCTTATTTGGGTTTAGTCCGTGTTCTTTTAACTTAACTTTAATCAAACCTAAAGTAAGTGGTGTACCATATACAGGTAAGTTGAATTTTTTTAATAAATATGGAACTGAACCTATGTGGTCTTCGTGTCCGTGAGTGATAACAACACCCTTGATTTTATCTATGTTTTTCTCAATGAATGTGAACTCCGGTATAACTATGTCGATACCTAGCATGTGATCGTCTGGGAAAGCTAAACCACAGTCTACGATAATCATATCGCCTTGGCATTCAAACAATGTAAAGTTTTTGCCAATCTCGTTTAATCCACCTAAGAAATACGCTTTTACGGAAGGCAATTTCTTTTGTGGTTTACCGTTTTTTCTGCCCTTGTTCATCGGTTGCTTTTTCTCTACAATTCCGTTTACAAGAGGTTTAGCCGTTGCATTTTTTCCACCTTGAACTTTGTCTGATTTATGCACTGGTTTTTTCACAGGCTTAGCAGGTTTTTCTGCTGTAATAGTAGATTTTTCAACTGTTTTAACAGCTTTCTCTACTGATTTAACAGGTTTGTCTGCTGTTATAGCAGGCTTTTCTGCTTGAATTTGTGGTTTTGGTTGAGGACTAGAGATTTTTCCGTACACCCTTTCCTCTTTCGCAAATCCACCAAGCACTTGATCCTGTTGCTTCTCTCTCTTGGTATCAGAGTTCTTAGCATTATTTAGTTTTTTGTTTGTCATTTATTTTCCTCCATTATTATTTACGCCGTACTTCTTTCTTATAAGTATCGACAAGCCGAACAAAAATTATATTCATCTTCTATCAATGATATTATGTGATAATTCAATTTTCACACTATTTCCGTACAGTTTATATTCCTATATATTTTACCTTTATTTAGCCTTAAAGTCAAGAGAATAAGGTAATATAATGACATTCAGGCTTTAGTTTTTATCAATATATTACAAAAGCAATGAAAGATAATTGTAAATGTGAATAAATATATCCACTTTAGATAAAATTATTTATTCTTCATTTTTTCCAACAAAAACTTATACATACATTAACGCAAAAAATCGATGTGAATGTTATCACACCGATTTTAGTTTATTTTGGCTATGTTCTATAAGCTGTATCCACTGTTAATATCAAACGGAGCAATAAGCAATTTCGCTATGTCTTTATAGAAATTATCAAAAAAACCAACTGTTAGCAATACCACAATTCTCAATTGTGTCAAATTCCCAAAAAGAATAATATTTAACACATTTAACTACTTTTGTAAGCTCTCTTGGTGGTTGACTGTGCTCAACTTTGTCAAAAGTATAAAACCTTTTTATATACTTTACATCTATAACACCTTGTTGTTTTAATTGCTTGCTCTTAATCTCTAATATAATGTCTTCAAATTTGTTCACTTTGTCAGGTTTTACTTGAAACAACATTGATTCAATAAATGACTTATTCAAAATTTCACCTCTTTTACGTATTCAACATCACGCCTTTAATAGCTTCATCTTTACATACACCAATTTTATACATCAACTCTTTTATTTCACTCAATGGCGCTGTGTGAGATATCAGTTTTTCTGTGTCTATCACTCCACTTCTTACTGCCTCCATTGCGAGAGGTAGGTATATCCCAGGTTTTGCAAAAGATCCTTTTAAGCTCAGTTTTCTAACATGAAATTTATTTGCGTCTATGCTTATCATTTTTTCTCCGCCAAAGCCTAAAAACGTCGCCGTTCCGCCATAGTTAAGCACATCTAAAACCTCTGGAATAACATAGTTTTGAGCAGTTATCAAGGCTTTGTCTACTCCACCTTTTGCAAACTTCACATCGCTTAAATCCGTTTTATCGCTATATATTATTTCATCTGCACCAAAATCTAGTGCAACTTCTGCTTTTCTTTTTGAATGCGAGCGAAGCACGGCATACACCTTTGTAGCTCCACTATTTTTTGCAAGCTTTAACGCCATAAGACCTATCGAACCTGTTCCGTATATCAAAACATGGTCGCCAAACTTAATATCAGCAGTTTTCACAAGGTCGATAGCCACACCCAGTGGCTCTAAAATAGCAGCTTGTTTATAGCTTATGTCATCTGGCAAAATAATACAGTTGTTCTCTGGCACTACTGCATATTCTGCAAAACCTTTAAACGGAGTAGTCACGACGTTTTCGCACAGGTCTACTTTTCCGTCTTTGCAAGTGTTGCAAAAACCACAAAAACCAGTGCTCTCCACCACTACTCTATCCCCTATTTTAAATCTTTTTGTGCCCTCTCCAAGATCTCTAACTACGCCTGCCATCTCGTGCCCAAAATATCTATAATCTGCACTTTTGTTAACGTCTCCACCACACACGCCACAGGAGTTCACTTTTATCAGCACTTCACCATTACTCACATTTGGGATTTCTTCTTCTTTTAAAATCACGTCTTCAGGTGATTTTTGCATAGCAATTAACATCTTAAACCATGCCTTTCTCATTAAAATATAACGCTTTGGACGGTCACAACAGCGCCGTCCAAAAATCGTTTATTATTTAACCGTAAATAAAATATTGTTCAATTCAAAACTTCCGTCATTTTTAATAGATATAACAAAGTTGAATTTTTCAGAAGCAGAGAATCCCTCTAAAGGTATCTCAATATCTTGTTTTTCACCACAGTTAAGCTCTTTACTAATAGTTATAAACTCGTCCGGAGTAGGGTTAGGCCAGCAGTTTTTGTCGTGTTCGATTTTAATTATGCACTCGCCTTTAAGACCCTCTAATTTCAGACCCATTTTTCTGTCACACTCAAGCATAACTGACTTACCTGTGATAACAAAAAACTTATCTTCTTTACGTGGGTTAAATGTTTTTAGGTTAATTGGTTCACTTGTGTTCATGTCTGCAAAGTTATATACTTTGTCAACATCTGCAAGACTATCAGCATTAAACCACATACGTAATTGCTCTATAGATAAATCTAGCTCTCCAGCTTCTAGTTTGTTTAATTTATCAACTTTTGTCACTGGAATAACAAGTTTTTGTTCACCTAAATCTGCAACATTTACAGTTAAGTTAATCTCTTTTGCACCCTCTTTTGCTCTCACAATAATTTGCATTAAGCCGTTAAACATTTTTTTAGTAGTAGCTTTTGCATTTGTGTGATCTAGTGGGTCTCCGCTTGAAACTGACAGTATCTCTGCGCTGTTTTCGTCCACGCTTACGCTAAGTTCATGGTTAGCTGTTGGAACAAATCTTCCCTCGCTATCCTTTGCATACACACGTAAAATCGCTACATCTTCGCCGTTATCTGTCACGATTTCAGTGTCTCTTTCTATAACAAAGCTAGCACTTTTTCCAGTTGTCTCAATTTTTTGTTCTATAACTTTTTCGCCTTTGTTGTAACCTATCGCAGATATACAACCACTCTCGTAAGGAACTGTTATTTTTAACGGAGCAAATCTGCCAGTAGCCTGTTTACTTATAGCTTTGCCATTAACAAACAGCTCTACTTCTTCTGTGTTTGTATACACAACAACATTAATCAACTTGCCCTCTTCATCAAAATTCCAATGAGGCATAATGTGTATAACAGGTTCATTTAACCAACAAGCTTTTACCATTCCAGCGTTGTCTTTCTCAAAACCACAGCTATCAAACATGCCACCACCAGCATATAGTTTAGGCCACATTGCTTCACCACGATACTCCATACCTGTCCACATGAATGTACCACCCACGTAGTCGTGTGTTTCACTAGCTTCAATTGCATCTATATACGCTGATGAGAAAGAAGCACTTTTCTCGTCATACGCAGTAGAATAGTAACCACCTGTACGGTTTTCGTCTTTCTCTACAAAATATACACCACGGTTGTTACTTGCTGCACCACTTTCAGTTGCTAAAATGCATTTGTTAGGGTGAACTTCTGGGAATTTATCGTATAAATGTAGAACATAGTTAACGCCAACAACATCAGAAGCCTTCGCAGCATAGCTGTCGAAAAATCCACCATTTAACGCTAGAGTAACAGGGCGACTCTCGTCATATCTTTTAACAAAAGCACTTAGTGTTTCAACAAGTCTCTTACCTGTAACTGTGCTTTGTAGTGGCTCTTCATTACCAACAGACCACACTATAACAGACGGGTGGTTTCTGTCTCTTTTAAGCATAGATTTCAATTGTTTTTGAGTGCTTTCACTCCAGTTAAACCAACGGTTTTCGTCCATAACAAGCATACCACTACGGTCGCATATATCTAGTAATCTTGTTGAAATATTGTTGTGAGCACTACGGTAACCGTTAACTCCAATAGACTTTAGCTTGTCTATTCTAAACTGTTCCACTCTCTCAGGAACTGCAACACCTAAATCTGCGTGGTCTTGGTGCATACAAACTCCGTGAATTTTTACAGGTTTTTCGTTTAAATAAAAACCATTTGTAGAGTCAAAACGAATAGTACGGAAACCGAACTCTGTGTCATAACTGTCGACAGTAACACCGTCAATTATAATCTCAGTTTGCATTTTATACATAGCACAGCTGTCTAAATCCCATAGCACAGGATTAACAACGTTTAAGCTTTGTTCTACAACATTTTCGCCTACTTTTACAGTGTAATCGTTTTTAACTTGCTCTACTTTTTCACCTTTATCCGTGTAAAGAGTTTGAATAACTGTAGCGTTTGTTTTTTCTATTTTAGCACTATATATAGTAGTCTCTACGTTAACTTCCCAATCATTATCGTTCATTTTTTGAGGATTAATATAAGTTCCCCAAACATCAACAGCGATATCATTTGTCACAATCAGCCATACATCTCTATAGATACCAGCACCCTCGTACCACCAACCCTCAAGGTCGTCGTTTTCTATTTTAACAGAGATAGTTTGCATAGCATCATCTAAAAGATATGGTGTGATATCCATGTAAAAACTGTTGTACATACTGCTGTTTTCGCCTGCTAAATGCCCATTGCACCACACAGTAGTCTTTTTGCCGGCACCGTCAAACATCAATATAACACGGTTTCCGTCAATATCACAAGGTAGTTTAAAATGGCGACGATACCAAGCAGTTTTTCTATCTAAACTACCAGCAGTCTCATTATATTTACTGTCCGCATCACCAGCAACAACATAGTCATGAGGCAAATGAACTGTCTCGAACTCACCGTCGTAATATGTAGCACGAGCAACACCACGTCCATTCTTCGCTTTGCTGTGCATATATGTATCGAACTTACCAATAACAGGTGTAGTCTCGAACTCACCTAGCGCGAACTTCCAACCGTCGTTAAGAAGCAATTTTTGTCTTATCATTGTTATAACCTCCAAATTTTGTACTCCGAATTAAACGTTATATTAATAATATCATATACTATATAAATGTCAAGATATATTCTATAAAAAATATAATATATCTCAGTTTACTTAAAACACAATGCAAAAAGAGTGCAACAAAATAAAATTTCATTACACTCTCTTAGTTATATTATTATACTATCACGCAAAAGCTTTTTCTACAGCTGTTATAACTCTGTCAAAATCGCTCTCTCTAATAAGCAAGCTGATTTCCACCTCTGATGTTGTAATCAGTCTGATATCAGCATCGGTTGACTTAATTGCAGAGAAAAATCTCGCAGCTATACCAGGAGTATTTTTCATCTCTTTATCAAATATAGCAATTTTGCAGTTAGCAGAACTAACAGAAGCATTAATACCTAAGTCTTTTTTAAGCTCTTTTGTCATAGGCAATATACGCACTAAGTCATCGTCTTGAATAGTAAAGCTAAGTTCTGTAATATCTGCATGAGTAGGCGCCATAGATATCATGTCTACATTGATATTGTACTTTGCAATTCTGTGAAATACTTCGGCAATAAAATCTGTTTTGGCAGGCGAGCCATTAAGCGTTACCAAAGTTATGTTTCCTAAATTTGTAATTGTAGTTCCCACTTTATTCTCCGTTCTGCCGTTATAGGCTGTGAATTTTTACCCCAACATATTGCTCATGTCATACAAACCATTCGCTTTTCCAACCATAAATCTAGCAGCGTTAATCGCACCAGTAGCAAATAACTCTTTGGATTGCGCACTGTGGCTAATGCTTATAATCTCGTGATTACCAGCAAAAATAACCTCGTGCTCTCCAACAATAGTACCTCCACGCACTGCGTGTAAGCCTATCTCTGATTTTTCTCTAGGTCTTCTAATTGAATGTCTGTCGTACATATAATCTGTTAAATCTTCTCTTGTATTTTTAATTGCATCTGCAATCATCAAAGCTGTTCCGCTTGGTGCATCTAACTTTTTGTTATGATGTTTTTCAACTATCTCAACGTCAAAATCACTGCCCAAAATTGTAGCTGCTTTTTTGCTAAGTTCTATCAACAAGTTAATTCCTAAAGACATATTTCTTGAATAGAAAAGTGTAGCATTTAGAGAAGCTTTATTAATTCTATCAACTTGCTCCAAACTGTACCCTGTTGTACACAATACAGCTGGCACTTTTTTTTCTGTAGAATATTCCAAAATTCCCTCTAGCAAAGAGGTATGAGAAAAATCTATTATAACATCTGCGTCTTCTTTAACTTCGCTTATTTTTTTGTATATAGGAAACTCGCTACTGCTGTCTGTCGCAATGTCAACACCAGCAACAACTTCGCAATCTGTGCTTGCTTTAACAAGTTGCCCTATCACTCTTCCCATGTGTCCCAAACAGCCACATAGTATTATTTTGGTCATAAAATTACAACCTTTCCTTATTCAAATTTCCTCAGCTAACTAAGCCGTATTCTTTTAAAACTTTAGCCAGTTTCTCTGCACCCTCGTCTGTCATTGTTGTTAAAGGCAAACGGCACAAATTACTGCATAATCCCATTTGGTGCATAGCTTCTTTAACTGGAATTGGGTTAACGTCGCTAAACAATGCATTCATTAATTTAACATACTTAAACACCATTGCTCTAGCTGTTACATAATCGCCTTTTAAAAGCGTATCTGTAAGCAGTTTAGTCTCTTTTGGAATTATATTAGCGCAAACTGAAATCATACCAATACCACCTAAAGCGATAGTAGGTAGAACTTGGTCGTCCTCACCAGTATATACAGCTAGGTCGTCTCCACAAAGAGACATAGTTTTAGCTATAGAGCTAATATCGTGGTTAGCTTCTTTTGTAGCCACAATTCTCTCGTGTCCTGAAAGAACTTTGTAAGTCTCTGGCAAGATATTAACACCTGTTCTAGACGGTACATTGTACACGATGCTAGGTAAGTTTGTGTTGTCTGCAATCTTAATAAAGCTCTCTATCAAGCCTTTTTGTGATGTTTTGTTGTAGTATGGAGTTACAAGTAACAAACCGTCAACGCCGATTTTCTCTACCTCTTTGCTCATCTCAATTGCAAAAGCAGTGTCGTTGCTTCCAGTACCAGCAATAACTGGAATTCTGCCATTTACAGCTTTTGTTGTAACTTCAATTACTTTTAGGTGCTCTTCTTCTGTTAAAGTAGAGCTTTCACCTGTTGTGCCACAAGAAATAATAGCATCTATTCCACTTGTAACCTGGAACTCAACTAGTTCTTTCATTTTCTCGTAATCAACACTGCCGTCAGCATTGAAAGGAGTAACAACCGCAACACCTGCACCTTTAAATATAGTTTTTTTCATGACCTACCTCCTTAATTAGTATTAATCAAAATAGCCTTTTTTAGCTAAAAGTTCAGCCATTAACACAGCACCACCAGCTGCTCCTCTTAATGTATTGTGAGATAAACACGCAAATTTAAAATCAAAAATGCTGTCTTCTCTTAATCTACCAATGCTTACAGCCATACCGTTTTCTAGGTTTCTGTCAAGTTTTGGTTGAGGTCTGTTGTCTTCCTCAAAATAGTGTAGGAATTGTTTTGGTGCGCTTGGTAGTTCTAGCTCTTGAGCTGGTCCTCTAAAGTTTTTCCATCTCTCGATAATCTCTTCTTTGCTGATTTTTTTGTCTAGGCTTACAAAAACAGCTGCTGTGTGACCGTCTGTCACAGGTACTCTAAAGCATTGGCTTGTGATAACTGGACCTGTTGCGTTAACGATTTTGTCACCCTCGATTTTACCCCAAATTTTTAGAGGCTCTTGCTCTGATTTTTGCTCTTCGCCGCCGATAAACGGAATGATGTTATCCACAATTTCAGGCATTGTCTCAAAAGTTTTGCCAGCGCCACTAATCGCTTGGTAAGTACAAGCTAAAGCTTTTGTAACGCCTAAGTCCATTAAAGGCTCTAAAGCTGGTACATAGCTTTGTAGAGAACAGTTAGATTTTACGCAGATAAAGCCTTTTGTTGTGCCAAGGCGTTTTCTTTGAGCTGGGATAATCTCGATATGGTCAGCGTTAATCTCTGGCACTACCATAGGTACGTCTTCTGTTGCTCTGTGTGCGCTGTTGTTAGAAACAACTGGGCACTCAGCTTTTGCGTACGCTTCTTCTAGCTTTTTGATTTCGTCTTTTGGCATGTCAACTGCACAGAAAACAAAGTCAACAAGCTTTGTAATATTTTCAATGTCGCCTGTAGCGTCCATTATAATCATGTCTTTCATAGCCTCTGGGATAGCTTTTTCCATTGCCCAACGGTCTTTTACAACTTCCTCATATTTTTTTCCTGCTGAACGAGGGCTTGCTGCGATAGCAGTTACGTTAAACCAAGGGTGGTCTTCTAGCAACACTGCAAATCTTTGACCAACCATACCTGTGCATCCAATAATACCAACATTAAATTTTTTCATAAGTCCTCCTTAAAATTAAAACGACCGGATTTTACCCAGTCGTCAAGTTCACCTAAAATAATAATAGATGATAGCACTCCACCACTGAATGATGACAGTCGCACGGTTATTAACCAAAGCAACCAGAAACCAAATGCCATTTGACTTCTTCGGCGGTTGTTCCTTTTGCAAGTTTTCACAGGTTTTGGCAACCTCCAACTCGGTACTGATAAGAACCGCTCCTCTATCTCCTCTTATAATACATTATATTCTTGATATTGTCAATTTATTTTAAATATTTATTGCAAATTTTTCTAATGTATTATATTATTAGTATAGAACAAACGAAAGGGTTTATTAATGTTTAAGACAAAAGATTATTATTTTGATTTACCAGAGGAACTTATTGCGCAAACTCCTTTAGAGAAAAGAGACACCTCTAAGCTATTGTGCCTTAACAAAAACACAGGTAAAACAGAACACAAAATATTTAAAGATATTATAGACATGCTTAACGAGGGCGATTGTCTGATATTAAATAACAGCAGGGTTTTGCCTGCAAGAATTTACGGAGTGAAAACAGACACAGGCGCTAATGTTGAATTTTTGCTTCTTACACAAACTGAAAACAAAGCGTGGGAGTGCCTTGCAAAACCAGGTAAAAGGGCAAAAGTCGGCACTGAGTTCACTTTTGGCGACGGATTGTTAAGCGCTGTGGTTACCGAGGTTAAAGAAGACGGAAACAGAGTGTTAGAGTTCACTTGTGAGGGCAATTTTTATGAAACTTTAGACAAAATTGGTCAAATGCCTCTACCTCCATATATCAAAGAAAAACTAAACGACAAAGAGCGTTACCAGACTGTGTATTCTAAAGAGCTAGGCTCTGCTGCTGCACCAACTGCTGGTTTGCATTTTACAGATGAATTACTAGATAAAATCAGGGCAAAAGGTGTAAGCATTGGTTTTGTTACACTCCATGTAGGGCTAGGCACTTTTAGACCTGTTAGCAGTGATAATATTTTAGACCATAATATGCATTCTGAACACTATTATATGCCAAAAGAGACAGCTTTGCTAATCAACCAAACTAAGAAAAATGGTGGTAGAGTTATTGGTGTTGGCACGACTTCTTGCAGAACAATTGAATCTGTTGCAACTTTTCATGGTGAGATTAAAGAGAGCGAGGGTTTTACTGATATTTTCATCTACCCTGGGTATGAGTTTAAATGCATTGATGCGCTTATCACTAATTTTCACTTACCAGAGAGCACATTGATGATGCTTGTTTCTGCACTATCCACAAAAGATTTTATCTTTAACGCTTATGATGAAGCTATTCAAAATAAATATAGATTTTTCTCCTTTGGAGATGCAATGTTTATATACTAATTTAAGGAGAACACAATGTTTAATTTAATTAAAAAAGAAAATAAAGCAAGGCTTGGCACTTTTACAACAGTTCATGGAACTGTACAAACACCTGCTTTTATGAACGTGGCAACTGCTGCTGCTATCAAAGGTGCAGTGTCTGCTCATGATTTAGTAGACCTTAAATGTCAAGTTCAGCTTTGTAACACTTATCACCTACACATCAGACCGGGTGATGATGTTGTTAAAGAGCTTGGTGGTTTGCACGATTTCACTGGCTGGACAGGCCCTATACTTACAGATAGTGGAGGTTTTCAAGTTTTTTCACTTTCAAAACTTCGCAATATAAAAGAAGAGGGCGTAACTTTTTCCTCTCATGTTGATGGTCGCAAAATATTTATGGGACCTGAGGAAAGCATGCAAATTCAATCGAATTTAGGTTCTACAATCGCAATGGCTTTTGACGAATGTGTGGAGAACCCAGCTACTTATGAATACGTAAGAAAATCTTGTGATAGAACTTACCGTTGGTTGGTTCGTTGCAAAACAGAAATGGATAGACTAAATTCTTTAGACACAACAATTAACCCTAACCAACTTTTGTTTGGTATAAATCAAGGTGGAACTTACGAAGACTTACGTATAGAACACATGAAACAAATTGCAGAACTTGACCTAGACGGTTACGCTATCGGTGGGCTTGCAGTAGGTGAAACTGCTGAGGAAATGTATAAAATTATCGACACTGTTGAACCTCACATGCCAGCCGAAAAAATCCGTTATCTAATGGGTGTTGGTACTCCTGCAAACATTTTAGAAGCAGTAAGACGTGGTGTTGATTTGTTCGACTGCGTTATGCCAACCAGAAACGCACGCCACGGACAACTTTTCACTATGGACGGTATTCGTAACATACAAAATGCAAAGTACAAAAGAGACAACACGCCAATTATGGAGGGTTGTGACTGCCCTACTTGCTCAAAGTACACCCTAGCTTATTTACACCACCTTTTTAAAGCTGGCGAAATGCTAGGAATGAGACTTGCTGTTATGCATAACCTTTATTTCTATAACACATTAATGGAGAAAATCCGTAAAGCTATTGAGACTGACACTTTTGAAGCGTTTTATAATGAGCATATAGAAAAAATCGGCAAAAGAATATAATTTTTGGGGTTTGTTCTTTTGCGAGCAAACCCTTTTATCTTCACATAAAATTCTTATAACCGTCATTGCATTTTGATTTTAACGTGGTTTAATATCTTTAACATATTAAATTAGGAGAGATTAAAAATGAGTTGGCTTAGAGGTTTTATGCAAAATAGATATGGAGTAGACAAATTCAGTCAAGTATTGTCGATTACTGCACTGGTATTTTCAGTGTTTGCAACACTGTTTGGTTCGTTTGTGTTAATACTTATATCTTACGCATTATTTGGCTATAGTATATTTAGAATGTTATCTAGAAATTACTATGCTAGAGCAGCAGAAAACCAAAAATTTGTTAATATATATTACCCACTGGAGAGCAAGGTTAAATCACAATTTAAAGTAGTATTTGGAACAAAAACACATAAATATTATAAATGTAACTGTTGCAAAAATACTCTTAGAGTACCAAAAAGCAGAGGTAAAATAGAGATTACTTGCCCAAAATGCAATCATAGATTTATTAAAAAAACTTAATAAATTTTTTTGGAGAAATATCATGTCCTTAAAAAAATTACTTCTTATATATAATCCACATTCTGGCAAAGCTCTGTTTAAAACTAAACTAGCCGATATTGTAGAGCTTTATAGCTCCCATAACTATTTGGTAACCGTTATCCCTACCAAAGAGGTAGGTCATGCTATCGACATTGTGAAAGAACATGCTAATGAGTACGATATTGCCGTGTTCAGTGGTGGCGACGGCACTTTAAACGAGGTTATAAATGGATTAATACAAATCGAGAACCGTCCTGTTATCGGATACATTCCAAGTGGAACAGTTAACGATTTTGCGACAAACTTTAACTTATCTAAAGACCCATTAACAGCCGCTGAGACTATACTCAGTGGCGTTCCGTTTTGCTTTGATGTTGGAACACTTAATGATAGATCTTTCACTTATATATCAGCTTTTGGTTTGTTTACTGATGTTTCTTACCAAACCTCACAAGATATGAAAAGCATTTGGGGTCGCATGGCATATATTCTTGAGGGTGCAAAAAGGCTTAACCATATTCCGTCATACAAACTAGCTATCACAACAGACCACGGAACTATTACAGATAATTTTCTTTATGGTATGATTACTAATTCTACATCTATTGGTGGTTTTAAAAGTTTTAGTGGAAAAAACGTTTCCCTAGACGACGGATTGTTTGAAGTAGTTTTGGCAAAAGCACCTCGAAATCCTGCTGATTTAAGCGTTCTTTTGCGTTGTATATTAACAAGGACACCAGACCAAGAACATTTATATGCGTGCAAGACTAGCAGAGTGAAAATTGTTAGCGAAGAAGCTATTGACTGGACTTTAGACGGAGAATTTGGTGGTAGCGAAACTTCTGTTATAATTCAAAACCACAAACAAGCTGTTGAGATTATGGTTGATAAAAATAATTTAACCGCTTTATAAAATGACTGATTATTAACGGCTACCGATAATAAGTATTGTAGGTACCATATTGCCTATTTGCGGTGAGATGTAATCATCGCCCCCTACAATTTTGAAAATATTTATGTGGTGTTTATTATATCAAGAAAACATGTATAAAGAAGCCCCTTTAAAAAACTTTTTTCTTGTAAAAAGTTTTCTCTTTGGTCACTAAAGTGCCTAAATTCACTTTCAAAAATACGCTTCTAAGGCAAAAGACTTCCTTTTTCTGTGGAAAACGTCTTAGGCTCTGCCTAATAACCGTAATTTTTTGAAAAAAATTAAGTAAAAATTTTATGTTTTTGATATGCTAAAGGGAGGACATAAGTCCTCCCTTTTTGTATGTGAATTATTTTGCAAATGTTACTTCGATTTTCTCGATATTTTCGCTTCTCTCAAATATTTGTAGAGATGTTTCTGTATCGATAGTCATGTTAGCAAATTCTTTTGTCTCGCCTGATTTATATACAACTGTTACGCAGTTTGTATCAGCAAGTGTGTAAGAAACTGGGATAGAATAGATAGAGAAGTTTAGTTTACCCTCAGCATTGTATTCGCTGTCAGCTACAAACCAGTTATCAAAGCTGATTTCACCGTTATCAACAGTAACACCTAGCTCAATACGTCTGATGATAACAGACTCTTTAACTTGTCCTGTCATACCAGGTTGCTCGCTCTTACCAGCAAATGAAGTATGTGAGTATGGCTCAACTGGGATAGCAAGGCATTCTGACGGAGATTTTCTATATATAAATCCACTCATTAGCTCTCTATATGATTTATATAGGTTAGCTGCATTTGCTTCGTTGATAGCTTTCTCTCTTTGAACAGATTCAAGAACAGCCAAAGCAAGTTTTGCGTTTTGGTGCCAATAAACACAACCAATACCCTCAAATTTGTACATAACTTCGCTTCTACCATTGAATTTTTTATGAGAGAATAGGTTCTCGAACTCGTTTAGCAATGCTTCTTGAGTATCAGTACTTACGCAAGCCTTATCCATTTTCTCTTTTAAAGTAACAGCAGTTTGAATGTCACCAGCAAAGTGAAGTTTACCGTTAATATCTTTAGTAACCACACCGTTAATTGGTTCAATATTTAAGCTAATGCAGTTTTTGTCTGCAAAACGTTTTGTCATTCTCACTGGGTATAGAGTGTGGCATCTTAGTTTTTCACTGAATAAATCTGCTTTCATAGAAGAAAGTAGGTTGTCTACAGTGTTTGCATCTAGGCTTCCACTACCAACAATAGCAGATTGTCCCTCTAGCATTGGTCTCATAGCCTCAACAGAGAAATCGTCTTTTAATAGGTTGTATGTTGTGTAAACATCGCCTTTGTTTTTCTCTATTGTGTAATCAACAGCTTTCTCAGCAGCGTCTAAGTATTTCATTATATCAGCTGATGTTAATTCTGTTTTAGCATTTAAACCGTTTGCATATAGGTCAGTTCTGTAATCTGAGAATGCATAACCCATTTCGTCTAGCAATGCTTTTTCGTTGCCAGCATAGTTACCTGCAAATTTTACTAGAGAGTCGCAAGTTTTTACAAGCCAAGTAACTACTTTGTCAGTTACTTTATAAGTCTCTGATTTATTAGCAAATACTGTTTTCATAAACTCAATGTATGATTTTACATGATAAGTTGTAACAACAGATAAACCGATACCAACGATAGCGTTGTTAGCATCATTCCACTCAGGACGTTGTGTGTTCATCCAAATACCGCCACCTACTAATAGGTTGCTAACTTTGCTTAGTAGTGGAACTAACAATTTCTCTGTTAGGTTAGCTGTGTATACTTTGCCGTCGTTAAGAATTAACTTAGCATCTGTACCGAATTCTTTTTCAAGCTCTTCGATTTTCGCATCTTTATCAAAGTCAAAGTAAATTGTATCTTTGCTGTTTTTCAAGATTTCTTCATAAGTGCTGATTGCATAAGGCACATTAGCATAGCTGAAGATATCTAGGTTTAGCATTTCGTCTAGTTTTTGAGGGAAATGGTTCTTCAAACCTTTTAGAAGTCTTAACAAGTAAATGATTTGGTGGTCGCCCCAGTATCCTAAACCAGCAAATGGGTTTTCTGGCTCTGGTTTTTCCCAGTCAATACCTTGTGTGTTAATTCTATATGGGTTAAAGCCGTCAGCTGTTGAAGCATTAACGAATTTAGAAACCATGTTCTCGTAGTAACAAGGGTAAGATAAACCTAGTGCTTCCCAGTTTTGGTAAATATCTCTCCAGTTACCTTCGTAATAGCTGATTTTCTCGCCGTTTTCGTCTTTAAGGTTGATGTTAAATCTGTTCCAAGGACGAGCAGGGTCACCGTGACGTCTTGAGAAAGAAAGTGGCATGTATTCTAGTGCTAGTCTATATAAGTCAGTATCTTTAGAAGCTACTTCTTTAAGCTCTGTAACTGTTTTGCATGCTTCGATTTCTTTTAGTAAATCTGTTTTTGTTAAAGCATTTTTATTTCTTGTGCTTATAAAAGTGATGAAAGAATTATAATCAAAGTCATAATCAGTCTCAAATGTTCCGCCTCTCATTACATTATATAGTGTATTTAAGAAATGGTGAGAACAAGCAACTTCGTCTGCTGTCTCTTGAACACCGTCAGCATTTTTAACTATGTTAATTAATGCTTCTGTACCTTGCTTAATGTCTACATATAAATCAGCAAAATCTTTTTTAGCAAGAACTTTTTCTATTTCTGCCACCATAGAGTGGTCATAACCTGTGTCTAAAATGAAAGAATATGTTTTCTCATCTGTTAAAGTAGCTTTGTATACTACAAAGTAAGCAGATTTTTTACCGTAAGCGTCTTTTCCTACATTAGATATATCTCCGTTAACAAATGCAGGTATAATATCATTGCTTAAGTAAACGTCAGCATTCTCTAAAGTTGTGTAAGCTATGTTAGCTTTCATAACCTCAATTGGGTTAGGAGAGTCGTTAATTGTTGTTGTTAAAGAGTATAAAGCTAGGCTGTTGTCGCAGATTTCAGCAGCTTTGTAAGCATCAACTAGTGTGCTACCAGTAGCTTGTGTACCCTCGTTAACACCGTGAGGTAAAATGTTCATCAAACCGTCTAATACTTCAATCTCTTTTGCAGAAGTAGTAAGATTTTTTATTGTAGATGTTTTAACAAAACCATATTTCTCACTTGTTTCATATTTATAAGAATAAGACATGCTTAAATCATGGTTAACTTCTTCCATAATTAAGCTATCGCCATAATACGACTTATAAATATTTTGAGTTATGTTATATTTATTAGTGCCGTTTGCTTCAAATGGTTGCCAAACTTTTCCGTCAACCTTAATAACAACTCTAGAACCAGTGTCATAAGCTGAATGTAGTTTGTCGTCTGTCTCATAAGGGAAAAGGTTACCACCAGCATTTTTTCTACCAGCTGTTAAACCACCTTTAGAAGATGTGAATATCCACATATCACTTGAAGAAGGGATTTGGATAAAAAATGGAGGCATAGCCTCGCTGTTTGAAATTTTGTAGTAAGGTACGCCGTTTACTTTTGTTAAACTGCCTTGTGCTTGCATATTCATAAACATTCCTTTCAAGTAGAGAACACAAATTCTCTATTACATATAGTATATGGGTTAATATTAAAACTTACCCCGAGATAAAGCAAGTTTATATTTTTCGTTTAAGGTGTGATTTTTTATTTTTAGGTAATTATCCGAAAAAAAACCACCCAAAGTGAAAATTATATAGTGGTAATTGTGTGATTATAATGTTAAAATCATGTGTATAAAAGCAAAAGGAGTTGTTAAGAACATGGCAAAAGAAAATGTTATTGAGCGCAAGACTAAAGAACGCCAACAAGCATCTAGCCCAAAAACAAAGAAAAACCTGTTTATGCAAATGTGGGAACAACGTGGATTGCAAGCAATGGCTATCCCAGGAATTATTTGGATGATAATTTTCAACTATATTCCAATGTATTTCATAGTAATTGCATTCCAAAGATACCAACCTGTTAAAGGTGTTTTGGGTTCACAATGGGTAGGATTTGAAAACTTTATTGAGTTTTTCACAGACGACAGATTTTGGCTAGTTATTGGTAATACATTTGGATTGAACTTATTCAGATTAGTAGTTACTTTCCCAGCTGGTATTATATTTGCTATACTAGTTAATGAAATGCAAGGTATTAGATTTAAAAAATTCGTACAAACAGTTTCTTACTTACCTCACTTCTTATCATGGGTTATCGTTTCAGGTATCATGTTCGAGTGGTTATCTGACACAGGTATGTTAACAGACATAATGGTGAAAATCGGTCTATTAGAAGAACATGTACATCTATTAGGACAAACAGAAGGTTTCTGGACAATTTTGGTTTCTGCTGAACTTTGGAAAGAACTTGGTTGGTCAGCTATCATTTACATAGCAGCTATCGCTGGTATCGACCCTGCACTATACGAAGCAGCTTCTATCGACGGAGCAGGCAGACTAAGAAGAATTTGGAACATTACATTACCGTCAATCAAAGGTACAATCTCAGTTCTATTAGTTCTAGCTATCTCAAACCTATTAGGTTCAAACTTCGACCAACTATTCGTTTTCTTAAAACCAGTTCTATATGATGCAGTAGACGTTATCGACATCTATGCATACAGAATGGGTATTAGCTCTGGTAGATTCTCTTATGCTACTGCTATCGGCTTACTACGTTCAATATTTGCGTTTATGTTATTATATCTAGGAAACTACGGTTCTAAGAAATTAACATCAACAACACTATATTAATTAAGGAGGAAATAATAAATGGCTAAAGGATCTTTAATGAATTCGAATACATCTTCAAAAGTATTCGACGGAGCTTTAACAATTTTCATGATTATTATTTGCTTCGTAATGATATATCCAATATGGTATGTTATAGTACTTTCTTTTAACGAAGGATATGACGCTGCTCAAGGTGGAATATATTGGTTCCCAAGAGCATTCACACTAGACAACTATACCGAAGTATTTAAAAACACAGAGATTGTAACTGCGTTCTTTATAACAGTTGCAAGAACATTAATCGCAACACCATTACACGTTTTCTTTACTGCTATGGTTGCTTATGCATTATCAAGAAATAACTTGATTGGTAGAAAAGTTTACATGAGATTAGGAATTGTAACAATGTTCTTCTCAGGTGGATTGATACCTACATTTATCTTGATTACTAACCTAGGACTTTTTGATAACTTCTTAGTTTATGTTATCCCAACAATGTTTAGTTTCTTTGATCTAATCATTTTCCAATCATTCTTTAGAAGTATCCCAGCTTCACTAGAAGAAGCAGCTAGAATAGACGGTGCTGGCGAATTTAGAATTTTTGTTAAAATCATTCTACCAGTTTCACTACCTGTTATAGCAACAATTGCTCTTTTTAATGGTGTATTTAACTGGAATGACTACTTCATGGGAAGAATTTACATCAACAACGAAGACTTAATGCCAATCCAAACTTACTTGTATAGCATTATAAGCACATCACAAGGTTCACAACAAGCGATGCTTGCAACAAATGTATCGACATCTAAGTTTACATCAACATCACTACAAATGGCAACAATGGTTGTAACAACTATCCCAATTATTTGTATCTATCCTTTCCTACAAAAATATTTTGTAAAAGGTATGATGATAGGTTCTGTAAAAGAGTAATTTTACTCGAAAAAACTTGGTAGTAAAGCTACATTAGCTTTATAAATATAATGGAGGAATTAAAATGAAAAAAAGAATTTTAGCTCTTATCATGAGCGCTATGCTTGTAAGCTCTGCTTTCGCAGCTTGTACAGCTCCTGCTGAAGAAGAAAGCTCAGCAGAAGGCAACACAGAGAGCACTGAGAGCACAGAAGGTGAAGAAGGCGGAGAAGCTCCAGCTATAAGCACTGACCCTGTTACTCTTGAGTGGTATGTTAATGAATCTTGGTTCACACACACAGAAGACAACTTAGTTATGAACACAATTCAAGAGGAGTTAGGTATTACACTTGACTTTATCATCCCAGTTGGTGACCCTAACGAAAAACTAAACGCAATGATCGCAACAAACACATTGCCTGACCTAGTAACAATGGGTTGGTATGCATCACAAGTACCAGATATTTCTATCCCAGAGTATACATACTCTTACCAAGAATTATTTGAGCTAGCTCCAGAATTAGAAGGTCACTTAAACCAAGACGTTCTAACATGGTTCCAACAACCAGACGGCGCTACTTATGCTTATCCAAACAACTCAGTTACACAAGCAGATATCGATGCTGGTCTATTATCTAACCGTTCTTTCCTAGTTAGAAAAGACATTTACGAAGCAATCGGTTCACCTGATATGACAACTCCAGAAGGCTTCCTACAAGCTTTAATCGATGCTGAAGCAGCATACCCAACAGCATTAAACGGCGAGCCTCTAATCCCTTATGGTACAACTCCTTTCTCAACAACTGGTAACACAGCATTCGAAGATATGCTACTTGAGTTCCTAGCTGTTCCAAGAGAAATCGACGGTGTTTACTATGAGCCAGTTAATGGTAACCCAAGCGAAGATTACATGACTTGGTTAAAAACATTCAGACAAGCTCACGAGAATGGTTCTATCCCAGTTGACGTATTTATCGACGACAGAACACAAATCGAAGAGAAAATCCAACAAGGTAGATACTTCGCATTATTCTATCAAGCAATTGATGCTCAAGCTCCTCTAAACAGCGTTTATGAGAACACACCAGAAAGCACATATATCTGTGTTGATGCATTAGCAAACAGCAACGGCGACGAGCCAATGCTAAGTGTTCCTGGTTACTCAGGTTGGGAAGTTACAATGGTTTCAAGAAACACAGAGCACGCTGACAGAGCAGCTCAACTTCTTGAGTGGGGTAACAACGACGAAACAGGACAAAAAGTATTCTTCCTAGGTGTTGAAGGCGTTACTTACGACGTAGTAGACGGCGCTCCAGTTATCAAAGAAGAAATCCTTGAGTTAAGCAGAACAGATTCAAACGCATTTAACGAGCAATACAAAATCACAAACGGTTACTGGATGTTTGCTGACACACAAAACAACTTAGCATGGGAAACAGAGCCAGTTGCTCCTTTCGCTCAACACGCTGAGTGGAGAGAAGGCAAATCAACATTCTACGGTATCTATGACAACATCTCACCAGTAGCTGGTACAGACGAGTCAGAAATCGGTATCAAAGTTCGTAACAAATGGGGCGAAATTCTTCCTACTCTAATTCAAGCAGAAACAGAAGAAGAGTTTGACCAAATTTGGGCTGACTTCGAGCAATACAAAGCTGATAACGACTATGAAGTATACATGGAATACGTAAGAGCAGAGCTAGAAGCTAACAAAACATTAATGGGTGTAGAATAATTTATAACATAAATTATTTTATATAGACAACCTTTATAAACTCCTTAAAATGTGGTGACACCATCTTGGCTGTCACCACATTTTCTTATATGTATAAAGGCTCTATGTCAATAGTTGGGGTTAAGTTAAAATAGAAAAGATATGAAAGATGTCGACTTTAAAAAGTTGGCGTCTTTTTTTGTTGAATTATTTATCAAACATGAACAAGATGCGATTTCTAAAACGGTTAAAGTTCCTGTAACCATAAGCATTGCGTTTAAGAACCTTGATTTTGTTGTTACAACCCTCAGTAAAGCCGTTAGTTAAAGGAACTTGGAGAGAATTAAGAATACCTGAAGACCAATTCTCAAAGGTTTAACTACACTTAACAAAAGACTTAATATTAGATTCTTTAGCATATTCAATCCAATCGAAAAATTCCTTTTTGTGATTATGAATATTAGCAGATTTTA
>CAYJKT010000007.1:53347-97674 GCA_964370775.1 uncultured Eubacteriales bacterium | reverse complement strand
TAAAGGTCGTCGCAATAAGGTAAAACTGCATAAAATCAACAATGTATTTGTAGGGTCTGATGCCCACATCAGACCGAAACTGATATGACGTCTAATTTTTCGGGTCGATGTGGGCATCGACCCCTACGTTGTGTTTGTGTAAACTCACCGACGTATGTATTAATGCGACAGCTCCTTATATTCTCTAAATATTATTTCTTATTTTTCATGTTCTCTTTTGCAATTGCAATCATTAGTTTAATTCTGTTCTCTTGATTAACCTTTGTCGCACCTGGGTCGTAGTCGATAGACACAATATTAGAGCTTTTGTTGGTTTCTCTAATTTTTCTAATCATACCTTTACCAACAATGTGGTTAGGCAAACAACCAAAAGGTTGAGCACAAACTATATTGCCATACCCTTGCTCGCAAAGTTCAAGCATTTCAGCTGTTAAAAGCCAACCCTCGCCCATTTTATTACCATAACCAACAATTCCTTTAACCAAGGATTTTAAGTGGCTGTAATTTGACGGAGCAGTAAATTTGCCAGTATCTTCTACTAATTTAATCATAATAGCTTCGATTTTTAAGAAGTAGTTCATAAGCTTTTTGATAAAATTATACTTAAACTGATTGCCACCATAAAGCGCTATGTCCTCTAGCCTATTATCAATTTTAAAAAGCAAAAATCCCATTAACCCTGGAACCATGTATTCGCAACCTTGTGAGAACAAAAAGTCCTCTAATGAGTTATTACCAAGGCTAGAATATTTCACATAAATTTCGCCTACTATACCGACTTTTACTTTATCTGTTTTAACCATTTCAAGCTTTGTGAAATCTTCTACTATAAGCTTTATATTTTTCTCTAACTCTTTAAGTTTTACGCCTTTGTTATCTTCAAAAATTGCACTGAGTTTAGCTATCCACTCTGCAACCAATTTATCTGTGCTACCCTTAACTACCTCATACGGTTTAACTTGATTTTTTAAAAGCATAAGCGTATCACCATACGCAATAACTGCTATTAACTCTCTAAACATTTGAATTGTGAACTTAAACCCAGAGTTTTTTTCCAGTCCTGATAAATTTAAAGATATAACTGGAATGTTGCTATATCCTGCTTTTTCAAGCGCTTTTCTCAACAAATGAATGTAGTTTGATGCTCTGCACCCACCACCTGTTTGTGTAATCATTAATGCAGTTTTGTTGATGTCATATTTACCAGAATTTAAAGCATCTATAAACTGCCCAATAACTAGTAGAGCTGGGTAGCATGTGTCGTTATGCACATACTTCAAACCTGCGTCTACAACAGGTCTACCCTCATTTTTAAGAATTTCTAAGTTGTACCCATTACTTTTGAATATGTTAGCTATAAACGTAAAATGAATTGGCAACATATTAGGAGCTAAAATAGTATGGGTTTTTCTCATTTCCTTTGTAAACTCAATCCTGTTTTCCTTAATCATATATCTCCTCTAATCTAATGTTGCAAGTAAACTTCTTAAACGAATTTTAACTGCACCCAAATTAGTTATTTCGTCAATTTTTATTTGAGTATAAATCTTGTCGCCTCTGTGTAAAATCGCTCTACTTTCATCTGTTGTAATGGCATCCATGCCACAACCAAAGCTAACAAGCTGAATAAAGTTCATATCTTTTTGTGTGCAAACATACTTCGCACTGTCATAAAGTCTTGAATGATATGTCCATTGGTTCAAAATACCTGTGTCGTAACCACTCTCATTAAGGTGAGAAGTACTTTCCTCTGTAATAACAGAAGCACCTAACGAACAAATAAGCTTATCTATACCGTGGTTAACCTGTGGGTCTAAGTGATACGGTCTACCAGCAAGCACAACTATCGGACGATTATCTTTTCTAGAAATACTTACGATTTCATCAGCCTCTTTACGTATTTTATTTAAGTATAAATCACGCTCTTTAAATGCTAAATTTGTTGCTATTTTTACGTCTTTCATATTAACACTGCTAAAATGCTTGCTTAGAACAGAATATATTTTTTTAACAAAATCTTTTTCTCTATGAACACCAATGTAATCAAAGATATATTTAACATTGTCAAGTGCTGATATATTAGAACCTAAAAGCTCTGGATAATATGCAACGACAGGGCAGTTATAGTGGTTATCTCCCCTATTTTCATTAATATTATATGTCATGCAAGGGTAAAATAATGCGTCAATTTCTTTTTCTAAAAGTTCTTCAATATGTCCGTGAATAATCTTAGCTGGGAAACACACAGTGTCTGATGGAATTGTATGCTGACCTTTAGTGTAAGTATCTGCTTTCGAAAAACCAGATGTCGTTACATTGTAGCCTAAAGTATTGAAAAACTTAGCCCAAAATGGAAGCATTTCATATATATTAAGAACAAAAGGTATACCGATAGTACCCTTAGGATTTTCTACTTTGCTGTTCATATATTCTTTAAGCATAGCTTTTTTTATAGCAAATAAGTTGTATTTATCGTTGCCTTTTGCAACGCCTGTTAAAGGAGCTTCACATCTGTTACCACCAATGAATTTTCTGCCACCGTCAAAAGAATTAACAGTTAGAGAACATCTATTGCTACAAAGTCCACATCTTACAGAACTCACCTTATGAGTAAAACTTTGTAGAGCAGTTAAGTCAAGTGTAGTGCTTGTGTCTTTTGCGTGTCTTTTTCCATAAACAGCTGCACCATACGCACCCATAACACCAGAAATATTGGGTCTGATGACATTGCCACCAATCTCCATTTCAAACGCACGCAAAACAGCATTATTTAGGAAAGTACCACCTTGCACAACTATGTTTTTGCCTAGCTCACTAGCTGATGTTGCACGAATTACTTTGTAAAGAGCATTTTTAACAACACTTATAGATAAACCAGCAGAGATATTCTCAACAGAAGCTCCGTCTTTTTGTGCTTGTTTTACTGAGGAATTCATAAACACAGTACATCTTGAACCTAGGTCAACAGGTGTATCTGCAAACAAACCTAGCTTTGCGAAATCTGCCATATCATAACCTAAAACAGCTGCAAAACTTTGTAGGAACGAACCACAACCAGACGAACATGCTTCGTTTAAGAAAATGTCATCAATTGCGCCATTAACCACTTTAAAGCATTTAATATCTTGCCCACCAATATCGATAATAAAATCAACATCATTGTTGAATTGTTTCGCAGCCTCATAGTGAGCAACAGTCTCAACAATTCCAAAATCGAATGAAAACGCATTCTTAATCATCTCTTCGCCATAACCAGTTATTGCAGAAGATTTTACTTTTACATTTTTGTATTCATTATAAAACTCAGTTAAGAAAGTTTTAACTATCTCTATAGGGTTACCACCATTGGACATATAACGAGAGAAAATAATCTCTTTGTCTTCATTAATCGCTACCATTTTTACAGTTGTAGAGCCAGCGTCTACACCTATATATACGTTTCCGTTATAATTTGGGTTATGGATTTCTTTAACCACAGCTTTTGCGTGTCTATCCATAAACTCGTTAAATTCAGCATCATTTGCAAAAAGTTTTTGAGCTTTTTGGAAGTTAGATGAAGGTTTATACGCTTTTAGCTTGTCTATTAAATCTGTTATGCTAATGTCAGTGTCTGCACACAAAGCACAACCCATTGCAACAAAATAAAGTGAGTTCTCTGGGCATACACCAGTTGTTTTTAATCCATTATCAAATGCTGTTCTTAGTTCCGATAAGAACGTTAATGGACCACCTAGATATACGATATTGCCTTTAATCTCGCGCCCTTGCGCAAGGCCTGTAATTGTTTGGTTAACAACTGCTTGAAAAATACTCGCACTTAGGTCTTCTTTAGTAGCGCCTTGATTTAAAAGAGGTTGAATATCTGATTTTGCAAACACTCCACAACGAGAAGCTATTGAGTATAGTTTTTCGTGTTTTTTTGCAAGCTCGTTCATCTCTGTTGGTGTGATGTGAAGCAGTGTACAAATTTGGTCGATAAACGCACCTGTACCACCAGCGCAAGAGCCATTCATACGCACTTCAAGTCCGTCATTTAGGAAAAGAATTTTTGCATCTTCTCCTCCAAGCTCAATAACCACATCATATCCGTTCATCAGTTTGTCAATTGCGACTTTTGTCGCATAAACTTCCTGAACAAATCCAACACCTAAAGTGTCAGCAATGCCCATACCAGCAGAGCCAGTGATAGCTATATTTAATGATTTTTCATTTGGATAATTTTTATGTATATCCTCAAGAGTCTCTAAAAATTTTTCATTTATCTTAGAAAAATGTCTCTCGTAGTTACTATATAAAATCTCATTTTCGTTAGAAAACAAAATAAACTTGATTGTGGTAGAGCCTATATCAATACCTAATCTCATGTATATCTCCCTCCTGAGAACGATAAATATTTGTCGAAAATTGTATCATATCCAACAATTAATTATTATACCACTTTTTCACTAATTAATCAATATTTAGTTATGTGAATGTTGTGTGACTACACTTTAATCCTTAATCCTTTTGGATATTTATTTTTCAACCTACCATTTGAAGCTTTCCCAAAACCTAAGACCATACTCTGAAAAGCCACAGCTGTGTATCCTTTGCAGTCACAATCGATTTCTTCGCCTTTTAAGTACGCAGTTAGAGTTTTTTCATCTCCAGTTAAGTCTATGTGCGCATTACATTCTTCTGGTGCGTGTGCCATAAAAATTGAGTGCGACGGCTCTATTCTTTTGCCTATCTCCTCGCCTAATTCTACACCAGCTCTTATAACATTTATGCCATTTAACACAGGTAAATTATTTGGCAAAATTATATATCGACTGCCAAATTTTTCTATATTTCTATCGAGTTTCCCCTTGAATATAGAATTATATAAACTCACGGCTTGTTTGTCGCTCTCTTTATATTTATATGGCTTAACTTCATTACTATCACTATTTATTTTAATAAATTTTGCGACAAAATGACCCTCGCCATATTCGTTAGGATAAAGTCTAATGCCACAACCATTAAGAACCTTTTCACCTATCTCTATATCAATACTCGCTAGTTCAAAATCCTTGTTAGTCTCTACAAATTTTTCGCAAAGATACTCGTTTTCTTCTTTTGAAAAAGTGCAAGTAGAGTACACTAAAACACCGTTCTTTTTTAAAGCTTTACTCGCAGAGTTCAAAATTTCTAGCTGTCTTACAGCACAAGTGTTCACATGTTCTAGTGACCATTCTTGTATAGCAGTCGGATTTTTTCTGAACATTCCCTCGCCTGAACACGGAGCGTCAACAAGCACTTTATCAAAAAATCCTTGCAATTTTGAGCAAAGAGTATCAGGGTGCGCATTAGATATTACAGCATTGTCTATACCCATTCTCTCTATGTTAGATAGTAAAATATTGGCTCTGCTTTTTACAATCTCATTTGACCAAAGCAAGCCGTTATCACCCAAATATGTTGCTATTTGAGTGCTTTTACCACCAGGGGCAGCACATAAATCCAAAACTTTATCATCTTTATTAGGATTTAAAACTACTACAGGCAAACTGGCTGACGGCTCTTGAGAATAAAAACCTCCAGACAAAAAAATCGGCATGGTACCAACTTTTTCAGTGTCTGTCACAAAACTATCACTAGAGTATGGTGTATCTTTAAAAACATCAAAATATTTTGCAACAGTATCTTTGCCAGTCTTTTTTGTGTTTATCCTTATCCCTTTAACTGGAGGCTTTTCGTAGCTATCTAAAAAGTTGTTATACCTTTCACCAAGATACTCTTTCATTCTATCAGTAAATTCTATAGGTAAATTCATTTTTCTTCCTTTTTGGTTCTATTCATTAATTCTTTCAAGGTTTTATCATCTACTTTATGAGGCTTAAAGCCCTCACCTGTAATCTCACCAGCATCGCCAACAATAACAAATGCGTCTTTGTCGACTTCTCTAATAATGCTATGAATTCTATAAATCTCAAATCGTCTAACAGCACACAACAGAACTTCCATATCATTCATTGTATACCCACCTTTAGCTTTAAGGTAGGTTACACCTCTGTCTAGGTCAATCAATATTTTATCTGCAATTTCTTGATTTTTAGCTGAAAAAATATAGAATATTTTGCCAGTGCCTGCGTCTGTACCATATAAAATAGTGTCAATTATTTTTGTAGCAACAAAAACTACTATGCAAGCGTACATTGCACTCTCTAAGCTGTTATAAACAATACCAGAACCTACGATTACTATACCATCAATCGTGAGCATTAACTTGCCCATTGAAAGATGTCTGAACCTTTTTCCTAATAGTCTTGCTATCATATCAGTGCCACCAGTTGTTGCGCCTCTGATAAACACAAGAGATAGCCCGACTCCCTCTAGTATACCAGCTATTAGTGATGTAAGTATTAAATCACCGTTATAAACAGGTATAAACAGTGCGAAAACATCAATTGTAAGCGACATTAACACAATAGCTAGAAAGGATTTTAACACAAGTTTATAACCTATCTCAATCACTGCCCATATAACAATAGGAATATTAATGATAAACACTACTGTTCCTATTGGTGTATCTAGCATATAATTTAACAATGTAGCAAAGCCAGTTACCCCTCCTGGTGCTATGTTATTTGGTGCAGTAAACATATTTACGGCAACAGCATATACACAGTTACCCATTAAAATAAATAAAAAGTCTAAAAAATATCCTCTAGCTCTTTTCATACAAACCCACCTTTTTTCCTGATGATATTAGTACAGCAAAGCAACTAATGTTACTTTGCTTACTTAATATATATTCTTAGTTATTTTGATTTATTAATACTATAATCTACAATTAAAGAGAAAAACTCTTTTAGCCTGTCCGTGTCATTCTTTAAATAGATATATCCAAACAGGGCTTCAAAACCTGTTGCTGCGTGATAATCTGACGAAGATGAATTTTTTGGCACTCTAGGTACTTTTGCATTTCTACCTCTAGTATACACTGCCATTTCTTCTTCTGTCATAATATCTAGCAAAACTTCTTTTATAATCTCTGCTTGAAATTCGCACCTTACAAATTCAACAGACATTCTGTGCAAGTCTTTTACTGGTCTATTACCTTGTGATAACAAGTACTCTCTAACCATTATTTCATAAGCACAGTCACCTATATACGCTAAGTTAAGTGGACTGTAATTACTAAAGTTTTCTACTGAACAAAAAAGCAAATTTCTATCTCCTATTCAACAAAGTCAAATTCAACATCATACATACTTACAGTGTCGCCCTCTTGAATTCCAGCTTCACGAAGTGCATCAATTACACCTGCTTTGATTAAAACTCTTTGGAAGTATTGTAGGCTTTCGTAGTCGTTATAGTTAATGCTGTTAATAAGTTGAACAAGCCATTTACCCTCAACAAAGTAGATGTCTCCCTCGTTTCTAATTGTAACAGCAGTTTTCTCAAATTCATCAATTGCCTTAACTGGAGCTGGCTCTGGCTCATACACAGTAACAGGTGGCAATTTAGATAGATTTTCGTTAACACAGTTCAATAAATCGTCCACGCCGTGTCTAATTGCAGCCATAATTGGGAAAAATCTATAGCCTTTTTCTTCAACATAATTTTTAAAATCATCAACGATTTCGTCGTCGGTTAAATCGCATTTGTTACCAGCTACTATCATAGGTCTTTGTGCAAGTTCTGGGTTAAATTTCTCTAACTCTCTGTTAATAATCTCAAAATCTTCTTTAGGGTCTCTACCCTCGCTACCAGATACATCAACTATATGAATTAACATTCTGCAACGCTCAACATGGCGTAAAAATTGATGTCCCAAGCCAATACCTTCCCATGCGCCCTCAATAAGCCCAGGGATATCAGCCATTACAAAGCTTCTGCCCTCACCAAGACTTACCACGCCCAAAACAGGAGTAAGTGTTGTGAAGTGGTAGTTTGCTATATTAGGTTTAGCCTCGCTTACAACAGATACTAAAGTTGATTTACCAACGTTAGGGAAGCCAACTAGTCCAACATCAGCTAACAATTTAATCTCTAAAGTAACCTCTAATTCTTCACCCGGAGTACCTGGTTTTGCAAACGCAGGTGCTTGACGAGTAGGGTTCGCAAAGTGAGTGTTACCCCAGCCACCTCTGCCACCTCTTGCAAGTATTTTAGGCTCTTTGTCTGACATATCAGCGATAATTCTGCCAGTCTCAGTGTCCTTGATCAATGTACCCATTGGCACTTTTATGATAAGTGGTTCACCACTTTTGCCAAAACATTTGTTGGAGCTACCGTCCATACCATTTTTAGCAACGAACTTCTTTTTATATTTAAAGTCAGATAGTGTAGAAAGGTGATCGTCTACTTGGAAAACAACATCTCCACCACGGCCTCCGTCTCCTCCGTCAGGACCACCAGCCGCAACATATTTCTCTCTTCTAAAAGAAACAGCGCCGTTTCCTCCATTGCCTGCTTTTATAAATACTTTTGCTACATCTATAAACATATTTTTATCCTTTCTAACATATCTAAGCTGTAATATTATTTATTCTTTATTGTACGATTATACAAACAAAAGGACGGATAAGATATCCGCCCTTTAAGTTACATTATTAATGTGGCAAATACCACTAAACAAATATAATTATTGTTCTAGTGAATACACGCTAACTTTTTTACGGTCACGACCCATACGCTCAAATTTAACTTTACCGTCAACTAAAGCGAATAGAGAATCGTCAGAACCTCTGCCAACGTTATTGCCTGGGTGAATATGTGTTCCACGTTGTTTTACAAGAATGTTACCAGCTAGAACGAATTGTCCGTCTGCTCTTTTAACACCAAGTCTTTTTGACTCAGAGTCACGTCCGTTTTTTGTAGAACCAACACCTTTTTTGTGAGCAAATAATTGAATGTTTATTTTAATCATGATTACACCTCCATATAGTTTATACTAATGTGTTCAGGATACTGTTCCTCTAAACTTTTCAAATGCAAAGCTAGTCCACTTACAATAACTTTGCAAGTATCAGCATCTTCATCAGAAATTCTAAAGAAAAGTTCTCCGTCTTCATCAACTCTTAGACTTTTTAATTTAACCTCTAATACATCGCCGATAGTGTTAACAGCCATATACACAGCAGAAGAAACCGCCGCACACACGATATCAGAACCTATCTCTGCATAACCAGAATGCCCAGCTAAACGAGCACCGATTACTTGTTTTGCATTATTAGTTAAAAAATCAACATAAATCATTAAGCTTTAACAGCTTCGATTTGAACCTTAGAGTAAGGTTGTCTATGTCCTAATTTTCTTTTAGAGCTTTTTTTAGGTTTGTATGTGAAAACTGTGATTTTTTTGCCTTTTCCGTTTTTCAATACTTTACCTGTAACACTTGCACCCTCTACTAAAGGTGTACCGATTTTTGTTCCTTCTTCGCCGAATACAGCTACTACTGGAAATTCAACTGTCTCATCTTCATTTGCTGTAAGTTTCTCAACATAAATTACGTCGCCGTATTTTACTTTGTATTGCTTACCGCCTGTTTCAATAATTGCAAACATTTTTTTGCCATCCTTATTATAATCTCGCTACTCGTGAGGTGGATATAATCACTTAAACCTACAGTATGCGGCTAGAATAGCATACCAAATAATCATAGTTTTGTCAATGCTTTTTGCAAAAAAACTTATTATTAAGCTATATTATATCCATTTTAGTTCTTGAATCAACCTTGGTATAGGAAGTCCAACAACATTAAAGTAATCTCCGTGTATCTCTTTAACAAATGCGCCAGCTAACCCCTGTATACCATAAGCACCTGCTTTGTCCAATGGCTCACCTGTTTTAACGTAATCATTAATCTCGTCTTCACTAAGATTATAGAACACAACATCAGTTTTAACAGCAAAAACTACGCTGTTGTCAGCACTTTTTATGCACACACCTGTATGAACTTGATGTGTTTTACCTGATAACTCCTTCAGCATGTCAAAAGCATGTTTTTCGTCAGTAGGTTTGCCAAAAATCTTATTATCTAAAGACACAACAGTATCAGCAGATATTATTATATCTTCCCCACTGTTTTCTATAGCGTTAGCTTTCATCTCAGCTAGAATTTTCACAAGTTTAACTGGGTCAGTTTCTGTAATTTTACTCTCGTCAACCTCAGATACTTTAACTGTGAACTCATAGCCAAATTTCTCTAACAATTCTTTTCTTCTTGGTGAAGCAGAAGCTAATATCATATTACTCTCCATATCCGTCAGGATTTTGTGTTTGCCATCTTAGGGCATCTGTACAAATATCATCAATATTTTTCTTAACTTTCCAACCAAGCTCATTGTAAGCTTTGTCTGGGTTAGCGTAACACTCTGGAATATCTCCAGCTCTACGGTCAGCCATTACGTAAGGTACTTCTTTACCACAAGCTTTTGAGAAAGCGTTTACCATCTCTAAAACAGAGTATCCCTCACCACTACCTAAGTTATAAACTTGCAAACCACAGTTAGGTTCTGTGAATTTTTTCATAGCAGCAACATGTCCTTCTGCTAGGTCAACAACGTGGATGTAATCTCTAACACCTGTGCCGTCTTTAGTTGGGTAATCGCTACCAAAAATGTTAACTCTCTCACGTTTGCCAACAATTGTTTGAGTGATAAAAGGTACTAGATTGTTAGGAATTCCGTTAGGATCTTCACCAATCATTCCACTTTCGTGTGCACCAACTGGGTTAAAGTATCTTAAAATAATAGGGTTAAACTCTTTGTCTGTAAATGCTATGTCTGTTAGAATTCTTTCAATAAACAACTTTGTTGTACCATAAGGGTTAGTTGTTGATAATGGGAAATCCTCTGTAATCGGCACAGTTGCTGGGTCACCATAAACTGTTGCAGATGAACTGAATATTATGTTATTAACGCCGAACTCTTTCATAACTGTAATTAAGTTAATTGTAGAAGTTAAGTTGTTATCGTAATATTTTAGAGGAATTTGAACTGATTCACCAACTGCTTTTAAGCCAGCAAAATGAATAACTGCATCAATTTTATTCTCGCCAAAAATTTTTCTTAAAGCTACCATGTCGCATACATCGTTTTCATAGAACTTTACTTTTTTACCTGTAAGTTTTTCTACTCTGTTAACAGCTTCCATTTTACTATTATAAAAATTATCTACTACTACAACATCATGCCCTTGTTCAAGCAAGCATACACAAGTATGTGAACCTATATACCCTGCTCCACCAGTTACTAATACATTCATATTGTTAAACTCCTTTATTTTTGTTAAAGTAATAATATCACAAATTAATTAATTTTTCAATAATATTAGCAAAATTATACTCGTATTAAATTAAAATAATTGATAACACTAATTTTATTATAATATTAAGAGGGTAATTTATGAAAAAAAACATGATTTTGTTTGTAATTGGTGCTACAGTTTTCCCCATTATGGAACTTGCATGGCAAGGACACACGCACTATGTAATGTCGCTCGCTGGTGGTTTGTGCTTAATGTTTATAAATATATTTTGCTATGATAAAGTCAATCATTTAGCAATGGGCACAAAATGTGCAGTAGGTTCTGTTATTATCACCATTATAGAGCTAATTGTGGGCGTAGTTTTTAACATCTTACTTAACATGAATATTTGGGATTATTCTGAGTTACCACTTAATTTATATGGGCAAATTTCTCTACCATTTACTTTGGTATGGTTTTTAATAACTATCCCTGCCTTGTATATTTGTGAAGCAGTTGATAAAAACTTTACTTTTGAAAAAACAGTGTCCGACATAGAAACAGAGAGACGCAGTGCCTCTCTCTAGCTATAAAAATATAATAAATAATTCACATCATACAAACAAAAGAAGGATAGCGAATTTGCTACCCATCTTTTGTTTTATCTCACAGCCTTTTTGGATAAATAGAACTCCTTAAGTAAAGAGATACTTCATCTTTTAGTACATAATATCATTTACTTTCAACTAGAAGCTATTAGCTTTCACATCATGAAACTTTTCATAAGCCGAACCGCCATAAGAAGTAAATTCCCATCTTACCCAACTAGGTTGAAGTGGACCTTGTCCATATAGAGTGATTTTTGAACGCAGAGAAGTTGAACTCCCACTAATAGAAAATGCTGTCCAGTTAGCAAATGTCGTATTGGAAGTTGAAACGTTTATAGCTTCTAAATATGTGTAATTGCCACTAATTGTCTTCTTAAAAGTTCCTGTTAATGAAAATTTACTTCTGCGTGCAGCAGAAAGATCAGTACGCTCAAAAGAATACGTTCTTGACCAAGTCCATACTGAGCTAGATTTCTTCAATGGAATTGATTCAGATTTAGGATAGACAAAAAAACTTCCATTTTCATAGCTTATTTCAAGCGTTTGATTTTTATATGAAGCTAGATATTCGTCTCTTTCTTCTGGAATCACCAATAAAACCAATAACTCAAAAACTTCTTCTGAACTCATTACAAAATTTTCGGCGTTATTGCTTATTGAATTGACAAATTGTTTTAATTCTTGATTAGCTGAATCAAATTTAGCTGCTTGTTGCAGGGTTTTAATAGGAACTGTAATTGAACTTTCAATTACATCAATGTTATAGTTAATAATTTTATTCTCGATACTTTCAACACTGGTTGCGAAACCCACATAGCTCATACTCAGTGTTAATGTAATTGTCATTATAAAAGCCATTATTTTTTTTGTCATAATATTTCTCTCCAATCTAATATAATTTACATGTTCTGTTTAACTTTATGAAGAGCCAATTCACTGTGAATATATTTATTGACTGCTTGAATTTCCTGTACTAAAAGATGTTGACAAACACCACCATATCTTATAGTTCTCCGACTTTTGATTGTTCAATCTTTAACGGTTAAAATGTGAACTACATGGGAATAAAATGTCAAAATGCTCATTTTTAACTCCTTACTCCAATTGCCTCTTCAAATTACTATAATTATATCATATTATATAACTAATTTCAAGCATAGTCATAAATCTAAAATACATTTTCTAGAATGGATTAATTCTGCTATTTATTCTGGCATTCCTCAAATAGATAAATGTGCTAAATTATACTTTAATTGGCAAACTAATATTTTCACTCCCTTGAATTCCACATCACTAACATGGTAACTGAAATGTGTAATAAAATTAATGTTCTTAAGAGGAACGCTTATGGGTTTAGGAATTTCAATCGTTTTAAAAAGAGAATTTTACAGTAACTTTTTTGCTACTGCTTGACCTTTCATTTTTATTCGGTTACCACAACATTTGACAAAGTGTCGCAATTATTTCAAATTAAGTTTTGCCATAAATTTATCATTGTTTATAATAAATCTTTCGTGAGTTCCTTTACCAATAACGCCAAATTTATCAGTAGCAGTTACAGTGAAAACAAGTTTTCTGCCGTCTATCTCTGTAAGTTCGCTCACAGCTTCTACTTCTACACCCATAGCAGTAGCAGATACATGCGTGATATTCACAAGAGTTCCCACACTACCACTGTCTTCATCAAGATAATCATTAATACAGTTGCAAGCTGACTTCTCCATAAGTGCTATCATAGCAGGTGTTGCGAAAACCTCTAACGCTCCACTTCCTATAGTTTTTGCAGTGTTAGTCTCGTCTACCATTGTGGTAGCTGTTCCTTTAATTCCGATTTGCAACATAAAAAACCTCCTAATAGGTTTAGGGTGGAGATAACTCCACCCTATTTTGTTATATGAAAATTTAATTTGGGGGACTCTAGTTTATCAAACGTATTCTACTACGTTTGCCCAGTTCATTAAGAACTCTTTTTCTTCTTCTTTACCTTTAACAAGTTGAGAAGCTGCTACGATAGGTAGCCATTTTTGTACCAATTGTTTTGCTATATCGCTTTTTTTGCAGAACATATCAAGATACATCTCAGCAAAGTCATCTTGTTTCTTTAATTTGAAAGTTAGATAAGTTCTAGCAGCATCAGCACTAGCGTTACCTTGTGTTGTGTGTGCCCAGTCAAGCACAAAGAAAGTACCATCTGGTTTTACAACAACGTTACTTGGTGTGTAGTCACCATGCAACACTTTAGCATGTTTTTTCATACCTTCTAATCTAGCATGTAGTTCATATCTTGTAGATGCATCTAGACCAGATTGGCTGATTTTTCTATTCATTTTGTCTTTTAGATAGTTTAGTTGAGGTGCGGATTTTTTATGGATACTGATTTGCAATTCAACAAACATCTCCATGTATTCTGCTGTTTTATCTGGATTTTCAGCCATTAATTCAGCAATTGTTTTACCTTCTTGGAAGTTTGTAACTATAGCCCATTTGCCGTCTATCATAGTTACCTCCTTAACACCTGGGGTGTTAAGGTCTAACTCTTCAATTTTAGCTAGGTTTAAAGCTTCGTTTAGAATATCTGCTTTTGAGTATCCTACTTCGAAAACTTTAACTGCTTGGTCTCCGTCTTTATATACGCATTTATTTGATCTTTTTGCGATTACTTCGTTTAAATTCATAACAAGTGCTCCTATCTTAATTCAATAATTAATTATTTGCCGTGGTATGCTTTTAGGTATAACTCTTTAATGTCAACTAGTAGTGGGTATCTTGGGTTTGCGCCTGTGCATTGGTCATCAAATGCATCAATAACCATTTGGTCTAGTGTAGCTGTGAATGTTTCTTCTGTAATGCCATATTCTTTAATGCATTTTTTGATACCAAGGTTAGCAGATAAATCTTCGATAGCTTTAACGAATTTATTTAATGTATCTTGATCATCTTTGCCTTTAAATCCACAGTACTCAGCAAGCTCTACATATCTTTCAATAGCTTTTGGATACTCGTATTGTGAGAATGTACCCATTTTGTAAGGAACATCAACAGCGTTGTATCTGATAACGTGTGGTAATAGTAATGCGTTAGCTACACCATGTGGTAAGTGGTGGTAACCACCTAATTTATGTGCTAATGAGTGGTTGATACCTAGGAACGCATTAGCAAAAGCCATACCAGCTAGAGTTGAAGCGTTAGCCATGTTCTCACGAGCTTTAATGTTAGAACCGTCATCAAAAGCAGTTTGTAGGTTTTCAAATACTAATTTAACAGCTTTCATAGCAGGTCCGTTTGTGAAATCGTTAGCGAATACAGAAACATAAGCCTCTACTGCGTGAGTTAGAACGTCTAAACCAGAAGCAGCTGTTAAGCCTTTAGGTTGGCTCATCATGTTGTCTGTGTCAACGATAGCCATGTTAGGCATTAATTGGTAGTCAGCTAGTGGGTATTTTGTACCTGTAGACTCGTCTGTGATAACTGCGAAAGGAGTAACCTCAGAACCTGTACCTGATGATGTTGGGATAGCAATGAAGTATGCTTTTTCGCCCATTGTTGGGAATTTGTAAATTCTTTTTCTAATGTCCATGAAGTCCATAGCCATGTTTTCGAAATCTACTTCTGGGTGCTCATATAGAACCCACATGATTTTAGCAGCGTCCATTGGAGAACCACCACCGAAAGCGATAATAACGTCTGGTTTGAAGTCTTCCATAGCTTTTGCACCAGCTCTTGCGCAAGCAAGTGTTGGGTCTGGCTCTACATCGCCAAATACTGTGTATTGTACACCCATTTCATTTAGTTTGTCTGTAACAGGTTTTACAAAGTTATTTTCAAACAAGAATTTATCAGTAACGATAAATGCTCTTTTCTTAAACAAGTCAGTTCTTAACTCGTCTAAAGCAACAGGCATGCTACCTTTTTTGAAGTATAGTTTATCTGGTGTTCTGAACCAAAGCATATTCTCTCTCCTCTCAGCTACTGTTTTAACGTTTACAAGGTTCATAGCTCCTACGTTTTCAGAAATTGAGTTTCCGCCCCAAGATCCGCAACCTAGAGTTAGAGAAGGAGCAAGCTTGAAGTTGTAAAGGTCACCGATACCACCGTGAGCTGCTGGAGTGTTAACAAGAATACGACAAGCTTTCATCATTTCTGCATGTTTAGCCATTTTCTCTTTTTCGTTAACATTGATGTATAATGAAGCTGTGTGTCCGTAACCACCGTCTTTAACTAGTTTGTCAGCTTTTTCTAATGCTTCTTCATAAGTTTTTGCTTTGTACATAGCAAGTACAGGAGATAGTTTCTCGTGTGCAAATTCTTCTGAAGTCTCAACGCTGTCAACTTCACCGATGATGATTTTTGTATCTTCTGGAACATCAACGCCTGCAAGTTTTGCAATTGTGTAAGCTGTTTGACCAACTATTTTAGCATTTAATGCGCCATTGATGATGATTGTTTTACGAACTTTTTCAGTCTCGCCTTTATTTAGTAAATAGCAACCGCTATTTTGGAATTCTTTTTTAACTTCTGCATAAATATCTTTTAAAACGATAACTGCTTGCTCAGAAGCACAAATCATACCGTTATCAAATGTTTTAGAAAGAATAACTGAGTTAACAGCCATTTTAACGTCACATGAGCTATCCATAACAACTGGTGTGTTACCTGCGCCAACACCTAGTGCTGGTTTACCTGATGAATAAGCAGCTTTAACCATGCCAGGACCACCTGTAGCAAGGATTGTGTCAGCTTCTTTCATAACAAGGTTAGTAAGTTCTAGAGAAGGTACATCGATCCATGAGATAATTCCCTCTGGAGCGCCAGCTTTAACTGCTGCTTCTAAAACTGTTTTAGCTGCTGCGATTGTACAGTTTTTAGCTCTTGGATGAGGAGAAATCATGATACCGTTTCTTGTTTTTAAAGCTAATAGAGTTTTGAATATTGCTGTTGATGTTGGGTTTGTTGTTGGGATAACTGCACCGATAACACCGATTGGGTCAGCAACTTTTTTGATACCATAAACTGTATCTTCTTCAATAACTCCACAAGTTTTTGTGTCTTTATATTGATTGTAAATGTACTCAGAAGCATAATGGTTTTTGATAACTTTGTCTTCAAAAACGCCCATGCCTGTTTCGTCTACAGCCATTTTAGCAAGAGGTACTCTAGCTTTGTTAGCTGCTAGCGCTGCTGCTTTAAAAATCTCGTCAACTTTTTCTTGAGTAAAAGTAGCGAAGATACTTTGAGCTTCTCTAATTGCATTAAATGCTGCGTAGAAGCTTTCTGAGTTTTCAACTATAGGATAAATTTTGTTTGTTTGCATAACTTACTCTCCTTACATTTTGTGAAACTATCTAAAACATAATTTATGTTTTATAACTAACTAATTTTCTAAGTGTCTTACAAGTACAGCCATTGAAGCTGCCATGTTTTCTGTCAATACCATTACATCGCTTGGTGCGATTATTCTAGCAGAACTAAAGTTCCAAATAGATTTTATGCCACATTCTACAAGTAAATCTGCTACTTGTTGAGCAGCCATATCTGGCACTGTAATTATTGCAATTTTAACATTGTTCTCTTTGCAATATTTGTCCAACTCTCTAATTGGTAATAGGGGCTTTCTCTCTGTTGAAGACGACACTTTGTCTTCGTCAATATCAAAAGCTGCTAAAACATCTAAACCATAAAGTTTAAATCTCTTGTAATTAAGCAATGCTTTACCAAGTCTTCCGGCTCCTATTATTATTCCATTATTAACTGATGTATACCCCAAATATTTCTCTAGTTCTGATATTAAAGTTTTTGTTTCATATCCAACTCTAGGTTTACCTGAGGTGCTAATACAGGCTAAATCTTTTCTTACTTTTACATGATTTAGCATTAGCGAATCTGCAATTTTTGTAGCAGATACGTATACTTCGCTTTCTGGTAATAACTTTAGATAACTTAAATATAATGGTAATCTTTTGATAGTACTAGAAGATATTTTTTCTTTTTCCAACAAAACCACCTCCTCTTTAGTACACTGTTATTATAGCATGAGTATTATTCATTGTACATATCACTCTTTGTATATCGATATACGATTATTGATATATCATTGACATAATTAATATAATTCAATCGATATAATAATATTTTTTGTTAGTTTAGTTATTTTTCCCAAATTTTATGTTTTTAAAGTAGTTCAAATTTTCAAGAAAAGTCTTTTCTTCTTCTGTGAATTTATGCTTATTTTTATAAATTAGTAGGTGAACATACTTTTTTGGCTCAATTCCTTTGGTTTTCGCAAACATAAACGCATCTTGTTTTCTAAGTCTGTCTGGCATTCCACTTATCCAAGTGTATACATTAGGTAAGCTTTCTAACAATTGGCACACACTAGTTCTTTCATATACCATGATTTTTTTGTTACCTGACTGCGTAAACTCTGCCTTTTTAACTGTAGTTGTAGGTAGAGTTGGCACAAATGGGTCGCCAAAACATATCTCTATGCAGTCCTCTAAGTCTTTCATCTCTACAACGTCTTTAATGCCTAAAGGACCATTCTTAGGCACTAATAAGTTAGCTTCATAACTTAGCAAAAGTTCATATTTCAAGCCTTTGCTTTTAAACATTGTTTTGAAGTACGACATAAAATCTTCTTGAAACTTAATAATACCTAAGCTGTAATTTCCTTGAATTATGTTGTCTATCGCTCTTACTGCATTAGTCTCTCGGTAGTTTACATCAATATCTTTGTTTTTATCGAACTGAGAAACTGTTTTAACAAACGCATTGCAGATATAGTCCGAACGAGGCGCAGAAATATTCAAGGTGATTTGCTTTTTCTCTTTGTTAGAAAACATTGCTTCTACTTCGTCAATTCTATCAAGTATATCTTTTGCATGAATTAAGAAGTCCTCTCCACTTTGAGTTGGCAAAATTCCCTTTGCAGTTCTCTTAAATATTTTAACTCCCAAACTATCCTCTAGCTCTTTAATAGAGCGACTAAGTGTAGGCTGTGACATAAATAGGTTGTCCGCCGCCTTTGTCATAGAGCCTGTTTTTTCTATCTCTAATGCGTATTTTAAATGCAGTATGTTCATTGTGTTCCTTTCGGTTTGTTTAAGTTTTAATCTCGTTTATCACATCTGTTAGGCTAATGTTATTGTCTTTAGCTATTTTTGCTATGTCAGAAAACTCTGCTTTCTCTTTTGTTTTTCCATTATAAGTGCAAGACTTAAACTGAATTTCTCCAAATTTGCTGTCTTTAGTTATAAATGTTCTGTCTAAAACAGTTCTAGAAAACTTTTGTTTTCTAACTCCTATAGTAGTTGTATGAGCAAAGAAGCAATGTTCCATTTCGCTTACTTTATCCTCTTTGCACAAACAGCTTATTTTTACAGCTGGTCTACTGTTTTTCATGCCGATAGCTGTTGTATATACATCTAGTGCTCCATTTTCAAGCATTGTGCTTGTTGCAAAAGCAATGTATTCAGCAGTCATGTCATCTATATTAGCAGAAAGCTCATAAACTTCGTCACTGTTGTTATCCTCAGAGCATAAAAACGCTCTCACACAGTTAGCTTTTGGGAAGTCTTTTTTACCCATACCATAGCCGATTTTATCGATAGATAAAACTGGCATTTCTTTGTAATCGCTTACAAAATGTTTAAGTAATGCAGCACCTGTTGGTGTACACATCTCTCCGTCAATATCGCCACTGTATACTGGAATTCCTCTAACAATGTCAGCAGTAGCAGGAGCTGGAACTGGCAGAACTCCGTGAGCACATTTCACAAAGCCTTTGCCAAGTCTAACTGGGGAGCCGATTATAACATCTGGTGAAAGTTTATCGATAAGCATGCAAACAGATGTTATATCCGCAACAGCGTCCATAGCGCCAACTTCGTGGAAATGAACAAAATCAACTGGCTTTCCATGAGCTTTACTCTCAGCTTCTGCGATTATCCTATAAACAGCTATCACGTCAGCCTTTACCTTTTGGTTAACATTAAGGTGGCTGATTATGTGTTCAATCTCATGCATACCATTGTGCTCGTGGTGTCCGTGGTGGTGGTGTTCATGCTCATGCTCGCCGTGGTGGTGGTGTTCATGCTCGTGCTCATGCTCGCCGTGGTGGTGGTGTTCATGCTCGTGCTCATGCTCGCCGTGGTGATGATGTCCGTGCTCTTCTTCGCCCTCAATCACTCCGTCAATAACTACAGTGTATCCAGTTCCGTCAATTCCACACTTCGTTCTGGTCTCCAAAACCACTTCTGTTTTAGGTATACCAATATTATTAACTTCGTCTATAAAAGCTTGTTTGTCATCTAAAAGCTCTACCAACGCACCTGCCAGCATGTCGCCAGCTGCACCCATATTACATTCCAAATATAATGTTTTTTTCATAAATTATCTCCATAATGGGTTTTCATAAACTCCACTATCAACTAAATCAGCCATAGCTTTTACCACTGCTTCTTTGTCCTCTTTATAAGTTACTCCATACCATTTATCGTCAGATTTCAACACTTTTACTGTCGCACCTTTTTCCTCTAATAAATCATTAACAACAAAAGGCAAGAAATACTCTGACTTCATCGGATTTTTAGGTACGTCATTTTCTAAGAAGTTCACAAAGTCAGCCTCTAATTTAGCCATAAACTCGACTGGGAAGCCCCACATGTTCATAGATACTATAGTTTCGTCAGTCATATCTACCCAAGTCTCTCCACCGTTTTCTGTGTAGCTTGGTATACCGTTAACTCTTTCAATTTGAGTTCTCTCTGTAATTTTAATCAAGTTATCTTCGCTATCAGTATCACATACACCTCTTGAAACATGTCCGTTTTCTGATAATGTGTTTTTAAGTTTGTAACCTACCATGCAAATTTGCATTATGTCGCTATCACTCATTTTACCAAGTTGGTTTGCAATCTTAGCAAATGCTTCTGCACCATAGTAATCGTCTGCATTAATCGCAGCAAATGGTGCGTCAATTAATTTTCTCGCAGCTAGTACTGCATGCCCTGTACCCCACGGTTTTACTCTGCCCTCTGGAATTGTATATCCACTAGGTAAGTCACTTAAATCTTGATAAGCGTACTCTACTTTTATGTACTTAGAAACTCTGTCTCCTATCGCCTCTTTAAAATCTTGTAAATTTTCTTCTTTAATAACAAAAACTACTTTGTCAAATCCAGCTTTAAGTGCGTCAAACACAGAATAATCCATGATGATTTCGCCGTTTTTACCCACAGGGTCAATCTGCTTAAGACCTCCGTATCTGCTTCCCATTCCAGCTGCCATTACTAATAGTATCGGTTTTTTCATAACAGTTACCTCTTTTCATTTAATAGTTTTTCTAAGTGCTGTTCAAAGCACCATTGTTTCTTTAGGTTTTCTAGTTCTATTGTTGATTTTTTGCTTACCTTGCCAGTGTGTACTGCTTTAATCAAGACATTTTTCGGAGTATGTTCTGTCTCGATAAACTCTGCAATCTCTGTTTTGTAACCTACTGTCTCCAGTAGCAATGCCCTGTAAGTATCTGTTACGATAGTTGCAAAACGCTCTCGCATAAGTCCGTATCTTAAAATGCCGTTATTTTCAGCATTTTTAAGCTGAGGGTTAAGTTCGTGTTGACAACACGGAACAGCAAGTATAACCTTGCTTTTCCAAAGTATACCTTTGTATATAGCTTCATCAGTTGCAGTGTCGCATGCGTGCAAAGATATTACCATGTCAAACGGGTCATCTGAATTATACTGCCCTATGTCACCATACTTAAAAGTAAGTCCGTCATAACCTAATTTACGAGCTAAATTCTCACAAAAGTTAACAACATCTTTTTTAAGGTCAAGACCTATAATCTCTACATTCAAGTCTGATTTTTTCTTTAAATAGTAATACAAAGCAAAGCTTAAATACGCCTTACCACAACCGAAGTCTACTATCCTAATAGTTTTATCTTTATCAAAAACAGATACTATATCCGATATAAACTCTAGGTATCTGTTAATTTGTCTAAACTTTGCATACATGTCATTTTTTACTCGACCATTTTTGCCGACAATTCCAAGCTCTACCAAGAAATCAGCATTTTCATCTTCTGCAATTAAGTAGTTTTTCTTTCTGTTATGTTCCATATTACCTACTTTTTTTGTAGCAGCTGATGTCTTTATAGCAAGCTTATCTTTTTTACTTAAAATGTGATAATCAGCATCTGCTGAGAAAACCACGCACTGTGCAAAGTCTATTGTGATTAGCTCTATCACATAAGAGCACATGTTTTCATGGTTCAGATTTTTATGATAAACCTTTTTGTCCTCATAACAACTGAGCTGATACACTGTCTCACCTTTTTTAGAAAACGGCTTAACAACCACCTTGTTATATGTAATTTCGCTATTTTTTCTCTTTTGGCTTATAACAATAGAGTTAAATTTTTCCTCTAGTATTTCGCTTATTTTATTATTATCCATAATGTACCTACTTAATTGTTTACTTTTACATTATTTTACATTCTAAACGGAAAAAAAGCAATAGATTTTTTGAACAATATTTATAAAAAGAGACTGTCATATTAAACAGTCTCCGTTATTTTAGTAAGTTTATGAACGAAAAATATACTTATTCACTTGTTAAGTCATACAGCGACATATCACGTGCTATGCCTATATCAATCATAACTTCATAATTTTGTGTTTCAGCTATTTCATCATTTTCATAATAATATAAATGCATATCTAATATTTCCATTAAAGAAATATCATTAGTTTCCAAAACCTGTGAATTTGTTACTCCAATAGTCTCAGATACCAAAACTGAACCATTATTTACTGTACCTTTGCTATACTCTGCCAAGATTTCATTAGTCTCAGACATTTCTATCAGCAAGTTTTCGTAATCATTAAAAAAGTCAAGTGCTTCGTCCTCTGTGTCATACCCAAAATAAAGCTTAATACGCACTATGCTTTTTTCGTCAGTTAAAAACTGCTCATAATAAAACTCTGCTTCTACCTGTTTGTCAAAGTCAGCTAAATACATATCGGTTACTACGGTCTCGGTAGTTTCTGTAGTTTCGGTTGTCTCGCTATTTGTAATGCCAAAATATTTTTCGACACCCTCTCTGCTAGTATCCCAACTTAAACTGTTAAAGTTTATTCCCTCGCTGTCTTTAATGTCAGATAGTTTTATCTCTGGTATTTCGGCTGTGCTACATGCACTTAAAGTAAAGCAAACTAAAATTATACATATTAATTTTTTCATATTCTCACCTCATTAATACAGTGTTTTTTCGTTTATTTCGATGTGAACATTGATAATGTAGGGTCGATTGCATATCCGACCGTGCTATAATGATATATTTTGTATCACCATTCCGATTTATGATAGTATTATATTCGGTACGATGTGGGCATCGTACCCTACAATTTTTTCCAATAAACTAATTTTACATCAATATAAAGTTAAATGAATTCTAAAAAAGACAGATAAGCACACAACCATAGTTGCAATACTATCCGTCTTTTTTCCTATCAGTATGGTTTATCACAACTTTTTACAAGTTTATGTTTAACCTTTTAAGATTAATTTATATAGTTTAATGTATTCATTAGCTGATTTCACCCAGCTGTTATCGCACTCCATTGCTCTTTTTACAAGAGTTTGCCATTCTTCTTTATTCTCATTATAATTATGAATAGCTGCGTGTAAAGAGTTTAACATATCTCCACTGTTATATGTTTTGAATGTGTAGCCATTACCCTCGCCGTCACGACAATCTGTGATAGAGTCTTTCAAGCCACCTGTCTCACGAATTACTGGTATTGTACCGTAACGTAGTGAAATCATTTGTGAAAGTCCACAAGGTTCGCTCTTGCTAGGCATTAGGAAAATATCTGCTCCTGCATAAATCTTTTTAGATAATTCAGGGATAAATCCTACAACAATGCTAAATCTTTCTGGGTATCTCTCTTGGCACTCTCTAAAGAACATCTCGTATTCAAAGTCGCCACTGCCCAAAATCACAAATTGTGAATTTGTATACTGCATTACATTGTCTACTGCTTCACGAACTAAGTCTAAACCTTTGTGAGAAACAAGTCTTGTAACCATTGCAATTAGTGGCACATCAGCGTCTTGTTTTAGCCCAACTCTTTCTTGAAGTTTCAGTTTGTTCTCTATTTTTTTGTCAAGAGTATCAATGTTAAAGTTAACAAAAACATCTTTGTCTGTCTCTGGGTTATATGTATCTTGGTCGATACCATTTAATATACCAGATAACTTCCATGCTCTCTCACGCAAAATAGGGTCTAAGTGGTGTGAGAACCACGGGTCTTTTATTTCGTTAGAATATGTTTGGCTAACAGTAGAAACCCAATGTGCGCTCTCAATTGCACCTTTCATAACGTTAACGCAACCCTCCCACTCAAGCAAGTAAGCGTCTTGGTCTAAAACACCAAAAACATCTGGTAAAATTCCCATTCCGTATTGACCTTGGTATTGAATGTTGTGTATTGTGAAAAGCATTTTAATGCCTTTGTACCACTCTTCATTAGCATAGAATAATCTATAATAAATAGGTACCAAAGCAGTTTGCCAGTCGTTTGTGTGAATAATATCAGGTTTTACATCTATATGAGGAAGCATTTCTAAAATCGCTCTAGAGAAAAACGCAAATCTTTCAGCATCGTCAAAATGGCCATATAAACCATGTCTTTTAAAGTAATAATGATTATCTATAAAATAGTATGTTACATTATCAATTTTTGCTTCAAATATACCACAATATTGGCGTCTCCATGCAACAGGAACACTTATACTTGTGATAAAAGTCATGCTGTCTTTTAGCTCTTGTGGAATAGTGTCATACAAAGGTAGCACAACGCTACAACTCACAAGTCTTTTTCTTAAAGCTTTAGGAAGAGAGCCTGCTACATCTGCTAATCCACCAGTAGCTGAGAACGGCAACGCTTCACTAGCACAAAATAAAACTTTCATTTTTACTTCCTTTCTCGCTAGATTAAACTACACTAGCTTTAGCTATATACATGTTATATGTAGGTGAACCAACAAGATTTCTGTCAGCTTCTACCACAACATCTTTATCTGTGATTACATTTTCCATTGTAACATTCTTGTGAATTGTGCCATCTTGCATGATTACACAGTTTTTAAGCACAGCACCTTTACTTACTTTAACACCACGGAAAAGAACACAGTTTTCTACTTCGCCATCAATTACACAACCACCAGCAATGATAGAATTAGAAGCTTTTGAACCTAATCCGTATACTGTAGGCATATCGTCACGAACTTTTGTGTAAATTGGTCTTTGTGTATTAAATAGTTCTTTACGAACACTGTCGTTCATAAGCGCCATGTTAGCCTCAAAGTATGAGTTGTAATCTGTGATTGGGAATGTTAAGCCTTTGAATTCATACGCATATACATTCATTGAATTAATGCATTTGAAAAGTACTGATCTATCAAAATCAAGAGTGTTCTCTGCCATGCATTCTTCAACTAAATCAAGAAGTTTTTCTCTTTTCATAATATACATAGCCATGCCGATATCTCTATCTTCTACGCCATTGTCTCTGCTTGAAAGTGCAGTTACTTTGTCGTTATCATCAATAGATAAAACGCCCACTCTAACACCTTTTGGTGAAGAACCTTTTCTATAAATTACAGTTAGGTCAGATTCTTTTTCAATATGAAAGCTCAAAGCTTTTTTGAAGTTAATATTGCAAACTGTGTTGCAGTCTGAAATAATAACATATTCTTCTTGAGCAGCTTTAATAAATCTTTGAACAGATGCTAAAGACTCGACTTTACCACCGTTTCTTTTATAATCAGTGTCAAAAGGAGGTAATAAAGACAAACCCTCTCTTTTTCTTGACAAATCCCATGCTTTACCTGAACCTAAATGATCCATTAAGCTTTGGTAATTTCTCTCTGTAATAACACCAACATTATTTATACCTGAATTAACCATGCTAGACAAAACGAAGTCTACTAGTCTATATCTGCCACCAAAAGGAACAGATGCTATAACTCTGTTTTTTGTTAGTTCAGGGATTTTATCATCGTTAATATATGTAAATAATATACCTAATACGTTGTTTCCTCTCATACTTACACCTCTTCCGTAGCTATCATTTCTTTTGGATTTACCACTTGGTTGTCTTCAACAACACAGTTTGGACCTACAACAGCAATTCCCCACGCAGTTGCATCTTCAGCATCTTCTGGTTTTCCACCTATAACCGCATTTTCGCCTATAACCGCATCTTCACCAATTATTGCATATTGCACATTAGCGCCTTTTTTAATAACAGCGCCTGGCATTACGATAGAAGCATTAACTTTTGCGCCCTCTTCAACTGTAACTCCTGTAAATAATACAGAGAACTCTAGTTCGCCATAAACATTGCTACCCTCTGTAACAATTGAATTTTGAACCATAGCGTTTTTGCCAACATAATGAGGAGGCATAACTCTTGTTCTAGCATAAATTTTCCAGTTTTCAGCACTTAAATCAAGCTCTACATTAGGGTTAAGCAAGTCCATGTTTGCTTCCCACAAGCTTTCAATTGTACCAACATCTTTCCAATATCCAGAAAAACTATAAGCATACATTTTCTCGCCGTTTTCAAGCATAGTAGGCAAAACATTTTTACCAAAATCATTAGAAGAACTAAGGTCTAGTTGGTCTTCTATTAGGTATTTTCTAAGTTTTTCCCATGTAAAAACATAGATACCCATTGAAGCATTTGTGCTTTTTGGTTGTTTTGGTTTCTCTTCAAATTCATAGATAGAACCATCTTCATTAGTATTCAAAATACCAAATCTTGAAGCTTCCTCTAAAGAAACATCAATAACCGCAATAGTACAATCAGCATTTTTATCTTTATGATATTGAATCATTGTAGAATAGTCCATTTTGTAGATATGGTCGCCTGATAAAATAACTACGTATTCAGGGTCGTATCTATCTATGAAATTGATATTTTGATAAATAGCGTTAGATGTACCTGTGTACCAACCTGAACCTTTATACTTTTGGAAAGGAGATAACACGTGAACACCTGAGTCTATACTATCTAAGTCCCAAGGTTGTCCGCTACCAATATACTCATGTAAAACAAGTGGAGAATATTGAGTTAAAACACCAACAGTCTCAATACCTGAGTTTACACAGTTTGAAAGTGGGAAATCGATAATTCTGTACTTACCACCGTAAGGTACAGCGGGTTTTGCTAAGTCTCTTGTTAATGCGCCAAGTCTACTTCCTTGACCACCAGCCAATAACATGGCTACTACTTCTTGTTTTGGATACATTTTTCCATGACCTCCTCAAATTATTTATTGTTATCTTTTTTCACTCTTAAGAAAAAAGCTCCATTTGCTGGTAATTTCAATGATATACTTTTCTCAAAACCATGGTTTTTTTCATCAAATGGAACTATGTTGTCACCATTTGATACACCGCTACCACCATAGCACAAGTCATCAGTTGTAAAAATTTCTTCATAAACCTCACCACTAGGTACACCTATGTGGTAGTTTTCTCTATAAACAGGTAAGAAATTGCAAACAATAATAATCTCGTTACCGTTTTTATCAATTCTTCTAAAAGAAATAACACTTTGCTCATAGTCATCACTAGAAATCCAAGAAAAACCTTCCCAGTTAAAATCTATCTCCCAAAGTTCATTTTGTTTTAAGTAGAAATGATTTATCTCTTTAAAGAACTTTTGTGTTTTTTGGTGCTCGTCATATTGTAACAAGTACCATTGTAGTTCTTCAGTAAAGTTCCACTCATCGTGTTGTCCAAACTCAGTTCCCATAAACTGTAGTTTTTTACCAGGGTGAGCCATCATAAACGCTATAAAACACCTAAGTGCTGCGTATTTTTCCCATTCATTGTTACCATACATTTTACCATATAAAGAAGACTTGCCATAAACAACTTCGTCATGTGAAATTGCTAAAACATAGTTTTCTGAAAAAGCATAGAAGAATGAGAATGTTAAGTTGTTGTGGTTGTATTTTCTATACACTGGGTCTAAAGACATATATTTTAACATGTCGTTCATCCAACCCATGTTCCATTTATAGTTGTAGCCTAATCCGCCTAAATACGGAGGTTTTGTAACCATAGGCCATGCTGTTGATTCTTCTGCAATCATCATAACTTCAGGATTTTGTTCAAAAACTTTTGCGTTAAGATTTTTCATAAACTCAACTGCTTCTAAGTTTTCTCTGCCACCATACATATTACCGACCCATTCGCCGTCATTTCTACCGTAATCAAGGTAAAGCATCGAAGCAACTGCGTCTACTCTAAGTCCGTCTATATGGTACTCTTTAACCCAGAAGTTAGCACTTGATATTAAAAAGTTAACTACTTCACGTCTGCCATAGTCAAACACTAGAGTTCCCCATTCTTTGTGCTCGCCTTTTCTAGAATCCGCATATTCATAGCAAGGTGTGCCATCAAAGTTTGCTAGTCCTGTAGAATCTTTTGGGAAATGTGCTGGTACCCAGTCCATAATAACACCAATTCCCTCTTTATGGCATTCATTAATAAACTCCATAAACTCTTTTGGTGTACCATATCTTGAAGTAGGTGAGAAATATCCTACTACTTGATAACCCCAGCTAGGGTCGAACGGATATTCTGTAAGAGGCATAAACTCAATGTGAGTATATCCCATTTCTTTTACATAAGGAATAAGTTCTTCTGCTAGTTTTTTATAAGAAAATAAAGAACCGTCTTTATATTTTCTCCAAGAACCTGCATGAACTTCATAGATATTAACTGGGTTTTCGTAATGTGGTTTGTCTTTTTTGGATTTTTCCCACTCGCTGTCACTCCACTCAAAACCACTATAATCATAGAATTTTGAAGCAGTGCCAGGTCTTGTTTCACTGTGGAACGCATAAGGGTCTGACTTAAAGCATGTCCCACCATATTGTGAAGTGATATGGAACTTGTAACTATCAAATTCCTCTAAATCTAAGTCTATGTACGACTCCCATACTCCGTCACCAATGTTGAACATTGGATAAACGCTCTCGTCCCAATTGCAGAACTCACCCACAAAAGAAACAGATTTAGCAGTTGGAGCCCAAACTCTTGCTACAATGCAATCTTTGTTCTTGTATCTCGCTTTATGAACACCCATAAATTCATACGCTAGTGAATCTTGCCCACTAACAAATCTTTCAAAAGGTGCATTTTTAGTATTTTCTACCATTTTCCTCAACCTTTCTTATAAGCATGTACATATAATAACACAATTTAATTCTATTATCAAGCATTTTTATAGAAAATTAGTAAAAGTTTGAATTTCATATCATTATATTTAGTTATTTTGTACACGTGTGTTGTCATATTATCTCAACTACTACTCTTAAAATACTATTTGTTAATATTACTATTAACTCAATGTGAAAATTGTAAAAAAATGAAGAATAAATATGTACAATATTAAAAGGTTTTTTGGTTGATTATTACTAATTCGTCAGGTAATAAATCGTAGCTGTCATATATATTAGACGAACTTTTAATCATTTGTCTAATATCATCAATAAAACCACTGTTTATTTTCTCTCCTGGAATTAAAACCGGAATACCCGGTGGATATAACCAAACATACTCTGCGCTTATTTCTCCAATAGCATTATCAAGAGTTACTTTTGCTTTATTCTTACTAAAAGCCTCAAAAATAGACATACCAATTTCTTGTCTATCAAAGTTACCTGTATGTTCTGTGTTATTTTCATTCAATTTACTGTCTATTAGCAACAGAGCTTCTGCAAATCCTTCAAAAACTTCTTCGCTATCCAAAACGCTTACTATAGCTAGTATATAAGTTTGCTGTGCCATTTCGAGTTCAATATTATGCTCACTTCTTAATATTTTCATCAAGTCATAACCGTTGATGTTAGAATTAGAACAGTCAATGATTATCTTTGTAATATCACCTGTATTATACCACGCTAGATTATTCATGTTTGATATTGTTTTTGTAAAATTGATGTAATTTTTTTCTAACCTTTTGAATAAATCTATTTTCTTTTCTGTCATATAATCAATACAGCTATCTATGGAAGCCATTAAGATATATGACGGACTGCTGGTTTGAAAAATCTCTAGGTTACGCATAACTTCACCTAAATCAACCATGTCTCCATTTACATGCAAAACAGCTGTTTGAGTAAGGCTAGGCAGTACTTTGTGCAAACTCTGCACAACAATATCTGCTCGGTTTCCATTAGGAAAGAGTTCTTCCATAGTATAATGTGCACCATGAGCACAATCGACTAAAACTGGTACGTTTTTTGCATGACAAAGCCTGACGATTTCATCTAGGTCGCTAAGTATGCCCTCATAAGTAGGACTTGTTATAACGACTAGGCTAATATCATCAAGATTTTTCTCTATATCACTAAGGTTAATCTTTTGGATTATACCATTTTGCGTGTCAGTTTCTGTGTATATAAATTTAGTTTTTAAACCATTTAACTCAACAGCATTATACACTGATTTATGACTTGCTCTTGACATCAAAATAGTGTCTCCAAATTTCACAGCGCTCCTAATTCCTGCCAAAATTCCTGCTGTGCTTCCGTTCACGATAGCAAAACTATTATCACTTTCGTAATATTTCTTTAACTTTTCGTTAGTTTCTTTTAATACTCCCTCTGCTTTGTGCAAGTTATCAAAGTCATATATCTCTGTAATGTCATACTCTGCACCTAATTTTTTTAAATACTCAGCTTTATCACACATTCTTTTGTGCCCAGGCATGTGCAGTGCTATTTTTTTAGATGCATTAAGCTTTTCTAATTTATCTAATAGACTCATATTTTATCTAACAAGCACACTGCATGTGCGCTTATCCCCTCTTCACGTCCTGTAAAACCTAACTTTTCTTCTGTCGTAGCCTTAACATTTATATCTTCTACCGACACACCACACACTGTCGCAATATTTTCTCTCATTTTCATTATATGTGGCTTCATTTTAGGTCTCTGCGCAATTACCGTACTGTCGATATTCACCACTGCATAACCCTTAGTTTTTACTAGCTCTACTACTCTCTTTAAAAGAACAAGGCTATCAGCCCCTTTATATTTTTCGTCAGTATCTGGAAAATGAGTGCCAATATCACCTAGAGCCATAGCTCCTAGAAGTGCGTCGGAAATCGCGTGAAGCAAAACATCAGCGTCCGAATGACCTAGCAAGCCTTTTTCGTGTTTAATTTCTACTCCTCCTATAATTAGTTTTCTATTTTCAGTTAAAATGTGAACGTCATATCCGTGTCCTATTCTCATATTATTTTTACCTCCGATATTTTTCTTAAATTATACTACAAAATAGTAGTTAAATCAAACAATACATATAACCATTATTATAGAATTTATATAAATGTAAATTAAATATAAAAAATATGTAAATTCTTGTTGAAATATATTACAATACATGGTATTATATTGACATCTGAGTTTACGCAAATATGCGTAAATATTAATTATTGTGAGGGTTTTTTTATGGATTTATTTGACGGAATTGCTTTTTTAGGTGGTCTTGCCTTTTTCTTATTCGGTATGACACACTTATCATCTGGGCTTGAAACAATTGTTGGAGGTAAGTTTGAAAAAAGCTTAACCAAGATGACATCTAACCGTGTTATGGCGCTTGTATTGGGTGCTGTAGTTACTGCAATGGTTCAGTCATCATCTGCTGTTACAGTTATTTTGGTAGGACTTGTTAACTCTAACATTATGACACTTACTCAATCAGTTGGTGTTATCATGGGTTCTAACATCGGTACTACTATCACTTCTTGGATTTTGAGCCTTATGGGTCTTGAAAGCTCCAACTTCTTTGTTAAAATGCTAAAACCCGACTCTTTTGCTCCTGTAATTGCAGCAGTAGGCGTATTTTTGATTATGTTTACAGCTAAAAAGAAAAACAGAAACATTGGTAACATTTTCTTAGGTTTTGCAATTTTAATCTCTGGAATGTCAATGATGAGTGACGCTGTTAGTGGACTTAAAGATGTACCTGAATTCCAAAACTTAATGGTAACTTTCAGCAATCCTATCATGGGTGTTTTAGTAGGTATCATCATCACAGCTGCAGTTCAATCTTCATCAGCTTCTGTTGGTATTCTGCAATCACTTTCTCTAACAGGTGCTATACCATTCTCAGCTGCTCTTCCTATTATAATGGGTCAAAACATTGGCACATGTATTACAGCTTTAATATCTAGTATTGGCGCTAACAGAGGTGCAAAACGCGTTACTGCTGTTCATATTTACTTTAACTTAATAGGTACTTTAGTATGTCTACCAATCTTCTTAATTGTTCAAGGTATCTTCCAATTTGAATTTTTCAACACTCCTGCTTCTCCACTAGAGATAGCTATTACGCACTCAACATTCAATGTTATTACAACAGCAATGTTGTTCCCATTTGCTAAACATCTACAAAAACTTGCTGAACTTACTGTTAAAGGCGACTCAGCTACAGACGGTAAAAAAGAGATACTTGATGAAAGACTATTAGTAAGCCCTTCCTTTGCTATTGCAGAGTCAAGAACTGTTGCTCATAAAATGGCAAGAACAGCACAAGAGACAATCTTGTTAGCAGTTAGCCAACTAAGCAATTTCAACCCAAAACAAGTAGCTACTATCGAAGATAATGAAACCTCAATTGATACTTACGAAGATAAAATTGGTTCTTACTTAGTTAAAATAAGCTCAAACGATTTATCCGAAGAAGACAGCAAGAGTATTTCTCAACTGCTACACTCAATCAGCGATTTTGAGCGTATCGGCGACCATGCGCTTAACATTTTAGACATAGCTAAAGAAATACACGACAAAGACCTTAAGTTCAGCGATAAAGCTAAATCAGAGCTTAACACTCTAATTTCTGCTGTAACTGAGATTTTGAATAACTCTATTGACTCATTTGTGCTTGAAGACTCAGAACTTGCATTTAAAGTAGAGCCTTTAGAAGAAGTTATTGATGAATTAACTCTTGAAATCAAGCACAGACACATAAAACGCTTGAAAAAAGGCAATTGTACAATAGAGCTAGGCTTTGTATTAAATGATATTTTAACAAACCTAGAGAGAGTTTCTGACCACTGCTCTAACATTGCTATTTGCCAATTAGAGGTAGTAGGAAATTCATCATTTGACACACATGAATACGTAGCTAAGTTAAGAAGTTCTGAAAATAACGACTTTAACAAAGCGTATGCAGAGTATTCTGCAAATTACAAATTAGTTAAATAACATAAAAATCGTAGCTCTAATTTGAGCTACGATTTTTTTAATGTATATAGTAGTGATGAAATAGAAAACAATTATCAAATTACATGTATAGTGCGATGCCTACACCCTCTTATTGCATTTTAAATCACAGTCAGCTATTAACGTGCTTTAAGAAGCTTCACTATGTAAAATGCTAATGTTCCGACTATTGAAAGATAAATTATTATCTCTGGAAAATAAAACCCTATTACAATGCTAAAAAACAATATACTTAGAACAACTGAAACTACTAACTTCAAATTAACAATCAAATTCTTTGTGATATTAAGTAGCCTTTCTCTGTTCTCCTCAGTTGCGTCTGCTACAGTGTTCCAAACGTTCGGGAATTTCTCTATAACGCTAAACATCACAAAGAAAACTGTAACTATAATTGGCATACTGATAAGCTCAGTTCTCGATATTCCATTAGTCTGCTCTACTATATCGTTCCAGTTGATTACCAAGTACACATACATAGCTAATTGAGATAATATAGCTATGATGTTTTTTATTTTCATAGAAAAAGTTGTTTCTACTTGCATAAATACCTCGTTTTTACTTCACATCTTTGTTTGTGCTCAACATTCTGTTTTCTACTTTGCAAATATCTAGTTTTTCAATGTATCTTCTAGCCATATCTAGCGCATGACTAGCCGCTACATATCTGTGCCAAGCTCTGTCTTTTAGTCTACCTATAGGTTGTCTAGCTGTTACCCATGTCTCTTTACCGTCAGAAAGTGCTATATAAATCAAACCTACTGGTTTCTCAGTTGTTCCACCTTCAGGGCCTGCAATACCTGTAATCGCTACGCCTATCGTGCTACCAGAAAGTTTAACTATTCCCTCTGCCATTTCTTTTGCACACTCAGCACTAACTGCACCGTATTTATCGAGTGTATCCTGTGACACACCTAGCACTTTCACCTTAGTATCATTGCTATAGCTCACAACACCTGTGTTAAACACTGCTGATGAACCACTTATATCCGTAATTCTTTTTGATAAAAAGCCACCTGTGCATGACTCTGCTGTTGCTAGTGTCATGTTGTTTTCTTTCAGCAAAGTTACTACTCGCTCTTCCAAAGTATTAGCATCAATACCATACACAAAGTCGCCTACTCTGTTTATGATTTCCTCTATAACAGGTTGGCACATTTTAGACGCTTCTTCCTCTGTTTTCGCTTTCGCAGTTACTCTAACATACATCTCGCCCTCGTTTGCATACGGAGCTACAGTTGGGTTTTCGCCGTCTAGCAAATCAGTTATCATCTCGGCAACAGGTGCTTCACCTCTGCCGTATACATGAACGTTATGAGATATAATAGCACCCTCCTCACTTTGCAACAAGTGAGGTATACCATAATTTTTAAACATAGGAGCAAGCTCACTAGGAGGGCCTGGCAACATCATAACCATTTTTCCCTTGTCAGTTGTAAACACGCAACCAGGTGCAGTTCCGTTGTCATTTAAAAGAACCTCACAACCCTCTGGCAACATAACTTGTTTTAACTGATTATCTGTCATTCCGCTAGGAAATTGGCTCAAAAGTCTTTTGCGACTTTCTTCATGCATAACGAGTTTTTTTCCAGATGTACTTGCTACGATTTCTTTTGTCAAATCGTCTGCTGTAGGGCCTAAACCACCTGTTGTGATTAGCACATCACTTCTCTCCAGTGCAAGTGCCACTGCATCTTTTAGTCTGTCTGGGTTATCTCCGATAGTGCCTGCAAACAATAAGTTCACACCAATACCTGCAAGTTCTTTTGCTAAAATCGTTGTGTCTATGTTAACTACTTTACCTAAAAGCAGCTCTGTTCCTACTGAAATTATCTCTGCGTTCATATATAATCCCCTTTATTTATCTGATATTCTTGTTAATGTAACATTCTCTAAGCAATTTTTTATCAGTTGTTCTACATCAAGGTTTTTCTCTGAATTTTCAAGTAATCTAATGTTAGGTTTTGTTCTTGGGTGTCTTGGAGTAAACACTGTACAGCAGTCCTCAAAAGGCTCTATACTTATGTCAAAAGTTCCAATTTCTCTGGATATTTTCACTATTTCAGATTTATCCATACCTATAAGAGGTCTAAAAACAGGCATATCACACACAGCGTCAGTACACGCAATTGCTTGCATAGTTTGGCTTGCTACTTGTCCTAAGCTTTCACCAGTTATAAGCGCGTGGCAAGCGTGTTCCCTAGCTATCATGCAACTAACTTTCATCATAAATCTACGCATTAAAACAGTCGCTAAATCCTCTGGGCAATGGTCTCTTATATGCTCTTGAATTTCAGTAAAGTTCACTGTATACATCGGAATTTCACCAGCATATTTGCTAACTTCTCTTAATAATCTCTCAACTTTGTCTAATGCTCTTGGACTTGTGTAAGGAGGGCTTTCAAAGTGAATTGCAGTTAGCTTCACGCCACGTTTTGCAAGTTGCCACGCAGCTACTGGGCTGTCAATTCCACCACTAATCAAGATGCATGCTTCTCCACCAGTGCCAACAGGTATTCCACCAGCACCTTTTTTAGCGTCCCCATGAATGTACGCAGCTTTTTCACGCACCTCTACCCAAACTGTAACCTCTGGGTTATGCACGTTAACTCTAAGATGATTAAGTTTTGATAAAACATAGCCTCCAACTTCCCTACAAATTTCAGGTGTTTTATATGGGAAAGTTTTGTCAGAACGCTTGCTCTCTACCTTAAAAGTCTTTGCAGTACCTAAGCTCTCTCTTAGATACTCCACAGCCATTTCTTGGATTTTTTCTATATCTTTTTCTACAATAACAGACCTTGTGTATGCTACAATACCAAAGATTTTTGCTACTTTTTCTTCTGCCATGTCAATATCAGCATCATCATCTAGTGGTCTAATATATATAATTGATTGCGAACAGTGAAGCTCAAATTCTCCACAGCTTTTTAGTTCTTTTTTTACGTTTCTCATCAAAATAGTTTCAAAATGTTTTCTGTTAAGTCCTTTTAAAACTATCTCGCCTAGTTTTGCTAAAATAATTTCTTTCATTATAATTACCGTGTTTTTTGTCACGGTATCCATACCTTTCCTGTGTTTTTGGATTTTATCCTTTAATACTTCTAAGTCCTAGTATAATCTCATTTATCAATTTGTCAATATCTTCTTTACTATTATATTCAGAAATACTAACTCTAACAGCTGTTAAAATTCTGTTAGGTTCAAATCCCATTGCGTTTAAAACGTGACTACCTTTACTGCCAGAGCACGCAGACCCTGTTGAAATATATATGTTTTTTCTAGCTAAAAAGTGCATCATCGTCTCACCACGCACAGTGTTTAGCGAAAAGTTAACTATATGATTACATGAGTTATCAGGTGAGTTCAAAGTTAATCCCTCTGTGTTTTTTATAGCTTCTTTTAAATACTCGCCAATCTCATTAATTTTGCTAATCTTAAATTTTGTGCTCAAACTCTCTGCCATAGCTACTATTGCTGGCAGATTTTCAGTGCCAGAACGCATACCGTTCTCTTGACCACCACCGACAACCAACGGAACTACTTTAGCGTTATGATACAGCAAACCTACGCCTTTTGGCGCATGAATTTTATGACCACTAATGCTCATAAAGTTAATACCAAGCTTTTTTATATCAAGCTTTATTTTGTGCACACCTTGAACATTGTCCACATGAAAAACTGCATGGCTACCCACATTTTTTATAGCCTGAAACACCACTTCTAACGGAAGTCTTGCACCAGTCTCGTTATTAACTGACATCAAGCTAACTAAAATCGTGTTTTTGTCTATCGCGTTAATTACGTCTTCCTTATCAATCTCACCTTTTTCATTAGGTTTGATATAAACAACTTCAAAACCGTCTTTTTCTAACATTTTTATTGGTTCTAAAACTGACGGATGCTCTATTGTTGACGTCACAATTTTTTTACCATATCTTGTTAAAGATTTTACTGCTGAATTTATCGCTATGTTGTTTGACTCAGTAGCTCCTGATGTAAAAATAATGTTTTTACTATCTACTCCCAAAGCTTTAGCACTCAACGCTCTAGCTTTATCGAGTTCTTTTTGAGCATTAAAACCAAAGTCATGTAGAGATGACGGATTGCCATAGCACTCTTTCATTATATATAGCGCTTTTTCTGCACTTTTGTCGCTTACTTTTGTAGTAGAAGCATTATCTAAATATATCATGTTATACCTCTATACCCTCTGCAATTTCTAGCCACAATGCATACGAAGCATCACTAGGCATACGCCAGTCACCTCTTGGAGATACACTCACGCTACCAACCTTAGGGCCGTCAGGCAAGCAAGAACGCTTAAATTGTTGAGTGAAAAATCTTCTATAAAAAACAACCAGCCACTTTTTAATAGTCGCTTTGTCATATTCTGTGTCAAAAGCACTGCAAGCCATAAAGAAGATTTTATCAGGTGAAAAACCGTATCTTAGCATGTAATATAAGTAAAAGTCGTGTAGTTCATAAGGCCCTACTAAGTCCTCAGTTTTTTGGCTGATTTCTCCGTCTATTGGAGGTAAAAGCTCTGGGCTAACTGGTGTGTCTAATATATCAAAAAGCACTTTAGACGCACCCTCTGAAAGTGCTAGTGCAAAGTAATTTACTAAGTACCTAACCAAAGTTTTTGGAACGGACGCATTGACAGCATACATAGACATGTGGTCGCCGTTATAAGTTGCCCAACCTAAAGCTAGTTCAGATAAATCACCTGTACCTATAACTATGCCACCTATTTTATTAGCTAAATCCATTAAAACTTGTGTTCTCTCACGAGCTTGTGAGTTTTCGTAAGTTACATCAGTGATTTTTTCATCATGCCCAATATCAGCAAAATGCTGTTTAACTGCTTTTTCTATTCTAATCTCTTTGTGAGTTACTTCAAGCTCTTTAGCTAAGTATTCTGAGTTGTTTTTAGTTCTGTTAGTTGTGCCAAAACACGGCATAGATACTGCTAATATACCTTTTCTGTCTAAACCTAAAATATCAAAAGCTTTTACAGTGATTAACAAAGCAAGTGTGGAGTCTAAACCTCCTGACAAACCAATTACTACCTCTTTACAATTAATATGAGCAAGTCTTTTTACAAGTCCAGCACTTTGAATAGCGATAATCTCTTTACATCTCTCAGCTAAATCATCTTTATCACTAGGCACAAAAGGTCTTTTTGAAACTTTTCTGTTCACGTTTTTACTGTCATGTTCCATTTTTGCATTAACAACAAATTTATCATTGTTTTCGTCGTGAGCAAAAGTGTTCATTCTTTGTCTCTCGTGAACTAATCTATCATTGTCTATATCAGCTATTGTCAGCCCAGATGTAAACAGTTCACTCTCGGCTAATGTGGTCGCATTTTCGCTTATTAATCTGTGCCCTGCAAAAACCATGTCAGTAGTACTCTCGCCAAATCCACTGTCAGCATAAACATACCCACAAAGCAATTTACCACTTTGTATCTCAATTAATTTTTTTCTATACCCTGCTTTGCCGATAATCTCATCACTGCATGATGCGTTCATGATGATAGTCGCACCCATAGAAGCTAATGTGTTTGATGGTGAATTATTTACCCATAAATCCTCGCACACTTCATAAGACACAACCACTTCATTACTGCAATCAATCAGCACGTTACCAAATGGTACAAGGGTGCCGTTAATTTCGATAATCTTTGTTTTCTCTGCAAAAGGAGTAAAGTGTCTCATCTCATAAAATTCTGAGTAATTTGGGATATTCCTTTTTGGGACTAAGCCTAATAGTTCTCCCATGTAAAAAACTGCTATACAATTATATAGTTTTGAGTTCCATCGTATAGGTACACCTACACCACACAAAACTGGAACATCTTTTGTTTCTAAAATAAGTTCATTTAACTGTGATAGAGCAGTTTTGATTAGGGTGTTATCCAAAAATAAATCTCCTAAACAATAACCAGTTAAAGATAATTCAGGAAAAACAATCGCTTTTACATTCTCTGACTGCGCTTTCATTATTTGCTCTTTAATTTGGTTTTTATTGTGTTTAACATTACCTAAAACAATTTGTGGAGTTGCTGCTGCAACTTTAAAAAATCCGTAGTCCATTATTCTACCTCGTTTAACATAAGATACTCTATTATACAATTTTTTATGTATATTTGTAAATAGGTTGATAAGATTTTTCTATTAGACGATAAATATTTTCTATGAGTTAACAATATTTTTTGATAGTTGATATCTTTTTTCGTATATGATATTGAAATATCTCATATATTGTTATATAATTAATAAAATTTACTGAGGAAGCGAACAAATGAAAATACTAATTTTAACAGCAGCTACTGGTGGCGGACACATTAGAGCAGCTAAGGCGATACAAGAAAATGTAGAAAAATACACTACACATGAGATTAAAATATTTGACGTTTTTAAAATTGTGAGTCCTTTGTTAGACGAAACAATTTGTGATGCATATTTGTTTTTGGCTAAAAAAATGCCAACCCTTTTTGGCAGGTTGTACGTGCAAACAAATAAAGACACTCCAATTGCTGAATTAGCACCAGCTTTTAACTCTATGGTGTCATATCAACTTTTTCCAGATATTGAAGAATACGCACCTGATGTTATTTTGTCTACACACCCATTTGCGACAGAGATGGTTTCTTATTTAAAAGGTCGCAAAAAGATTAACGTTCCATTAATATCCATAATGACAGACTATGGTATTCACAGAGCGTGGGTTGCAGATTTTGTGGACTCTTACATTGTTGCGAGCAAAAATATGGTTAATGATTTAGTAGAACTAGACGTGATAAAAGACACTGTATATCCTTACGGAATACCTGTTTTTGAAAGTTTTTATAAATCACAAGACAAACATGAGCTGTTAATAAGAGAGAACTTAGACCCAAACAAAAAGACGATTTTATTTATGGCTGGCTCTTTTGGAGTTACACATATTATCGATTTATATAAGCAGTTAGCTAGAATAAATACTGAAATGCAAGTAGTAGTAATCACTGGTAAAAATATGGATTTATTTGAAACTATGCAACTTGAAGTTGTAAATTCAAAACATAAAACCAAGCTGATTTATTTTACATCAGAAGTTGAAAAATACATGCATTTAGCTGATTTTATTGTTACAAAACCAGGTGGACTAACTGTATCTGAATCTTTAGCTTCTAATCTACCTTTGGTAGTTTTTGATGCAATCCCTGGGCAAGAGGAAGACAATGCGAACTTCTTAGAGAAAAACGGTATGGGTATTAAGCTTGAGAGCGACGACGATTTTGCAAGCATTATATCTGCTCTTTTAACAAATGACAGCATCTTAGCCGACATGAAACAAGCGTGTTTAGATTATAACACAGTCGGTTGTGTGGATAATATCATAACACTTGCTGAAAAACTCAACGAAGATTACAAGACAGATTATACGAAAACAGCGATTAACAGTAAATTAAAATAGATTTTTTTACAAAGTTCTTGACAGAACTAGTTTATTATGCTATTATGTAAATAATTTAATAAAATAAACCGTTGAAGCGGAGATAAAAATAAGAAAAGAACTTTCAGAGAGCTGGGGTCGGTGTAAGCCCAGTAGTTACTGCTTATTAAATGGACCGCTGAGGGCATAGTGAAAAGGGTTTCCCTAAGTATTCTATGACGTTTTGGCTTGCGTAAATAGTCGGAAATATGTTAGTATTTCGCAGAGTGTATAAGGTTTATCCTTATAAATCAAGGTGGTACCACGGGTATATTGTATTCTCGTCCTTGACAGATTAAGTTCTGTCGAGGACTTTTTGTTTTCTACAGAAACATTACAAATCAATGGAGGAATTAAGTATGAACTTTTATCCAAGCTTAAATCAAATTAAAGAGAAAACCGAAAATTCAGATTACAAATCAGCTCCTGTAACTATGCAAATCGATTTAAAAACTGAGACTATCGATATTTATAGAAAGCTAAAAAACGTAAGCCAAAATGTATTTATTTTGGAATCACTCGAAGATAGAGAAAATTTGGGTAGATACAGCTTTTTAGGCTATGACCCTACTTTGGAGATTAGCGCAAAAGATAAGCAGATTAAGATAAAATCTGGTATCTCGCTAGAGATTGAGAATAGTTCTCCTCATAAATATATAAGACAAATTCTTGACGAATACAAAAGTCCTCAGTTTCACGGACTACCACCGTTCACTGGTGGCCTAGTTGGTTATTTTTCTTACGATTTTGTTAAGTATAGCGTACCAAAACTTAAGCTAAACGCAAATGATGATGAAAACTTTAACGATGTTGACTTAATGCTTTTTGATAAAGTTATAGCCGTGGATAACCTAAAAGAAAAAATCATTTTAACCGTGAATATTAAAACAGATGAGCTAGAAAAAAACTATAACAAAGCTATATTAGAGCTAGAGAAAATGAAAAACCTTATTGAAAAAGGCGAGCTTGTTACAGAGAATAAAGCTAAGTTGTTATCAGATTTTAAAGCTACATTTAGCAAAGATAAATTTTGTGAAATGGTTGAAAAAGCAAAAAGATATATCTATGAGGGCGATATTTTCCAAGTAGTGTTATCAAACAGATTATCTGCTGATTTTCACGGAAGCCTAATTGATGTTTACAAAAAACTTAAAGAGAAAAATCCGTCTCCTTACATGTTTTATTTTTCTAGCAATGATATAGAAATGGCTGGTGCATCACCTGAAACACTTGTAAAAGTAGTTGATAAAAAAGTAATGACCTATCCCCTTGCTGGAACTAAACCTAGAGGAAAAACAGACGAAGAAGACCTAGAACTTGAAAGAGTTTTACTAGCAGATGAAAAAGAACGCTCAGAGCACAACATGCTTGTTGATTTAGGCAGAAACGACATTGGCAAGATTAGCGAATTTGGAAGTGTTAAGGTAGAAGAATACATGAAAGTACTAAGATTTTCAACTGTTATGCACATAGGCTCTACCGTAACAGGAACAGTTCAAAGCAACAAAGACTCTCTTGATGCAGTTGATGCAATTTTGCCAGCTGGTACATTATCTGGTGCACCAAAAGTTAGAGCAATGGAGATTATCGACGAGCTAGAGAACGAAAAACGTGGAGTGTATGGAGGGGCCGTTGGCTACCTAGATTTTAGTGGTAACATTGACACTTGCATTGCTATTAGATTTGCATTCAAGAAAAATGGGAAGATATTTGTGCGTTCAGGTGCTGGAATTGTAATTGACTCCGACCCAGTTAGTGAATATCAAGAATGCATAAACAAGGCAAAATCTGTAGTATCAGTATTGGAGGAAACGAAATGATTTTAATAATTGATAATTACGATAGTTTCTCTTACAACTTATATCAAGCGATTGGTGAGATTAATCCTGATGTAAAAGTGATTAAAAACGATGAACTTACAGTGGCTGAGATTGACAGTTTAAAACCTAGTCATATTATTTTATCCCCAGGGCCTAAGCGACCACAAGACGCTGGTGTATGTTTAGCTGTTATCAAAGAGCTTTACAAAAAATATCCAATGCTTGGTGTGTGTTTAGGGCATCAATCAATATGCGAGGCATTCGGTGCAACGATTACTTACGCTAAAGAAGTAATGCACGGCAAACAATCTGAGATTACCTTAGAAAACAGCAAGATTTTTGCTAATTTAGATAAAAAAATCAAAGTAGCAAGGTATCATTCTTTAGCTGCAAAAGAAGATACCATACCTGATGACATACAAATAACAGCAACTACTGCTGACGGAGAAATCATGGCTGTAGAGCACATAACTTATCCTATATACGGTGTACAGTTCCACCCAGAGTCTATACTCACACCAGAGGGCACAATTATTATAAAAAACTTTTTGGAGGTACAAAATGATTAGAGAAGCGATTTTAAAACTTACAAATAAAGAAGATTTAACATCTGAAATGGCGTACTCAGTTATGGACGAAATTATGAGTGGAAAAACAACCGATGTTCAAATTGGCTCATACCTAACAGCACTTTCTATGAAAGGTGAGACTATAGAGGAGATTGTGTCGTCTGCAAAAAGCATGAGAAGTCATGCAACTAAGCTATTGAACGACCAAAATGTGCTAGAGATTGTTGGAACAGGTGGAGATAAATCTAACTCATTTAATATATCAACTACCTCTGCTATTGTTTTGGCAAGCGTTGGCGTAGCAGTTGCAAAACATGGAAATAGGGCTGCTTCTAGCAAATGTGGTGCAGCCGATGTACTTGAGGCTTTAGGCGTTAAAATTGATATACCACCAGAAAAAAGCATGGAATTACTTAATAAAATTGGAATTTGCTTTTTGTTTGCACCAATTTATCATGGAGCTATGAAAAACGTTGCACCAGTTAGAAAAGAACTTGGAATACGTACTATTTTTAACATTTTAGGGCCTCTTTCAAACCCTTTAGGTGCTGGTATGCAACTTATGGGAGTGTATGACGAAAGCCTTGTAGAGCCTTTAGCAGAGGTTTTGACAAAGTTAGGTGTGAAAAGTGGTATGGTGGTGTATGGCACTGACGGACTAGATGAAATATCAATATCTGCACCTACAAAAGTATGTGAAATACGTGACGGTTGGTTTAAGTCGTATGAGATTAACCCTGTAGACTTAGGTTTTAAGCTGTATGATAAATCTGATTTACTCGGTGGAGAAGCTAGTGACAACGCTAAAATCACACGAGATATTCTAAACGGTGAAAAAGGTGCAAAACGTGATGCAGTTGTTTTAAATTCAGCTGCTGCACTGTATATCTCAAGAAACGACATCAGCTTAAAAGACGCAATAAAAGAGATAGAAGAAGTTATTGACAGTGGCAAAGCTACTGAAAAGTTAGCTGAATTTATTGAATTATCCAACAGTTGAGGGGGTTAGGTTTTGATACTAGATAAACTAGCTGAATATGCAAAAATTAGAGTAGCCAAAGACAAAGAGCAAATCAGTTTAGATGAAATGATTAAGCAGGCATTATCGCTCGAAAAATCTAATTTTAGGTTTGAAAAAGCACTTAAAGCACAGTTTCCTAGCTTAATATGCGAGGTAAAAAAAGCGTCTCCGTCAAAAGGAGTGATTTCTGAGGACTTTCCTTTTGTAGACGTAGCAAAAAGTTATGAGCAAAACGGAGCTACTTGTATATCTGTTTTAACTGAGCCAAAATGGTTTTTAGGTAGTGATGAAA
>CAYJKT010000007.1:0-53337 GCA_964370775.1 uncultured Eubacteriales bacterium | reverse complement strand
TTTTAACAAAGTTAGAAAAACAGTTAACATACCATTACTTAGAAAAGACTTTACAGTTGATGAATACCAAATATACCAGAGCAAAGTTATGGGTGCTGATTGTGTGCTTTTGATTGTGGCTATTTTGAGCGAACAACAGATACGAGATTACCTTAAAATATGCGACAGTTTGGGAATGTCTGCACTTGTGGAGACGCATGACGAAAACGAGATTGAAACAGCAATTAAATGTGGGGCTAGAATTATAGGTGTGAATAATCGCAACTTAAAAGATTTCACTGTAAATCTTAACAACGCAAGTGAACTTAAAAAGCATATCCCAAAAGATGTTATATATGTTGCTGAAAGTGGAATTGCAACTCCGTCTGACGGAATTAATCTTATTAAAAACGGAGCAAACGCACTTTTGATTGGCGAAGCTTTAATGAAAAGTGATGACAATAAAGCTTTTATTGATGAGATAAAAGGTGCAGTTTATGAGTAAGATAAAAATATGTGGCTTATTTAGAGAGATAGATATAGATTATGTTAATCAAACAAAGCCTGATTACGTCGGTTTTATTATCAACTTTCCTAAAAGTCACAGAAGCATAGATTTTGACACTGCTAAAATGCTAATCAGTAAATTAGATAAAAACATTAAATCTGTGTGCGTTTTTGTTAATCAACCTAATGATTATATTAGAAAGTTCGATTTTGCAGATATAATTCAACTTCATGGTGATGAAGATAACGATTTTATTAAAAACCTAAAAAAAAACATGCCTGATCATGATATTTGGAAAGCATTTAGAATACAAAACGAGATAGATATTCAGAAAGCTAAAAATTCAATTGCTGATATGATTATGCTTGATAATGGCTATGGCACTGGCAGAGTTTTTGACTGGAGCAATATCCGTGATATTAACAGAGATTATATTCTAGCAGGTGGAATAAGTGCGGATAATATCCAAGAAGCCAGTTATAAACTTAATCCTTTTGGTTTTGATTTAAGTAGTGGTGTTGAGACAGATAAAATAAAAGATATAGAAAAAATTAAGCAAGTTATAAAAAAGGTTAGGAGTAAAGGAAATGAATAACACAAAATTTGGTGTTCATGGTGGGCAGTATATTCCAGAAACACTTATGAATGCAGTTATAGAGCTTGAAAAAGCTTATGATTTTTACAAAAATGATAAAGAATTTAACGATGAACTTCAAGAGCTTTTTAACGAGTACGCTGGTCGTCCGTCAAGATTATATTATGCAAAAAAAATGACAGAAAAACTAGGTGGAGCGAAAATCTATTTAAAAAGGGAAGATTTAAACCACACAGGTGCACACAAGGTTAACAATGTTTTAGGTCAAGTTTTGCTTGCTCATAAAATGGGTAAAACAAGGATAATTGCAGAGACAGGCGCTGGTCAACATGGTGTTGCGACTGCGACTGCTGCGGCTCTTTTCGGCATGGAATGTGAGATTTTCATGGGACAAGAGGACTGCGAAAGACAAGCACTAAACGTGTATAAAATGGAGCTTTTAGGTGCAAAGGTTAACCCAGTTACATCAGGAACGGCAACTTTAAAAGATGCAGTTTCTGAGACTATGAGAGAGTGGACTTCTCGAATTGACGACACACATTATGTTCTAGGTTCAGTTATGGGTCCTCACCCATTCCCTACCATTGTTAGAGATTTTCAAGCTGTTATCTCTAAAGAAATTAAAGAGCAATGCTTGGAAAAAGAGGGCAAATTGCCAGACACTGTTATCGCTTGTATCGGTGGAGGCTCTAACGCAATTGGTGCATTCTATAATTTTATTGAAGACACAGAAGTTGAGCTTATCGGTTGTGAAGCAGCTGGCAGAGGAGTAACCACAGCTGACACTGCTGCGACAATAGCAACTGGAAAACTAGGAATTTTCCACGGAATGAAAAGCTATTTTTGCCAAGATGAATACGGTCAAATCGCACCTGTTTACTCAATTTCAGCAGGCCTTGACTACCCTGGGATTGGCCCTGAACACGCAAATTTACACGATATAGGCAGAGCAAAATATGTGGCTATTACAGATAACGAAGCTGTTGAAGCTTTTGAGTATTTATCCAAAACCGAGGGAATTATTCCTGCTATTGAGAGCGCGCATGCAGTGGCTCACGCTATGAAAATAGCGCCGACTATGGGAAAAGACAAAATAATAGTTGTGAATTTATCTGGCAGAGGCGACAAGGATTGTCTATCAGTTGCGAGATACAAAGGAAGGGAGATTTCAGAATGAGCAGAATAACAGAAGCTTTTAAAAACCGCAAAGCGTTTATTCCTTTTATAACTTGTGGAGACCCTAATTTAGAGACCACTAAGGAACTTGTTTATGCATTAGAAAAATCAGGCGCTAGTATAATAGAGCTTGGAATACCATTCTCTGACCCAACAGCCGAGGGCGTTGTAATACAATCAGCAAATATGAGGGCATTGAGTAACAACATTACAACAGATAACATTTTTGACATGGTGGAAACCTTAGATGTTAAAGTTCCTCTTGTTTTTATGACTTATGCAAACATTGTGTATTCTTATGGAATTGAGCGTTTTGCAAAAAAATGCAAAGAAATTGGAATGAGTGGCGTGATTTTGCCTGATATTCCTTTTGAGGAAAAAGAAGAATTTAGCACAGTATTTACTGAATATGACATAGATTTTATTTCACTTATAGCACCTACTTCTAACGATAGAATTAAGACGATTGCAAGCAGTGCCAGTGGATTTATTTACTTGGTTTCATCTTTAGGTGTAACAGGTGTTAGGCAAAATATCGCTACTGATATTACAGACATGGTTAGCTTAGTGCGTGAGGTAAGTGATTTACCAGTTGCTGTAGGTTTTGGAATATCCACACCAGAACAAGCTAAAAAAATGTCAGAAAAAGCAGACGGAGTAATCGTTGGTTCTGCTATTGTAAGAATTATCGAACAGCACGGAGAAAACTCTGCCAAACATGTTAGCGAATATGTAAAAAGCATTGTAGAAAGCATAAAATAAATAAAAAACGCTTGGGTTAGTTAATTCTAAAACCAAGCGTTTCAACTTTATCAGCATAAAAATATTATATTTACAAATACTATCAAAAAAGACATAAGGATTGATAGTATGAACTTAAGTTATGATGCTGTATTTTATGAAAAAGATGTGTTGAATTACCCACTGGGTAAAGATTTAAAACACATATTTGCTAATTTAACTTGGACAGAAATAGAAAGCCACAACCGTATACAAGAGTTTAGTTCTGCGCCTAACAAAGGTTTCTCTAAGCTAAAAAAGCATTTAATTATCGGTGTGCGAAAAACACATAATTACACAAGAAACGAGAAAGTATCTGACTGGCTCGTTCCTTTTACTTCCTCTGGTTGCAGAGCTATGTGCCTATATTGTTATTTGGTGTGTAATTACAACAAATGTTCTTATCTAAGAGTTTTTGTAAACAGAGAACAAATGCTAGAAAAACTTCTTAAAAAAGATTATAGCTTTTCTTTTCCTAATACTTTTGAGATAGGAAGCAATAGCGACCTTGTTTTAGAAAACGACATCACAAATAATTTGCCGTGGGTGATTGAGACATTTGCAGATACAGCAAGGGGCAAGCTGACTTTTCCAACAAAATTTGATATGATAGACCCTTTGCTGAATCTAAATCATAAAGGTAAAACCATTTTTAGAATGAGCGTTAACCCAGATTACATCATTAAAAACACTGAGTTCGGTACGTCTCCGTTAATGAATAGAATTATAGCTATGAACAAAATGGCTGATGCTGGTTACCCTGTTGGCTTATTAATAGCTCCTGTTATTTTAATAGATAATTGGAAAAATTTATATAGTGAACTTATTGACATTTTGGCAGAAAATTTATCTGATAAAATAAAAAGAACTGGTTTTATTGAGATTATTTTAATGACATACAGTTTTGTTCACAATGCAATTAATTCCGAAGCATTCCCAAACTGCATACCAATTTTTAACAAAGATATTATGACTGGCAAAGGTAGAGGCAAATATGCGTACAAAGATTTTGCACGGATAGAAGCTTCTAACTTTTTACGTGAAAAAATCAAGCATAGCCTTAACATGGAAATACTTTATATCTCATAATATTCACATTACGTTAATCCTCTATATATTGCAAAACTAGCAATTTATTGATATAATTATAAGTAATAGTACTAGTATTATTTTATTTTTTTGTATATCAGTACAAATTTAGGAGGATTTTATGAATATTACAGCTGCTTTATTACTTTTTTCCGTTATCGCATTAATTTATATCCTTATTGTAGAGATTTTCACAATTCTCTTTCGTTTAACAGGGCTTACTTACGACAAAGCCCAGTTTCAGGTTATATCCATGCTTACAAACAGTGGTTTCACTACAGGTGACAGCGAGGCTATAACATCATCAAGAATTCGCCGAAGAATAGCTAAGTTTACTATTATTTTTGGCTATCTTTTTACCGTTATAATTATGTCTAGCGTTGTTAATATCTTTTTGTCACTAAGTAATTCAGAGATACGTGACATGTGGGCATCTGCTTTGATAGTAGCTGGTCTTTCTGCTTTGTTGATATTCTTTTATCGCTCTAAACATGTTAAGAAATTTGTTGACAAAAAAATACAAAAATGGGGCAAAAAACTAATGTTTGGTAAAAACACAAACCCTATTATTTTGCTAGATGTTTTTGGTGATAATGTTATGGCAGAAATCAGCCTTGAAGAAATGCCTAAAAACCTTGAAAATGTTATGCTTAAGGACTCAAACCTTAAAGAAGTTCATCGTATTCAACTTATACTAATTAAAAGAGACGAAAAGGTAAAAAGCATTTTGAAAGGCGAAGACTTGATGATGAAAAATGATATTATTGTAGTTTTTGGCGAGCTTAATAATATTAAAAAATTATTTAATAGTTAACAATTTATACATGATATTTTTATTAATATTTTCTATAATTTAATACATAAGTTTAAAACTGAATATTTAACTGGAGGTAAATTATTATGCGAAAATTATTAGCTTTACTAATTGGTGCTGCTTTAATGCTTTCTGTTGCAGCTTGTAGTGACAGTGGAAACACTGATAATGCAGATGATCAAACTCAAGAAGTTCAAACTGAAACGAACGATGATGATACTCAAGATGAAGATGATGTACAATCTGAAAATTCAGATTTAGCCAGTGTATCTATCGAATATTCTCCTTATACTGTTACAGTTACATTTGATTATTATGAAGTATCTACTCTTTTAGATGAAATTCCAACTAAAGGTGGATTTTTAAGCCTTAGCATTGATGGTATGCGTTTCCAATTAACTTATATGGGAGATGAGTTCGAAGCAAGTTATTCAAATGGTGATATACGCTATAATTCGTATAACGATAGTCCTCTGTCTTACTTGATAGAAGGCAACAAAGTTTCTTTTATCCTTGGTCAAGTTGATGATTTTGGGCTTTCCAATGGTCAATCACCAGAGAGTTTAAATTACACTGGTTTTGCTGGTGACGACCCTATGGATCGCAAAGATGATGAATATTACTTTGAAGCTTGGAGTAACGAAGTTGAAATATTGGTAAATGTTTCTGAATCAGAAACTGCAACAGTTACCAACCTTGATAACGATATGTTCTTGATTGAAGATGGTGTCTTGGTTGAATATCGTGGCACAGATACTGATGTAGTGATACCAGATGGTGTTACAACGATTGGGCAATCAGTGTTTAGGGAAACACCAATAACTTCTGTAAGTATTCCTGAAAGTGTTATAATTATTGAATATGATGCTTTTGCTTACTGTGAAAACCTTGCCAGCATAGAACTCCATGAAGGAATTACAGAAATAGGTAGCTATGCATTTTTCCACTGTAAATCGCTTACTTCTGTGACAATTCCAAGCACTGTTAAAATGGTTGGAAAAGAAGCATTTGTACATTGTGATAATCTTTCAGATTTAACAATTTCAGATGGAGTATCCGAAATCTCTTATTTATCTTTTGCATATAATCCAGGTCTTACTTCAATAACTATTCCTGGTAGCATAAAGATAATTGCAGATAGTTCTTTCACTGGATGTGATAATCTTACAACTGTAATTATAGAAGAAGGTGTAACCGAAATAGAGGAAGATGCATTCCAATTTTCTCCATCACTTACTTCTGTAACAATCCCTAGTACTGTTACAACAATTGGTAGTTTTGCTTTTAACAGTTGCCCTAATTTACAACTAGAAATACCAAGTACTGTAACTACTGTTGGTGAAAATGTTTTCTAAAACAGAAAGCATAAACAATATTATAAAAGGCTCAAACCTTGCTTTACTTGCTTGGTTTGAGCCTCTTTTTGATACGCTGAGTTATTTAATAGTTAAATCTTTTTTAATAGAATATGATTAAAGTATGCTATCTTAATGTAATCTGTATCTTTTAACAGCTCAGTCTCGATTTTATACATATCTTCTACCCAGTTTTCTTTGCTCTGAATATCAAAATTCTGAATACTAGCAAGAACTCTAGCACCAAAAGTATCTATAATCTCGGTTTTATTATCCGTCCAATCTATAAGTATATTATTATCGTAATACTTAATGTTACCAAAAGCACTAGAGAAAGAATATCCACCGTTAAGCAGATTTTTTGCGTCTTCAAGGTCGTAATCTTGAACTATCGCTTGAATTATTCTTCCGTTTTTGTTATGCTTCACGACAGATAAAATTCCACCTTTTTTAAGAACTCTCATAAGTTCAGTTAAAATAACTTTCGGTTCATCTACAAATTCTAAAACCAAATGGCAAGTGATAGCATCAAAGCTCTCGTCATCTAGTTCACCTAATGCAGATAAATCTCCGTGAATTTGTGTGTAGTTTGCTGTGTTCACGCTTGCTTTTATCATGTCCACATTCATCTCTAATGCAGTTACATCATTTTTTTTAGCAAGAAATTTCGCTGTAAAGCCAAAGCCACTACCAAAATCTAATATCTTTTTGTTTTCTATATTATCTAGTTGTGATTCTATCGTTTTGTAAAATAGTTTACCAAGTGGTGATACTGTGTAATCGTAGTATAATTTCATGTCATTATTCATTTTGCTATCCCCTGTTCTAATAATTTGTTTGTAACAATATAATAATAATAATACCATACTATATTTTAATAGAATAATCAACTATAATTTTCAAAACAATTTTTTTTGATTTAAGTATTGACTTTTATTATATTATAGTGTATTATAATGACAGTTCAAAAAAACTTGATTTAAAAACAAGGATGTTAAGAAAGGGATTTGTTATGAATATTAGTAACGAGGGAATTGCTAAAGTTTTTAAAGCTTTGTGTGATGATAAAAGAATTTCTATAGTTAAGCTATTACAAAATGGCGAGAAATGTGCTTGTCATATATCTGATACATTAGGGCTTTCTCAGTCTAAACTTTCTTACCACATGAAAATACTTTGCGAAAGTGGAATTGTTGAGTGTTGGTATGTAGGCAAATGGACACATTACAAAATCAGTAACAAAGGTAGTAAAGACGCACTAGCAATTTTACAAGAGCTTACCAATGTTAGAGAATTAGAAGAAAGCAGTTGCAAATGTAACGATAAAATAGCCATCTAATTAGGTGGCTTAAATAAAGCATTTAACATCAAAATATTTTGATTTGATGTTGTAAATATATTTTAGAAAGGCATTGTTTTATGGAAGTATTATCTAATATCTGGGATTTTTTCCAAAACCAAATACTTGGTATGCACTGGCTTAATGATTTAATCGGAAATATTTTAGGATTTTTCGGATTAGACATTACAACAAGAATTGGAGGTAGTGTTCAGTTCTTTATTTATGATGTAATTAAAATTGTAGTTCTTCTGTGTTCACTAATTTTTATTATATCATACATTCAAAGCTTTTTCCCACCAGAGAGAAGCAAAAAGATTTTAAGCAGATTTAAAGGAATATGGGCAAATATCGTTTCTGCACTTTTAGGAACTGTTACACCGTTCTGTTCATGCTCATCTATCCCGTTGTTCATGGGTTTCACAAGCGCTGGTTTGCCTGTTGGCGTTACATTCAGCTTTTTAATCTCCTCCCCTATGGTTGACTTAGCAAGCCTTGTACTTTTAATGAGTATATTCGGCTATAAAGTTGCTGTGGTTTATGTTGTTGTAGGTTTGTTAATAGCAGTAATAGGTGGAACAATTCTAGACAAACTAGGTATGGAGAAACACGTTGAAAGCTTTGTTTTGACTGCTGGTAGCGTGGATATTGAATCCCCAGAGCTTACAAAAAAAGACCGTGTAATTTTTGCAAAAGAGCAAGTAGTATCTACTTTCAAAAAAGTTTTACCATACATTTTAGTAGGCGTTGGTATCGGCGCAGTTATACACAACTGGATACCACAAGATATTATTGAGACTGTTTTAGGAAGCAACAATCCATTTGGTGTATTTTTAGCAACACTTGTCGGTATTCCAATGTACGCAGACATTTTTGGCACTATTCCAGTTGCAGAAGCACTACTAACAAAAGGTGCTCAACTTGGTACAATTTTATCATTTATGATGGCTGTTACAACACTTAGCCTACCATCACTAATCATGCTTAGAAAAGCAGTTAAGCCTAAATTATTAGGTGCGTTCATCGCAATATGTTCAGTGGGTATTATCTTGGTAGGTTACTTATTTAATGTACTTCAACAATTTATAGTGTAAGGAGATAATCTATGATTGATAATATACTGCAATCGATTTCTTCTTTAATAACAGAGAGCACTTGGCTAGCGCCTATCTTGGCACTACTTGCTGGTGTGTTATCCTCTTTCACTCCGTGTGCGTTATCCAGCGTACCACTAATCGTGGGTTATGTTGGAGGCACTGGAGGCAAAGACACTAAAAGAGCTTTTAGGTTATCTTTAACCTTCGCTGTAGGCTCGGCGATTACTTTCACCACACTCGGTGTTATCGCTACTATGGCAGGCAGTTTAATTGGCACACAAGCCACTTGGTGGTATGTAATTCTAGGCTTGTTAATGCTATTAATGGCGTTACAAACTTGGGGAATATATGAGATTATACCATCTAGCTACTTGTTATCAAAAAACACAAAAAAAGGGTATCTCGGTGCTTTAATCGCAGGTATACTCGGAGGAGTTTTCTCCTCACCTTGTTCAACACCAGTACTAATTGCATTACTTGCAGTTGTAGCTGGCAGTGGAAACTTTATCTGGGGTATAGTTTTACTTTTACTTTACTCTATAGGTCATGGAATTTTGGCAGTAATTTGTGGTACTTCCGTAGGCTTTGTTGAGAAATTATCAAAAAGCGAGAAGTACGGCAAACTTAGCAATATATTAAAAATCATAATGGGCTTTGCAATGGCTATTATAGGTTTTTACATGTTTTATTTAGCATTTTAATTATAATTTTTTAGGAGGATTTTATTATGGCATTATTCGGATTTGGTAAGAAAAAAGAGGAAAAAGTTACAGGTACTTGCAGTTGTGGTGGTCAATGCACTATCGCTGATATTGAGAAAGCAAGAATTATCGTTTTAGGTGCTTGCTGTGCAAAAAGTTCAGAAACATTTGAAAATGTAAAAACAGCAGCTGCTGATTTAGGCATTACAGAAGAAGTTGTGAACATTGGCGACATGCCACAAATCGCAAAATACGGAGTTATGTCAACTCCAGCAGTTGTAATCGACAGCAAAGTGGTTGCAATGGGCAAGTTGGTAAAAGTAGATGAAGCAAAAGCTCTACTACAAAAAGCAGGATTTTAATTTAAACCAGTGAAAAAAGGAGTACTTATGAGTAAGCAAAAAGCAAGCGGAATTAGCTTTTTTGAAAGATATTTAACAATTTGGGTAGCTATATGCATGGTAACTGGTGTGTTAATCGGTAACTTTTTACCAGCTATACCAGAATTTTTAGGCAAGTTTGAATACGCAAATGTGTCCATACCAATCGCTATTTTAATATGGCTAATGATATACCCTATGATGATGAAAGTTGATTTCCAAAGCGTTAAAAATGTTGGAAGAAACCCGAAAGGTCTATTTATAACTTGGGTAACAAACTGGCTTATCAAGCCTTTCACAATGTTTGGTATAGCATGGTTTTTCTTCAACGTAGTTTTTGCAGATTTTATAACATCTGATTTAGCAAGTGATTATTTAGCTGGCGCTGTATTGCTTGGCGCTGCTCCTTGTACTGCTATGGTTTTTGTGTGGAGCCACCTTACAAAAGGTAACCCAGCATACACTGTTGTTCAAGTTGCTACAAACGACTTAATCATCTTATTAGCATTCACACCTATCGTAGCATTTTTACTTGGTGTAACTGGCGTTGAGGTTCCGTGGGATACACTAATTTTATCAGTTGTCCTGTTTGTAGTAATCCCATTACTAGGTGGAATTATCACAAGAACTGTTATAACAAAAAACAAAGGCAAAGAGTATTTCGAGACAAAGTTTATACCTAAATTTAGCAATGTAACAATTATCGGTCTATTATTAACTTTAACACTTATCTTCTCTTTCCAAGGCGATGTTATTTTAGATAACCCACTACACATTGTTTTAATCGCTGTTCCATTAATTTTACAAACTGTTTTAATTTTCTTTATTGCATACATTGCATCAAAAGTGTTAAAATTACCACATGAGATAGCAGCACCTGCTGGTATGATTGGTGCATCAAACTTCTTTGAGCTTTCAGTTGCAGTTGCGATTGCATTGTTTGGAACAGAAAGCCCAGTAGCTTTGGCTACAATAGTAGGTGTACTTGTTGAAGTACCAGTTATGTTAATGCTAGTAAAGGTGGCAAATAATACACGCCACTGGTTTAAAAATAGTAAGGAGATAGTAAGATGAGTAAAGGTTGGTATCCTGTAATTGATTACGATAAATGTGTAGGTTGCATGGTTTGCAACGATATGTGCAAACACGGAGTGTATAAACCAAATGAAGAAACTGACCAACCAAAAGTTGTTTATGGCAACGGTTGTGTTCACGGATGTCATGGGTGTGAGAGAAAATGTCCAGTAGGTGCTATTCATTACTTTGGTGATGATGGCAATACAGATATTGATTATGATTTTGAAAGCTTTAAACCTGAGATTGAATGTAAGGGAAAACCAAAAGTAGCTTTTGTATGTAATCATAATTCATGTCGAAGCCAAATGGCAGAAGCTCTGGGAAAAATGCTTGCTTCTGATGTTTTCGACAGCTACTCTGCCGGTACAGAGATTAAGTCTCAAATCAACCAAGACGCTGTTAGATTAATCAAAGAGATTTACGACATAGACATGGAGGCTACTCAGTTCAACAAGACTGTTAATGATATTCCAGACCCTGATGTGGTTATCTTTATGGGCTGTAATGTTAGCTGTCCTAACGTTCCGTCTCAATATGCAGAAAACTGGGGACTAGACGACCCAAGTGGCAAAAATGACGATGAGTTTAAAATCATTATAAAAGAAATTCACGATAAAGTTCTTAAATTAAAAGAAAAGTTAAGATAAATAAACAGTGGCTGATGTTCACATTAGTTTGACAGTTTGCACTAAATGCAAAGTTTCAATACTAAAATGACATCAGCCACTATATTTTTTATCTATTTTCCAACCAAGTGTTAACTTTTTCAAGCAAAAATGGTTGAATATGTGGGTAGGTTAAGCTGTCTAATGGTGTATCTACTAGTACGATTTCTGCTATTTCAGAGTACTCAGGTATTTGTTCTAACTCTTTTATCTCTGCATAATACAAACTGCCGTACTCATTATAGCTGTAATCACTAACAAAGTCTATATCAAAATCTATTGCACCAGTTTCCTCAAAAAGTTCTCTTTTTGCAGCTTCTAAAGCAGTTTCGCCCTCTTCGATATGCCCTCCTGCTATCTCGTAAGTTGTTCTCTCTTTGTGTCTGCAATATACCAATTTACCCTCGTATTTTGCCACAATAACAACAAATTTCAAAGTACTCTCATCTACTTCGCTTTTATCGTGAAATTTAATCTCAAACATAGTTTTCCCCTTTTATAATATCATATTTTCGTTATTCATCTTAAATAAATACTTAACTTCTTTTAATAATTCTTCACTTTCGCTCAAATATGGGTCACGCTCTAGCACTTCTTCTGCGGCTTCCCTAGCTTGATTTAAAATATGCATGTCCTTTGCAATGTTTGCAATTTTCATATCAGGCAAACCATGTTGTTTCTTGCCAAAAAAGTCACCTGGACCCCTCATTTTTAAATCAGCTTCTGCAATTTTAAATCCGTCAACACTGCTTTTCATAATCTCCATTCGCTGTGTGGCTTCTTCATTAACTGCGTCGCTCACAAGTATGCAAGTGCTTTTGTGTTTACCTCTACCAACACGACCTCTTAACTGATGTAACTGAGACAAACCATACATCTCGGAATTTTCTATAAGCATGATAACTGCGTTTGGTACGTCCACTCCAACTTCAACCACTGTGGTAGACAGCAAAAGTTTAATCTCGTTTTCTTTGAACTTTTGCATTATATCCTCTTTGTCTTTGGCTTTCATCTTACCATGCAAAATTCCAATATCAGCAGGGTTAAAATGCTTAATCAGAAATTCGTAATACTGGTTTATGTTAGCAAGTTCAGACACACCTTCTTCGATAAGTGGACAAATAATATACCCCTGTCTGCCCTCGTCTATGTGCTTTTGAATGTACTTGAATGCTCTCAATCGTTTATCAGTGCTTATGTGATATGTCTCTATCACTTGCCTACCTGGTGGTAGTTCGTTCAGAACACTTACATCAAGCTCACCATACACCATAAGTGCCAAAGTTCTAGGAATTGGCGTTGCACTCATAACCAAAGTGTGTGGATTATTTCCCTTATCGTGCAGTGCTGCCCTCTGTTTTACACCAAACCTGTGTTGTTCATCTGTTATAACAAGCCCTAAGTTTTTGAACTGAACTTTATCTGTTATTAGTGCGTGAGTTCCAATAATTAAGTCTATCTCACCAATTTCTAACTTAGCATAAATCTCTCTTTTTTGCTTTGCTGTTAGGGTTCCAGTTAATAATGCAACTTTCACTCCAACTGGTTCCAATAAATCTTTAAAAGAATTATAATGCTGTGTCGCTAGTATCTCTGTTGGAGCCATTAACGCACATTGAATACCATTTTTTACGATAGTATGGCACAAAGCTGCTGCAACAGCTGTCTTACCACTACCAACATCACCTTGCAAAAGTCGGTTCATTGGGTGAATTTTATGCATGTCCTCTATACAATCTTTGATAGCTCTTTTTTGTGCGCCAGTTAGCTCAAAAGGCAACAGTTTTTGAAATTCGTCACTATAGTCATTTTGCAAAGTGTATGAAGTATAGCTTTTATTTTTGTCTTTAATTTTTCGCATACCAATTTGCAAAATAAAGAGTTCTTCAAATATCAATCGCCTTTTTGCAATCTCATAATCTTCTTCCGATTTAGGAAAATGTACAGTTTTTAGTGCATAATTAATATCACAAAGTCTAAACTTTTGTCTAATATCCGTCGGTATACAGTCAAACATTGTTTGAGGTAACATTGTAAGCACTTGTGCAACGCATTTTGATATTTGCTTTGATGTCATTCCAGCTGTTAAAGAATACACCGACATCATCGGTACTATTTTTTTCTCTGGCAAAAATTCAGGGTTAAGCATTTCTTTATTGAACTGATTACCACTGACTTTCCCCCTAAAATAATACATTTCATCTCTTTTAAGCAAGTTAACAATAAACTTGTTATTAAAATAAGTCAGTTTCATGTCAGCTGTGTCATCTGCCACCATAGTTCTGTAAATAACTCTACCACCAGAAATTCTAAGCTCTGACGGAGTACTTAACACTATAGCCCTAACCACAGCAGTTTCGTCCATTTCAAGGTCGCATATATCCTTAGTTATCGTCCAATCCTCGTACGTTCTTGGGTAAAAATGCAAAAGGTCATGCAAATTATATATATTAAGTTTGTTAAACAGTTTTGCTTTTTGAGGGCCTACTCCATTCAAATATGTAATATCAAATTCTTTAAAATCTCGCATTTTTTCACCACTTCTCTAAAGGATATAAAAAAGGCAACTCCTGTATGAATAAGCGAACTTAACGGAAAATCCGTATCCACACAGGGTCGCCCCTTAGTTTAATTATATTTATTATTCAACTGAAATAATGAAGTAGTACACAGGTTGGCCACCATTAACCACAGAAATCTCAATATGGTTAGGAAGTTTTTTCTTAACTAAATCATAAGCCTTTTCAGCTTCTTCATCACTAATGTTTTCACCATAAATTAAAGTAACAAAGTTAGTGTTTTTATTAACTAAGTCTTTTGTAACTTTTAAGCAAGCATTAACAGGATTTTTCTCTATATAATCCATTTTGCCGTTAACCAAACCTAAAACTTCGCCCTCTTTAATTTTGTGTCCACCAAACTCAGAGTCTCTTGCTGCAAATGTTACAAGTCCTGTGCCAACATTTTCTATCGCCTCAGTCATGTTTTTCTCGTTAGTTTCAGCATCGCTATCTGGGTCGAATGTTAAAAGAGCCGTAATACCTTGTGGTATAGTCTTTGTTGGAATTACAATAACTTCTCTATCTGTTACAAGTGGAACAGCTTGCTGTGCCGCCATTAAAATATTTTTGTTGTTAGGTAGCACGACAACTTTTTTGCATGGAGTAGCTAAAACAGCTTCCATAATGTCCTCTGTGCTTGGGTTCATGGTTTGACCACCACTTACAACGTGCGAACAACCTAAGTCAGTGAAAAGCTCTTTTAATCCGTCACCTGCTGCAATAGATACAAAGCCGATTTCTTCTTCTGGTGCTACTACTGCCAATTTTGTAGTAGCGCTACCTTTAAGGCTCTTTTGTTGCTCTCTCATGTTTTCTATCTTAACTGTCAACAATTGACCATAAGCAAGTCCACTTTGCAACGCATTACCAGGGTCTTCAGTGTGAACATGAACTTTGATTATCTCTTCATCATCAACCACAACAACGCTGTCGCCAATAGTCTCTAAATACGCTCTTAGCTCTAGTGGATTTTTGTCGTTCTCTTTTTCAACTATAAACTCTGTGCAATAAGTAAAAGTTATTTCACCGTCATATTCAGCCACAGCAGACGCAAAATTCTCTGTGTTTATGTCAGACTGAACATTCTCATCTATGCTAATTATTTCGCCTAATTTGAAAGTAGTTAACATGCCCTCAAAAATATCGCATAAGCCTTTACCACCAGCGTCTACAACATTTGCTTTTTTCAAAACTGGTAGAAGTTCTGGTGTCTCTGCCAAAGCTTGTTCAGCAGCAGAGCATATTGCGCCCCATACATAGATAGGGTCGCTGTTAATCTCGCACGCAGTTCCAGCTACTTCAGAAGCAACTCTAGCTACTGTTAAAATTGTTCCCTCTGTAGGTTTCATAACAGATTTGTACGCAGCTTCAACACCATTTGATAAAGCGTTAGCTAAATCAGCGCCTGTAACTTCGTTTTTGTCTTGCAATCCATTAGCAAAACCTCTAAAAAGTATAGATAAAATAACGCCTGAGTTTCCTCTCGCTCCTCTTAACATGCAAGAAGCAGCTTTACTTGCAACTTCGCTAACAGTGCAGTTATCCTCAAATTTTTCAAGTTCTCTTGCAGCAGCGCTTATAGTCATAGACATATTAGTACCAGTGTCGCCATCTGGCACTGGGAAAATATTTAAGTCATCTATATTTTTCTTATTATTTACTATATTGTTAGATGCTGAAATTATAGCATCTCTCAACATTGAACCGTTTATCAAAAAAACACATCCTTTTTGTAATTTACAAATTAATGGTACTATTATAACATAAATTACATCAAAATACAAATATCAATTCTTATAATATTTCACCAATTTTTCATTTATAACGACCAAATATAATTATCTTTTTAAACAAATTTATGCTTATATAATCAGAATTCAAGAATATAGTCCTTTGTTTTGAAAGTTCTCTCACCATCAAAACTTGAGTACTCTCCATTACCTGTAAAGATAAAACCTAGCTTGTTAATTATATTTTCTGACCCTAAATTATCTACTGCATGGCAACAAAATATCTTTTTTACTTTCAGCACATTTTTTGCAAATTCTAGCATCGGGATACACGCTTCTGTCGTCAAGCCTTTCCCCCATTCGTCTCTCATTATATTGTAACCTAACTCGTAAACTTCATGCTCTTTTTTGTAGTGAAAACCACCACTACCAAAGATTTTACCAGTAGATTTTAGCACAAATCCCCAGTTGTAATTGTCTCCGTCTACATTTTCTTCTTCTGTTTTCACCCATTCAACCGTGTCGCTAATATCTTTATGCACGCTCCAACGCATAAACTTCGCAACTTCGCTGTCGTTTGTCCAGTTCTCAAAAACTTCTTGTGCATCATTTATTTTAAGTGGTCTTAATATAATTCTTTCGCTCTCTAAGTTCGGTGTTTTCATAATTTTCTTCCTTATTATACACAACACCCTATGAAAAACTAATGTCTAACATAGGGTGTAAGTTTTTATATTTGTCCGCCTTGTGGTTTCATAGTTGGGAATAATAATACGTCTCTGATACTGATTGAGTTAGTTAATAACATAACTAATCTATCAACACCGATACCTAAACCACCTGTTGGAGGAAGTGCGTATTCTAAAGCTGTTAGGAAGTCTTCATCAACTTCACAAGCTTCTTCGTCGCCTTGTGCCTTCGCCAGTGCTTGAGCCTCAAATCTCTCTCTTTGGTCAATTGGGTCGTTAAGCTCACTAAATGCGTTGCAATATTCTTTGCACATAATGAAAAGCTCGAAACGCTCTGTATATTCACTGTTATCTTTGCATTTTTTTGCAAGAGGGCTAATGTCAGTTGGGTGCCCTGTAACAAAAGTAGGTTGAATTAATTTTTCTTCTGCATATTTCTCGAAGAACAAGTTGATAATTTCACCTTTTTTGTGTCTTGTCTCAAACTCAATATGATGCTCTTTTGCTAGTGCTCTAGCTTGTTCAATATCGTTAACCTCGTTAAAATCTACACCACTGTATTTTTTAACAGCATCAACCATAGAAATTCTCTCGAATGGTTTCTCTAAGTCGATTTCAACATCGTTATATATAATTTGAGCAGAACCACAAACTTTTTTAGCAACTTCTCTAATCAAGCTTTCAGTTAGGTTCATCATGCCTTCGTAATCTGTATATGCTTGGTAAAGTTCCATCATTGTGAACTCTGGGTTATGAGTAGTATCCATACCCTCGTTTCTGAAAACTCTGCCTATCTCATAAACTTTATCAAAACCACCAACAATCAGTCTTTTTAAGTGAAGTTCAAGAGCGATACGCATGTATAACGGAATATCTAAAGCGTTGTGATGAGTGATAAATGGTCTTGCAGAAGCACCACCTGCTTGTGAATGTAAAACAGATGTCTCTACCTCCATAAATCCTTGGTCATCTAAGAAGTTTCTTATTTCTTTAATTATTTGTGATCTCTTTTTGAATGTCTCTTTAACATCTGGGTTCATAATTAAATCTAAATATCTTTGGCGGTATCTTGAATCAACATCTTTTAAGCCGTGATATTTTTCTGGTAATGGAAGAAGTGATTTAGAGATAATCTCTATATCTTTAACATTTACAGAGATTTCGCCTCTTTTTGTTCTAAAAACATCACCTTTAACGCCGATAATGTCACCAATATCAACGTTTGAGAAAAACTCTTTGAATTTCTCTTCGCCTAAAATATCTATTTTAACATAAAGTTGAATTCTGCCAGATGTATCTCTTAAATCTAAAAACGCAGCCTTACCCATATCACGACGGCTCATAATTCTACCAGCGATACTTACGAACTCTTTTTCCTCTGCATCGTCATTAAAATTATCAACTATGTCTTTTGTGTAATGTGTAACATCAAATTTTGTTACTTCGTAAGGGTTTTTGCCTGAGTCTGAAAGATTTTTCAGTTTATCACGTCTAATTTGAAGAATTTCTTTTAACTCTAGTGTTTCGTTTTGCATTTGCTCGCTCATTTTAATTTCCTTTCGCCACTATACTTTATCTTGAAATTGCAAGTATAGTATATGTTACAGTTCCTGCTGGTGTCTCAACATTTGCTGATGTACCTACGTGTTGTGCATAAAGTGCTTTACCAACAGCACTTTCATCTGATATTTTATCGTTCCAAGGCTCTGCTTCGTTAGAACCTACGATATGAAGTGTTCTCTCCATTTTGTTACCTTGCGCTGTAGTAACTTCTACTTTAACAATAGAACCTACGTTTACAGTGTCTAGGTCTAGTTCATCTTTGTTAACAACAACAGCTTTTTTAAGCATTACTTCTAAGTCAGCAATTCTTGCTTCCAAAATAGCTTGGTCATTTTTAGCTTCGTCGTATTCGCTATTCTCAGATAAATCTCCGAAAGATCTAGCAACTTTTAGTTTTTCAGCTGCTTCTTTTCTGCCTACAGATACTAATTGTTGAAGTTCAAGTTCTAGAGCTTCTTTACCTTCGATAGTTAAAAATATTTGTTTTTCAGACATTTCTCTCTCCACCTTTATATATACATTTTATTATCTATTAAATAATCTACATTCTAATGATTATATGCTTTTTTATAGTATAAGTCAAGAATTTTATGTATATACACTTATTTTTGTATAAATACTTAATAAATACACGTCTTTGCACTTAATACTCGTGAAATACGTATAGTTATTCAAACATATAATCGAACCAAGTGTCGTGTGATACAAACTCTTTACCATTTAAATAGTCCAAAATACCGCTGTCAGTAGTAAAATTAAAAACTAATTTATATGAATGTAATGCTTGATACTTTAAGCCTAATGGTTTATTTATTTTGTTAGTGCCGTATTTTCCGTCACCTAGTAGTGGGTGACCTATGCTTGCTAAATGTGCTCTAATTTGGTGTGTTCTTCCTGTTAGAAGCTCTACTTCAAGCAAGGATTTATCTTTTTTCTCTTTTAACACTTTGTATTTTGTGAGTATTGTTTTACTGTTTTTATCAGGTTTATCGCTTATGTACACTCTGTTTTGTTTCTCGTTTTTAGTTAGATAATCTTTCAAAAGCTGTTCTTTTACTTTAAGTACGCCACTAACAGCACACAAGTAAAACTTATCTACCTCTCTATCCTTAATCTTTTGGTTCATTATTCTTAGTGTATCTGCGTTTTTCGCCGCCATAACTATGCCAGCTGTATTTCTGTCTATTCTATTTATTAAAGCTGGTGCAAAAGTATTTTCGTTCTCTGGGTTATACTGCTCTTTTTTATATAGATAGTGATGAACTCTAGCGATTAATGAGTCAAAATGATAATTTTCGTCTGGGTGAACAAGCAATCCAGCTTTTTTGTCTAATATCATTATATTTTCGTCTTCATAAATTATGCCAAGCTTTAACGGAGCTTTCAAAAAGTCGTAGTCTTTTGCTTTTTGCTCCAAAAACTCTTCTGGTAAAAACATGTAAAGCTCATCTTTTTCGATTAATTTATCTTTTGCTTCGCACCTTTTTCCGTTTATCTTAACATCTTTTTTTCTTATAGCTTTATATAAAATGTTGCTAGGCAAAGACGGAAAGTTTTTAACCATAAATTTATCTAATCTTTGACCACTATCGTTTTTACTTATAATTATCGTTTTTTTCATTTAGTCTCCTTTTTTCTGTAACAGAAAAGTCCACCAGGTAGAGATAACACTATACCCATTCCAAGTGCTAATGCCACTGCAATTTGTAGTGTTTCATACCCTATTGCAGCTGCTCTGTCAGTATACCCCATAAACACGTTGTACCCTACATTATATATCATAGTACCAGGTACTATCGGCCATACTCCAATTATCAAAAACACCATAACTGGTGCTTTTCTTGCATAAGATAACACTCTTGCAAAAACACATAGACCTATACACGCAAAGAATGAAGACATAACAGTGTCTAAGCCAAAATATGTGAGAGTGATATAAATTGCCCAGCCAAAAACACCTACTATACCTGCAAACTTCACTTGATTTTTAGGACAATGGTAAAGTGCTGAAAAAGTGGTGCAAGCTATAAAAGAAGCTATCATCATTCCAAGCAATTCAGTTAAAAAAGTCATAGTAGCACACTCCCTGTAATCATGTTAAATATAGATATAACTGCGCCTACGCCAATTCCAATACAACCACCAGTCATAACGGCATCAACCATACGAATTGTACCACTTAAAAAATCACTGTTAAAAAAGTCCGATATAGACATTGTCAAGGCAATTCCGGGAACTAATCGAATAATAGCCCCTGTGATTATCATACCAAGCCCTACACCTATTCCGATTTCCATTAATATAACAGCCAACAACGCAGATATACCACTGGCAATCAAGGTTATTATAAACTTAGATACTTTGTGATTTTGTGTGTAGTCTAGAAACAACTCTAACACAAGACCTATAATCATAGCAGCAACACAATCTAACAATGCGCCACCAGCCATATAACAAAATGCTCCACAACCAACAGCACAAGCAAGTGTTCTTTTTATCAAGTGGCTAGGTTTAATGCTCTCAATTTCTGCAAGCTTATCTTCAATTTCATCTTCTGTAACATCGCCTTTGCAAATATCTCTAGATAATTGATTTACTCCACAAATTTTCTTAAAGTTTATAGCATAAGAAGGTAAAAATTTTACTCTTGCAAAATTATTATCTCCGTGAGTACCATTTAAAAAAATTGAATTTGTTAGCACAAAAGCATTAAAATCTTTAACACCTAATTTATCAGACACTCTTTTCATAGTTTCAAACACTCTGTTAATTTCTGCACCATTTTCTAGCAGAATAATACCCATTCTAAGAACTAAATCTTGTCCATGTAATTTCTTATCGCTCATATTCCAAGTGCTTCCTTTGCTAGTTTATCTGCTAAATCGTTGTATTTATCCCCTGAATGTCCCTTAACTTTAACAAATTCAACGTGAATATCTTTTTTGATTTTATCCATGTAATTTTTATACGCTATAGTGCCTTTTTTGTTGGCTTTCCATTCACCCTGTGCCCACCTAGCTATACCCTCGTAATCATGGTGAATTACCACAGCTTTAATCTCGTGTTTCAAGCAGTATCTAATAACTTCAACACTGCCCATAAGCTCACCTGCTACGTTGTTCATCTCTGCTAAGTTTGCATCATCATATTTCTTGCTTATATGTTCTTCTTTTCCTTTATAAAAAATTACAGCTCCACAAGAAAATTCACCTGTAGATTTTTTATAGCTTCCGTCAACGTAAGAAATCGCTTTTTCGCTGTCGTCAATTTGCATTTTAACTTCGCCACCACTTAAATAAGTGTCAGCCTCTGCCTCTGTTAAAAAACTTTTATATATCGCGCCTTTAAAACCCACTACCTGAGCTTTGCAGTCGTCCCAAGTGTAAAACTTGCCTGTTTTTTTGCCAATTTTAACACAATAAATTTTCTTAGCCATAAATTACCTCATAAATTCTACTTAAACTCTATACATAATAACACTAGTATGTGTTTTTTTCAATATATGTTTTAATAACTTTCTAAAAATTTATCTTTATTTTTCGCTAAATTTATAGTATAATCAAAGTGATAATGTAAAAATCCCAAAAAGTATATAAAAATTGAAAGGAATGTGTGTTTATGTCAACTACTTACACTATTCAACTATCAAAAATAATTAAAGACCTTTTATTAGATGCTTTGTTCCTACCAGAAGAAGCAGATAAAATCCTTATTACTTCAAGAGAGGTGAATAGACCAGGTATTGAGTTAAACGGATTTTTTGAGCATTTCGATAACACAAGAATTAACATACTTGGCATGGGTGAGGTATCTATGCTTGAATGCCTTGACGAAAACACAAGAAGAGCAAGGCTAGATGCGTTTTTTGCTGCTAAACCACCTGCTGTAATTATTGCTAGAGGTTTAGAAGACCACGTTATGATGCTTGAATATGCAAAAAAATACGAAGTTCCTTTCTTAGTATCAGAAGATGCTACATCTAATATTGTGGCTTCTTTGGTTACTCTTTTAAACGTTGAGTTAGCACCTAGAATTACAAGACACGGTGTTTTGGTTGAAGTTTATGGTGAGGGTATTTTGCTTGTTGGTGACAGTGGTGTTGGTAAAAGTGAGACAGCTATTGAGGTTATCAAAAGAGGTCACAGACTTATAGCTGACGATGCTGTTGAAATTCGCCGTGTATCTAACAAAACTCTTGTAGGACAAGCACCTGATAATATTAGATACTTCATAGAGCTTCGTGGTGTTGGCATGATTAACGCACGTCGTATCTTTGGTATGGGCGCTGTTAAATTGCAAGAGAAAATCGACATGATTATTAATCTAGAGATTTGGGATAGCACAAAAATATATGACAGAATGGGTATTGATAACGAATACACAGAGATTTTAGGTCTTAGAGTTCCTGTTATGACTATACCTGTTAAACCTGGTAGAAACTTAGCCGTTATAATCGAGGTAGCTGCTATGAACAACAGACAAAAGAAAATGGGCTATAATGCTGCACATGAGTTATTAGCTAACTTAGGTGTTGATGCATCTTTAATGCCTGCTGAAGATATTAAAAGAGATTTAGACATATAATTTAAGGAGATAGCAATGTATAAAACGATAGCAGATATTCATACTCATACTATAGCGTCTACTCACGCATATAGCACAGTTCACGAAATGGTAAAAGCAGCAGCCGACAAAGGCTTGTATGCAATTGGTTTTTCTGACCACGGCAACGCACTTGCAGGTCACCCAGGCCCTTTGTTTTTTGAAAACCTACGTGTTTTACCTAAAGAGGAGCTTGGCGTTAAAATATACATTGGTATTGAAGCTAATATAATTGATTTTGAGGGCAATTTAGATTTAAGCCCTAATTACAACTTAGACTACGTTATAGCTTCTGCACATTATATCTCTACAAAAAATCCAGAAGATGTAAGTGTTGAAGCTTGCACTACTATGTATCTTAACCTCTGCAAAAATCCATTGGTTAATATCATAGGCCACAGTGGCACTCCTTTTTATAAATACGATTACGAAAAGGTTATACCAGAATTTAAAAAGCACAATAAGCTAGTTGAGATTAACTCTCATACTTTCCAAGTTAGAGCAGACAGTGCTTCTAACTGCAAGGAAATCGCTTTGCTTTGCAAAAAGTACGAAGTACCAGTAATTGTGAGTTCTGATGCACATTACCACACTTATGTTGGAGAACACACAAAAGCATTACAAATGTTAGAGGACATTGATTTTCCTGAGGAGTTAATTGTGAATGCAAATATAGACAGATTTAACGAGTATATGAATACTCATACCAATTATTTAAACAATAGAAAATAATATTTTGGAGGACAGAATGGGCTACACTTTAGTCGATAATTTTTTGGATAGCATTAATTGCGATTACATAAAAAACGAGAGTATGAAAAAGCATACCAGTTTTAAAATCGGAGGAAGTGCAGATAGATTTGTTAAAGTTAAAACTGAAAGCGAACTTTCTAGTTTAGTGCAGTTTTTAAACAAAAACAATGTCCCTTATTATATTTGGGGTAAGGGTTCTAATATCTTAGTAACAGATAAAGGCATTCGTGCTGTTGTTATATCTTTAGAGGGCGATTTCACAAGAATAGAGCTAACAAGCGATACTGAAATAACTTGTGGCACTGGTGTTTCTTTATCTGCTTTAAGTGTATTTGCAAAAAACCACAGACTAACTGGTTTGGAGTTTGCTCACGGAATACCAGGGCTTTTAGGTGGAGCAGTTTATATGAACGCCGGCGCGTATGGTGGCGAGATGAAAGACGTGATTACCCAGTGTAGCCATGTAAATTCATTAGGTGAAATAGAGACTATCCAAGCCGAGGAGCTAGATTTTGCTTACCGACACAGTTATTATTCTGACAAAAATTATATCGTAACTAGTGCCACAATGAACTTAATTAAGGCAAATAGTGATGAAATAGCTAAAACTATGGAAGACCTTATGCAACGAAGAAAATCTAAGCAACCTCTAAATTATCCTAGTGCTGGTTCTACTTTTAAAAGACCAGTTGGTTATTTTGCAGGTGGATTGATTGAGGAATGTGGTTTGAAAGGCTTTAGCGTTAATGATGCTGAAGTTAGCGAGAAACACGCTGGTTTTGTTATTAACAAAGGTAATGCTACTTGTGCTGATATTTTAACCTTGATAGAAAAAGTAAAAGAAAAAGTTTACACAGAAAAAGGCGTACAGCTAGAATGTGAAGTTAAAATCATAGGAGAATTATAATGGAGTTTATTATTGTTACAGGACTTTCAGGTGCTGGTAAATCTAAGGCTATTGATGCTATGGAAGATATAGGTTTTTATTGTATAGATAATTTGCCACCTACTATGATACCTATTTTCTATGATATGTGCGTAAAATCAGAGGCTTTGCCACAAAAATTAGCTGTGGTGACAGACACACGTGGTGGTGAACTGTTTAAATCTTTCTTTGATGCTCTAGCTACACTGAAATCACAAGGCAGAGAGTATAAAATTTTGTTTTTAGATGCTTCTGACTCTGTGCTTGTTAACAGATACCAAGAAACACGCAGAAAACACCCACTTGTGAACTCTGTAAATGGATCTTTGCAAAAAGCTGTTATGTTAGAGCGTGAAATGCTTGAAGCAGTGAAAACCAAGGCTGATTACGTAGTGGATACTTCTAACATAAAAGCTCAGGCAATGAAAGAGAGAATAGTGAGCCTATTCTTGCGTGATGTTAAACAGAGTTTGGCTGTTCACTGTGTAAGCTTTGGTTTTAAACACGGTATGCCACTTGAATCTGACTTACTTTTTGATGTACGCTGTTTAACAAACCCTTTTTATGTAGAAGAATTACGCCCACAAACTGGGCTTGATAGACCTGTGTATGACTTTGTTATGGAAAACCCACACAGCATAGGTTTTAGAGATAGAATTATAGACATGCTAGACTATATTATTCCTCTATATCAAACAGAGGGAAAAAGCCAGTTGGTAGTATCAATTGGTTGCACAGGTGGTCATCATCGCTCTGTTGCGTTTGCGCAATTCATTCACGACCATTTAAAGAAAAACGATGTTCATGTGTCTGTAACACATAGAGATATAAATAAATGACAAAAATGCAAATCCAAAGCTTTTCACTTTCTTCTAAATTAGAATTAAGTAAAATAGAAAATAGAAATACTTGTTGCAAAAAAGCAGAGATATACTCTTTGCTTTATTTCAGCAAGTATTTTATAAATGGTGGACAAACACCTATAGAAAACAGATTAATGCTAAACAGACTTAGCAATGAGATTGCATTGCATGGCATGTTTATTGCAAATATTGAAAAAACAAGAGGAAAAACCAGCTTGTTTAGCCTTGTAGGAGACGATACATTCAGGCAAGCTATGGTTTACTTTAACCAAACAGAAAATGAAATTAACTACATCAATATAGAAAACACATGTTGTTTCAAAGCCTTTTTAAGAGGCTTATTTTTGGCATGTGGAAATATATCCGACCCAAAAAAACAGTATAAATTAGAGCTAGCTTTTAATAAAGATAATTACTGTGAGGGTTTGGCTGAATATATCGAAAAAATCAGTGGTATTGACTTTAAAACTGTTTTTAAAAAAGACCACTTTATTTTATATGTAAAATCCAGTGAACATCTTGAAAATTTCTTGGCTTTCACAGGTGCTACAAATGCATCAATGCAAATTATGCAAGAGAGAATGTACAAAGAAGAGCTTGGCAACATTAACAGGATAGCAAATTTCGAGACTGCTAATCTTGACAAAACCTATAGCGCCTCTGTTAAACAAACCGTTGCAATTGCAGACTTGTTTGACCGTGGTGTGCTCAATACATTACCAGCAGATTTACAAGAGATTGGCTACATTAGGCTTCAAAACCCTACTCTAAGCCTTGCAAAAATTGCTCAAAAAATGGGTATTAGCAGAAGTGCAGCTAACCATAAATTCAACAAACTAATTAAATTATCGGAGACTTTAAAATGACAAAAAAACAATATATAGCTTTTCTAGCACTATCATTTACTGCTTTAATCGCAGTAGTTATAGCCCTCATGCTATTTTTAAATCAACCAATTAAAGAGGGTGATGTAAGCGTGGAGTCTAACTCTGTTTTAATAAACACGACAGAGAATTTGCTTAAAACAACAGACGGCACTACAAAGAGCGACTACCCCCCACTAGATATAGCTCAGATTGCAGATACACTAGAGACACTAGAGGTAGGCGACGGTGGGATTATCGTAAAATATTCAGAAGATTATTCCGATAATCTAGAGTTTAGTATGTACGATTTAGACTACAACGTGGTCTATGAAAATCAACCACATTTCATACACTCTGAAAACAGTGGAGAGTACATTGTACGAATTGTAGTTCAGTGGGGACAAAATGATGAAGAATTTATTTTCACAGAGCACTTTTTTAAATTAATTTATAAATAAAGGATAACAAAATGGCTTTTGCACACTTGCACTTACACACCGAATACAGCTTGCTTGACGGAGCTTGTAGAATAGAAAAAATGCTAGACCGAGTTAAATCTCTCGGTCAAACTGCTGTTGCAATGACAGACCACGGCGTTATGTTTGGCACGATAGATTTTTATAAAGCTGCTAAGAAAAAAGGAATTAAACCTATTATTGGTTGTGAGGTTTATGTTGCTAAACGAACTCGCTTTGATAAAGTTCACCCTACCGACAGAGGTAGCCGACATCTTATTTTACTTTGCGAAAACGAAACAGGTTATAGAAATCTGATTTCTATGGTATCCACTGCTTTCACAGAGGGTTTTTATGGTAGACCACGTGTAGATTACGAACTATTGCAAGAGCACAGCGAGGGCTTAATTGCACTTAGTGCTTGTCTTGCTGGTGAGGTTCAACAACTTCTTATGCAAAATGATTTCGAAGGCGCTAAAAGATGCGCTTTAAGGCATGTTAATATTTTTGGTAAAGATAATTATTATCTTGAAATTCAAGACCACGGACTTTTCGACCAACAGCGCATAAACCCTGATATAATTAGGCTTTCAGAAGAAACTGGTATTCCCCTTGTTGCAACTAATGACTGCCATTATATTGAAGAAGAAGACACTAAAATGCACAAAGTTTTAATATGTATTCAGACTAACAAAACTGTTAATGATGATGTGCTAGAGTTTGGTTCTGACCAGTTTTATGTTAAGTCGGAAGAAGAAATGCGTAAGCTCTTCCCTAATATTCCACAGGCTATTGAGAACACTCAAATAATAGCAGACAGATGTAATTTAGACTTCACTTTTGGCGAGACTAAATTGCCTAGATTTGACACACCTGACGGAAGCGATAACTTTGATTTCTTTAAAAAGCTTTGTTATGACGGCTTAAAAAAATACTATGGAGACAACCCAGACAAAGCTATTGTAGAGCGACTAGATTATGAAATTAACATGATAAACTCTATGGGTTACACTAACTACTATCTAATCGTGTATGATTTTATACGACATGCTAAGTCTTTAAATATCCCAGTTGGCCCTGGTAGAGGTTCAGGTGTTGGTAGTATTGCAGCTTATTGTGTGGGAATAACTGGTGTTGATCCACTTAAATATGATCTGATTTTTGAGAGATTTTTGAACCCTGAACGTGTGAGTATGCCTGACTTCGACATAGATTTTAGTGACGAGAGACGACAAGAGATTATCGACTATGTTACAAAAAAATATGGCCACGACCACGTTGCGCAGATTATCACATTTGGTACTATGGCAGCAAGGCTTGCGATACGTGATGTTGGCAGAGCACTTGCAATTCCATATAACGTGGTAGACCAAGTCGCAAAACTTGTGCCGTCCATGCCACTTGGAATGACTATAGAAAAAGCTTTAAAACAAGAGGCAGAACTCAAGGCAAAATATGATAGTGACGATAGCATTAAAGAGCTTTTAGACATGGCTATGAAGATTGAGGGTATGCCTAGACACTCCTCTACCCACGCAGCTGGTGTTGTTATCACAGATAAACCTGTAGACACTTATGTACCTCTTGCAAAAAATGATGAGAGTACCGTAACGCAGTTCACAATGGTTACTATAGAAGAACTAGGGCTTCTTAAAATGGACTTTTTGGGGCTTAGAAACCTTTCTGTTATCGACAACGCTGTTAAACTTATTCACGAATACCAACCCGATTTTAACATAGATAACATACCTCATGATGACAAAGCGATTTTTGACATGATGACTGAGGGGCACACGCAAGGAGTGTTCCAGTTTGAGTCTGCTGGTATGACTAGGACAATCATGCGACTTAGACCTGATTGTTTAGAGGACTTAATCGCTGTTATCTCGCTGTATCGTCCTGGCCCTATGCAGTTTATCGATACTTATATCGAAAACCGACATAATCCAGATAAAATTGTATATAAACATGAGCGACTTTCTAAGATTTTGGACGTTACTTACGGCTGTATAATTTATCAAGAGCAAGTTATGACAATATTCAGAGAGCTTGCTGGTTATTCACTCGGTCGAGCTGATATTGTTAGACGTGCTATGTCTAAAAAGAAGTTTGACGTTATGGAAAAAGAACGCAAAACTTTTATATATGGCGAAGAAAACGAGGACGGAACAATCGCTGTTGAGGGTTGCGTTAGACGTGGTGTTAGTGCTGAAATTGCAGCGCAAGTTTTTGCTGAGATGGAAAACTTTGCGGCGTATGCATTTAACAAAAGTCATGCAGCTGCTTATGCTGTTGTGGCATACCAAACAGCATATATGAAGTACCACTTCCCAAAAGAATATCTTTCTGCATTGCTCACAAGTGTGCTAGGTACATCGTCTAAAGTTGCAGTGTATTTGGAAGAATGTAAAAGACTGAACATTGCTGTTTTGCCTCCACATATCAACCATAGTAACTCAAAGTTCACAGTGCAAGGTAATGATATTCGTTATGGCTTGCTTGCTATAAAAAATCTTGGCAGAGCAGTTATTCAAAACTTAGAGGAAGAACGAAGCCTTAACGGTTCATTTGTGAATTTTGAAGATTTTTGCAAAAGAATGCAAGGCAAGGACCTTAACAAAAGAGCAATTGAAAGCCTTATTAAAGCTGGTGCTATAGATAATTTATCTAATAATCGCCGTGAAATGCTTATGGGTTTAGGCTCGTTAATCGATGCGTTAGAGAGTGACAAACGCAAAAATATTGAGGGTCAAATTGGATTTTTTGACACAGTACCACAGGAGACTAGCTCTACCACTTTACAAAAGCTTGATGATTACGAAGACAGACAAAAGTTCCTTATGGAAAAAGAAGTCACAGGACTTTATTTGTCTGGCCACCCTATGATGGGCTTCAAAAAATGGTATGAGAGTGGGCGATGTGCAAGGATTGACTTAATTCATGCTTGTGCTAAAGAAGAAGACACGATATATTCTGACAATATGTATGTAGATTTAATGGCTGTTGTGACATCTGTTAAGAAAAAACAAAGCAGAAATGGTGCTACAATGGCGTTTATCACAGTAGAAGATATGTATGATGGAATGGAAGTCATAGTTTTTCCACAGGTTTACGAGAGATATTCCACGCTACTTTTTGAGGGCTCTGAGCTTAAAATTCATGGTAGACTTAGTTTTACAGAAGAAAAAGATGCAAAGCTTATTAGCGATTATTTTGTTGAAGCGGAGAAAGAGTTAGAGAGTGTTAAGTCTCAAAACAAAAGTGGATTGTATATAAAAGTTCTCGACAAAAAAGCGTATCAACTTGCTTTAGATATAACATCTAAACACAATGGAAGCACTGAGCTGTTTATATATTTTGACAGCGAGAAAAAACTTGTTAAAGCTCCGTCAGCTTATAAAGTTGACGTTAGTGATATACTTATTAGCAATTTAAAATCACTGCTTGGTGAAGATAACGTTGCTATGAAGAAATAAATTTCGGAGGATTATGGTGAAAAAAATTAAATTAGGAACAAGTGAACTAATGTTACCAAACGTTGTGTTAGGTTGCATGAGATTAAAAGAGCTTGACGACAAACAAACAGAGGAACTAGTAGACAAAGCTATTGAATTAGGCGCAAACTTTTTTGAACACGCTGATATTTACGGTGCTGGTAGTTGTGAAGAACAATTCGGTAAACTGTTAGCTAAAAAACCGTCTTTAAGAGAGTCTATCACAATTCAATCAAAATGTGGAATCGTACCTGGCAAGATGTTCGATTTCTCTAAAGAATACATTGTGAGTTCAGTTGACGGTATTCTAAAAAGACTTAACACAGAATACCTAGATTTGCTAGTGCTTCACAGACCTGATACACTGGTTGAACCTAGCGAAGTTGCAGAGGCTTTTGACAGCTTGCAAGCAAGTGGAAAAGTTAAGCATTTTGGTGTATCAAACCACAGACCAATGCAAATAGAGCTGTTAAAAAAAGAGGTTAAGCAACCTATTCTTGTAAACCAGCTTCAATTTGGTTTAGCACACGCTGGCATGATTACATCAGGTTTTGAGGCTAACATGCAAACTGCTGGTGCAAGTGACAGAGACGGAGAGGTTCTTGATTATTGCAGAGTTAATGACATTACTATCCAAGCATGGTCACCATTCCAAATGTCTGGTTGGAGAGGCGTTTTCCTAGGTAATGACGAGTACAAAGAGCTTAACCAAAAACTTGAAGAGCTAGCAGAAAAATACGGTGTTACTGCGACTGGAATTGCAACAGCATGGATTTTAAGACACCCTGCTAACATGCAAGTTATTGCAGGAACTACAAAGTGTGAACGATTAGAAGAAATCGTAAATGGTTCTAATGTTAATTTAACTAGAGAAGAATGGTATAGCCTATATATGTCAGCTGGCAATATTTTACCATAAAACAAATGGTGTGACGAAAATTATCGTCACACCGCTTTTTTATTTTTCAAACTCAATAATAAGTTTTCTTGAGTAATAATTAATCTCTACGATTAAAACGTCGTTCTCAAAGTATGCGTAGAACGGTATAGAGATGTAATCAGTGCCTAAAGAGCCTTTTTCGAATAAATAACTATACCTATTATATCCTGTAAAAATCGCTTCGCTATGAGGCATATAGTCATCTATTCCATTAATATTAAAGTGAATTTCACCATTTTGAGATACACTAGTAGCAGATATTCCTGAAACGTCTATAATTTCATCAATACTTTCGTTCTCAGTGTTTTCACCTGTGATTATATTAGCTTTTGTGGCACTCCAACTTTGGCTTACACCCTCTTCGCCCACAAATTCTTTATCCATAGCTTCTCTCCATTCTTCGCTCACTTGATATTCAACATAATTTGAAATATCGTCCTCAAAAAATATTTTTATATTATCATAATTAACCATATCCAAATTAACAAGAACTTCTCCCATGCTATCTATGCTGTCATCATCTGGATAAAACGGAGCTACTGAGTTTATAATCACGCTAGAATTAGGGATAACTGCATAGCCGTCTCCGAATATATTACTTCCAGTAAAATCGAGATAAACTAAGTCATCTTCATAACGAACTTCAATAGTATCTCTCCTATTTTGTATAGAAGTTAATATATTTGAAACTTCTGAATCATTTTCAGTATTTATTTCTACCATTTCCTCTAATCCGTCTACATCTACATTGTCGGTGTTTAAGTAAAAATTGGTATGCACGTGCTTTGTAACTGAATATGGAGTTACACCGTTTTCTTCTTCACCGATTTCTACAATGTGAGCTGATAATACATATTCTATTACATCGCTTACTATTTTTCCAGTAGACTGATTTGAAAAACCAAATTCCCACTCTTCTTCTGTACCACTTGCGTCGCTGTCGTAATCATATATCTCATAACTACCTTCTTCATCAGTTACTCCTATCGAACTATTGCCAGAACCATCTATTTCGGCTGAAAAATCATATTTCGCAAATGGAATTAAATCATATATCTTGTAATAAGCTAGATTGTAATTATCATAAAATTCTTCCATTCCACTAGTTCTTTCTATAACTAATTCTGTGTCATCGTAATTGGTATTGTATGATATATCACATTCAATCCAATCTTCACCTTTAGTAAAGTTGTAGCTCTCAAAATCTATTTCTACATTTGCAGGAAAAAACGCTACTCTTGCTTCGGTTATTTTTTCTATCGTTACATCTTCAAATTCTTTTGCATCCTCAACAAATCGATTTAATTGCAACACATACTTCTCATCATAATTTTGGCTTATTCCGTAAGGAATCGTGTACCAAATTCCGTCTTGTATTTTAACTTGTAGCTTACAATAATACCAATCTTTGCTATAATCAGAAATACCCCACTTAAATTCAGGCACATCATATTCTGCTTGATTATAAACTACTTCTAAGCCTACACCTGTTGGAGGATTAGTGCTGTATTCATAATCTGTTTCATAAGATATGTCTTCATACTTGAATTCAAATTTAGTCTTCTCTCTTTCAGATATAAGCGTGACCATTACTATTCCACCCTGACTTCTATCCATAAGTATTTCTATATCATACTCGCCATTGCTACCTTTTAAAAGATATACTCCTGTTAAGGTAGCAGATAAATTATCAATCACAGTAGTCTCGCCAGTACCAGTTATCTCTATAATAAGTTCATCATCTCGGTACACTGTAGTCATTTCTGTCAGTGCACCTTCAATCTCTTCTACATCACCAGTTTCAATATTTTCTATTTCTGCACCCTCAGCAATCCAGAGTTTAGGTGCTCTAGATGTGATATATGAATAAGAGTATGGATATACTCTCGAATAATCTCTGTCATACGCTATACCATTAATATGAGGGTCAATGTCAGTTGAAGAAATTATCAAGTCGCTCATTCCCTCATAAACATAAATCTGTGACGAACTAGAGTTGCTATTATCTTTTTCAAAATAATCAGCTGTTCCAGTTATTAAAGTCGTGTTTGGAATAAACGCATAGCCGTCTCCAAATTCGTTGCTACCTGTAAAATCAATGTGTACACCGTCATCTATATATTTAATAGAGACAGTATCTTCGATATTTTCTAAAGACTCGGCAAAAAATGGGTAGTCTTCAATCTCGTCCTCGATTTCTTCGTCACTGTCTCCACCTAGACCAAAAAAACCAGTACCATTTTCTGTTTCGCTCACATCTCCTGTTTGCTCACTTTGTGAACTACACGCTGTTAACAAAATTATCACCGACAGTAACAAAAACACAAAAAATCTACTTTTCATAATTTTCACCTTTCTTTAACTAATATCTTTACTTATCATTATATTACAATAATATTTTATATTCAATAGTAAAAATCGATAGTTATTATTCTTATTTTGAATTTATAACAAACATTTCTAGTGTTTTTAATATTCATATTTTATTCACATATTTAGATATTGTATATATTTTTATTAATAATTTCACATATTAGATTGTAAATTAACATCAATTTAATCAATATTTAATATTTACTTCATATTTTTTCTAACAATTCTGTTAGATTTCTTGATTTATTCACAGTTTGTGTTATAATTATGAACGTACTAAAGAGAAACTATGAATTATCTCTGTAAAGTAAAATATAAATTTTTAGGAGAAAACAACAATGAAAAAAACATGGACAAACCCAACAATCGAAGGACTAAACTTAGACCAAACAATGTACACATCAAACCCAGGTACAGATAGCGATGCTTGCTACGGCGACAATATCTACGATTTCGATAAAACACCTGTAGTTTGCAGCTAAATTAAACAATAATTTAATAAGCTAAAACTAAGCAGCCACGGGCCTTTACCTCGTGGTTGCTTTTTTTGTTAAAAGGACAGATGCAAATTAATGCACCTGTCCTTTTTATTCGCAAATTAATCTAATACACCTGGTAGTGGGTTGATTTTCATAATAGCTTCTTTTTGATATTTAGTTTCTATATCAATTGTTTTTCTCTCGTTACTGCTTTTTACAAAGCTTTCCATAACTTCTAAAACATGTAGAGTTTGTTTGTAAGACGCTCTAGGTGCTCTGTCTGTCTCCAATGCTTTTGCCATGTCAGCAAGACCTAAAGCACGGCTGTTTTCTTTGTAATCAAACATTAAAGGCATCTCTTTTAGCTCTTTGTCTAATCTGTGTAACACTTTAACCGGTCCACCAAATGTGTTAGGGTCAGGCACTATCAAAGTACCCTCGCTACCATAAATCTCAAATCTAGCTTGTCCGTTATTAACAACGTCAAATGTTGTGAAAATTGTACCAACAACGTTGTTATCAAAGTTCATAATACCTGTAATATATGTAGGAACTTCAACATCTATAGTCTCACCAAAGTGCTCCTCGCTTGTGATAATTCTTTTTTCAAAGCTTGTTTTAGCAACAGCAGAAACACTATTAACTCCGCCTATCATATTAACCAACGCAGTTAAGTAATATGGTCCCATATCAAGCATTGGTCCACCACCGTATTTGTAGTAGAACTCTGGGTCATGGTGCCAACCTTCGTGGCCACGGCATACCATAAATGCAGCACAACCAACAACATCACCAATAACTCCGTCTTCGATAAGCTTACGGCAAGTTTGAACACCAGCGCCTAAGAATGTATCAGGTGCGCCACCTATCATCAAACCTTTTTCTTCAGCAAGTTCAACAAGTTTTATACCCTCTTCTAAACTAGCACCAAGTGGTTTTTCTGAATACACATGTTTGCCTTTTAGCAATGCTGCTTTTGTAACATCAAAATGCTCGTAAGGTCTAGTTAAGTTAAGAACTATATCAACCTCTGCGTCATCAAATAATTCTTCCATAGTGTCATAAACTTTAGGAATATTATAGTCTTCTTGTGCTTTTAGTGCTCTTTCTTTTTTAAGGTCACACACCGCAACAATTTGAATTTCTTTAAACATATTAGTAATGTTTTTTAGATAAATTCCGCTGATATCACCAATACCAACAATACCGATATTTGTCATAATTTTACCCTCTCTTAATACATTTTAGCTTTATTTTCAAAACGTTCTGTTGTTAAACCATTGTCTATAGCAAACTGTTTGCCGTCTCCTGCCCATAACATTCCACGTTCCATCATAATCTCAGCATTTGGGCTGTTGTCAAATACATCATCATGGTGTCCCAATGCGTTATAGAACACTCTCCCATTACCCCAGTATTTTGTCCAAGCAACTGGCATGTCTACTGGTTTATTAGATATATGATAATAATTTACTATAGGGAATTTTGTAGTAGCTAGAACTTCGATTGACGGATCAATATGTAAATAATAATGCTCACTACATACTGGGAAGTCATTTAACCCCTCTGTAATTGGTGATGAACCGTGATTGATGTTAACCATGTAATCAATTCCGTCTCCACCTGGGTGGCTTACCCATTGTCCACCTGTCATAAATTGCCATTGAGTGTCGTTTCTAAAAGAATCACACATACCACCGTGGCAACCTGCTAGACCAACACCAGATCCAACTGCTTTAATTATATTATTGATTTGTTCTTTGCCAATATCACCCATTGTCCAACAAGATACAATTAAATCTAGACCCATAAGTTTATCTAAATCTAAAAGGCAATCTAATGTGTCAGAAATCTCTGTCTCGTAACCATTTTTCTCTAGCAATCTTGCAAATCTCTTAGAAGTTAGAGTAGGTTCGTGTCCGTCCCAACCACCCCAAAAAATCAACGCTTTCTTCATAATTATCTCCATTCTGTTTTACAGCTTAATCGTTTCATGTAAATACATGGATAGTATAGCATATTACTAATCCAAGTTCAATAGACATTTTAGTAAAATTTTACTAATATATATGTTTATTATGACAATAATTAAAATTGTATTTTTTCTTTTTGTTTATATAAGTGAATTTTCTTACCCAATTTCTTAGCATATTTTAATGAGTAGATAGTTCCTGTTGATTTTCCGTCCCATAGCGCTAAAACTTCGTCAGCCTCTTCTACTATCAATTTATTTCGTACCAATGGTGCACCTCTTCCGTATAAATCGTACTGAGGCAAAAATATCTTAGTTGGAATTCCCATCCTTCTTGCATACTCTTCGGCACAGCTATCTACTCCCTTAGCACCCCCACTTATTATTAGTTTTATATCATAGAAATCTACAAGAAAATCGCTTAAATCAATATTTATTCCTCTAGATCCTATTATAGCAAGCTTCATAGATAGCCCCTTTCTTTATAACTAAGCTTTTTTAGCTTCTCCTACATCAATGGTGCGAAAATTCGCAAAATTTGTTGTGCTAATCTCTTAATATATCCAACTTTTAACTCTTTTTTCTCTATTTGTTTGCACTGATGTTGAGTAGTTAAAAAATCCTTTTTAGTATCTGCGATAATTCCGTCATCATACACGCACACTCCACACTCAAAGTGAAGATAAAAGCTTCTAAAATCCATATTAGTAGTGCCAACAACGCCGATTTTATCATCTGCCACAACAAGTTTTGAATGTGCAAAACCTTTTGAGTATTCATAAACTTTTACACCAGCTTCAATTAAGTCATAGTAGTATGAACGAGTAGTGATATGCACCAAAAGTTTATCATATTTAAACGGAGTTATAATTCTAACATCTACCCCACGTTTTGCTGCCAAAATTAACGAAGACAACATAGAGTCATCAACAACAAGATACGGAGTGATTACATACAAATACTCTTTTGCATTGCTGATTATTTGGCTATAAATATGCTCACCAACATTTTCTCCGTCAATCGGTCCGTCAAAATACGGTTGTGCTAAATCTCTTGTGTTATTTATGTCAAAAACTGGTTTTTCAGGCAAAAAATCCTCTGTTACTGCTCTGTCTAAATTCCACATCTCATTAAACATCACGGCAAAACTCCATGCGATTTCGCCTTTTAGCATAATCACATTATCTTTCCAGTGTCCGTATTTTTCATAAGCATTAATGTACTCATCAGCTAGGTTAATTCCACCTGTAAAAACAACTTTACCGTCTATAACAAGCATTTTTCTATGGTCTCTGTTATTTTGGAAAGCAGAAAGTATAGGGCTAAACTTGTTAAAAACCTTGCACTTTATGCCCATACTTTCTAATATCTGTTGATAGTGAGTAGGCAGCGTGAAAAAGCAACCTATATCATCATACATCACCCTAACGTCCACACCGTCTTTTACTTTTTCTTTAAGTAGACCTAAAATGGAGTCCCACATTTTGCCTTGCTCTATAATAAAATATTCTAAATATATGCATTTTTCTGCTTTTTTTATCTCTGTTAAAATATGTTTTAGCGAATAATCTCCTAATGCAAAATATTTCGCCTGTGTATGACTATATACATTATAATTCAAGTAATCTTGCAAATATGTCGAAATTCCTGTAAAATCATCATTTATTTTCAACTCGCTTGCTTCTGAGTTTTCTAAGCTTTTATTAGTGTTTGACTTATTATCTTCGTAACTTCTAATTGTTTTTTTAGACGGTCTCTGTACTTTGATTAACAGATACATTACTGTGCCACCAAAGGGAAACGCTAGCAATATAATTACCCACAGCAATTTATAAGCTGGCTTTATTCTTTTACTTATAACATTAAGTGCAACAGCTATACCTATCGCTAAAAATATAGAGTTCAATATTCTAAAATACTCAACAGACAAAATTACGCCATATAATAAAAAAATGATTTGCAATAATATAAAAAATATAATTTGCACACGCTTTCTAAAAAGCTCCTTAAACCATCTTGGTTGTTTCATCATTCTCTCCTTTGTGCTTTTGCTTTTATTATTCTCAAATATGTTCATTTCATAACTTTTACTTATTCTACCATATTATTACCCATTTTTCAAACAAAAACAGAAAAAAGGAGCAGATAAATCTACTCCTTAAAATTATAATTCTTTGTTAAAATTTAGCAACAAAATCGTCTATAACACTAATGTCGTTCAAGCTAGATTTTATGCTAAGTGTAGCTAAAACCTCTGTGTTTTTCATTGTAGACACAGCCTCAGTCATTTTTTTTGCTGCAATCGGTGCCCATGAGCTATTCTCAATTAAGTATATTTTTCTGTTTTGCAAATTCATATCCTTAATATGAGTAATAAAATTATCAATAGCTGGGTAAATTCCTGCGTTGTAAGTTGGAGACGCAATTACAATGTTACCACATCTAAAAGCTTCTGCTACCAAATAACTTACATCAGTATTGCAAGCGTTCACTATTTTAACTTTCTTGCCGTTCTCGCTAAGTTTCATAGCAACTGCATTAACCACACTTTCAGTGTTGCCATACATAGAGCCATAAACCATTAGAACTTCATCTGGGTTTTCTGGTGTATAAGTCGCCCATTTTTGATGCTTATCTACAAAATAACCTAAGTCTTTACGCCAAACAGGGCCGTGCAGTGGGCAAATATATTCTATATCTAAACCACTAGCTTTTTTAAGTACTCCGTTTGTTTGTGCGCCATATTTTCCAACTATATTGGTGTAATATCTTCTAGCATCATCAATAAAATCTCTGTCAAAATCATATTCATCAGCAAAAATTCTACCGTCTAATGCACCAAATGTGCCAAATGCATCTGCTGAGAATAAAACTTTATCTGTTATATCGTAAGTCACCATAACTTCTGGCCAGTGCACCATTGGTGCCATAACAAAAGTCAGCTTATGTGTGCCTGTTTCTAAAATGTCATTTTCCTTAACCACTAGAGTGTTGCTAACATCTACACCAAACGCTTTAATCATCGGCATTGTTTTTGCGTTTCCAACAATTGTTACATCTGGGTAATTTTTAACTATATCTCTAATTGTTTCACTGTGGTCTGGTTCCATGTGATTTACGATTAAGTAATCTAATGTTCTTCCATTAAGAGCAGCCGTTAGGTTCTCATTAAACTGTTTTGCTACGCTTCCGTCAACTGTGTCAAACAGAACTGTTTTCTCGTCTGTTAACAGGTATGAGTTATATGTTACTCCGTTAGGAATCGGAAACAAATTCTCAAACAATTCTAAACGTCTATCGTTTACTCCTAAATAATACAGATTTTCTTTAACTTCTTTTATTGAATACATGCCTACACCCTTCTTATTATAATGATTTTACTGTTATTTTTTCTTCCTCTGCATCAACGCTAATTGCAGTGATAGCCTCCTCGCCATTGTCTACTATGATTTGTGCAATTTCGTCTTCAACCATTCTTCGAATGTTGTTTCTTAAATCTCTTGCACCACTTTTACCATTTATAGATTTTTCTGCAAGTAACACACATGCTTCATCTGAATACACAAGGCTAATACCTTTTTCATCAAGGCTACCTTTGTACTCGTTCAGCATAAGAGCCGCAATTTTCTTAAAGTCCTCTAAATCAAGAGGTTTAAACACAACTATTTCGTCAATACGGCTGATAAACTCAGGTCGTAAAAAGTCAGATAAACCTTTCATAGCTTTTTCTTTGCTTATCTCTCCAGTTGTTTTGTTGAACCCTAAAATTCCCTCTTTGCTGTTACTACCAGCATTTGATGTCATAACGATAACTGTGTTTTCAAAGCTAACTAATTTACCGTGAGCATCAGTAATTTTGCCCTCGTCAAGAATTTGTAGCAAGATGTTCATGACATCTGGGTGAGCTTTCTCAATTTCGTCAAACAGAACTACAGAATACGGTTTTCTTCTAACTTTTTCTGTTAACTGACCAGCCTCGTCATATCCTACATATCCTGGAGGAGAACCGATGATTTTAGACACTGAGTGCTTCTCCATAAATTCAGACATATCAAGTCTTATCAAAGTCTCTGGGCTGTCGAAAAGTTCTTTAGAAAGCACTCGTACAAGCTCAGTTTTACCAGTACCTGTAGGTCCAACAAATATAAATGAAGCTGGGTGTTTTCTAGGGCTAAGCCTAACACGGCTTCTTCTGATAGCCGCCGCTGTCATCTTAACAGCTTCGTCTTGACCAATGATTTTTTCGCCTAAAATGCCCTCAAAGTTGCTTAATCTGCCTAGCTCTGATTTTTGAATTTTAGACGCTGGAATACCAGTCCATAGTTCAATAACATACGCTAAGTCTTCTTCTGTAACATTTGCAAAAACTTTTTCCATATCCATGGTGTTAAGTTCGTTTTCCATTACAGTTATCTCGTATTTAGTTTTAGCAATTTTTTCGTAATCCATATCTTCGGAGTTTTCCATTACTTGCTCCAAAGTTTTAGCTTTTGTAAGCTTGCTGTTTAAAATCTCATACGCATCTAGTTCTTTATTGCGTAAAGCAGCACAAGTACAAGCTTCATCTAATAAGTCGATAGCTTTATCTGGTAGGTATCTATCGTTAATGTATCTCTCAGATAACGTAACTATTCTTTTAGTCATTTTTTCGCTAACTTTTACTTTGTGATACGCTTCATAATAGTTCTTAATTCCCATTATAATCTCAATAGCCTCTTCAATAGATGGCTCGTTTACTGTAACAGGTTGGAAACGTCTCTCCAAAGCTGAGTCTTTTTCTATATATTTTCTATATTCATTAAAGGTCGTAGCGCCAACTACTTGAATTTCACCTCTGGACAATGCCGGTTTTAAAATATTAGCAGCGTTCATGCCACCCTCTGAATCACCAGCGCCAACTAAGTTGTGAACTTCATCAACAAACAAAATTATGTTGCCAGCTTGTTTAACTTCGTCTACTAAATCTTTAATTCTTTTTTCGAACTGTCCTCTGAATTGTGTACCAGCCACCAAAGAAGTTAAGTCTAAAAGCATTACTTCTTTGTCGATTAATTTAGTAGGAACTGTACCAAAAGCAATTCTTAAAGCAAGACCCTCTGCAATAGCTGTTTTACCAACACCAGGCTCACCTATTAGACAAGGATTATTCTTAGTTCTTCTTGAAAGAATTTGTACCACTCTTTCAATCTCTTTATCACGCCCAATAATATTATCAAGCTCGCCACGTCTAGCTTTTGCAGTTAAATCTGTGCAAAAGTTTTGTAGGTTTTTTCTTTTTGTTTTGTGGAAGTTTTCTTTTTTACTTGTGACATTATTTTTATCTGCTGTTTTGTCAGTCTTATCATCTTTGTTTCCACCAAAAATTTGCTCTATCGGTAATGACATTGAACCTCCATAAGAGAAACCGTCGTCCTCTTCTCCATCGTTATCGTTTTCTAAATTAAATGCTGGTGCTAAATCTGTCATTTCTTCTGAAATCGAATCTAGCATATCGTCTGAAATACCCAGTTGTTTTATTATATCATTAACAGGTTTAATACCTAGTTCTTTTGCACAAACTAAGCAAATTCCCTGCGTAACTGAACCATCGGTTCCTTGAGATAAAAAAACAATCGCAGGGCGTTTTTTGCATCTTGAACACATCATTATATAACTCCATTCTGCCAAAAAAACATTCGGCTTTACATGTATTTTAAATTCATTATCACTATATAAACAAATACCCACCAAAAAATCAAGCAAAAAGCTAAAAGGCAGGTATTTGTTAACAAGTAATTTTATTTTATTATATGCTTGCTAAATTAATAAATATATCTGCAAACTTTGTTTTGTGTCACACATAAATATATGAAACACACTAAATTTATATTCTTTTTTCAAATTCTAAACTAATAAAGTATTAATTAGTTTAACCAGTCAATTGGGCTTATTGTAGTAACACCTTTAACTAAAAGTGAATCATCAATTGCAGCTTGAACAGGAGTAACGCCATCTGGTTGAATAGCAAATGATACGAAAAGCAAGAACGAAGCTAGTATCCATACAACTATAACGCCCATTAACGCACCAAAAACGCCACCAATAGATTTATCTACTTGCTCTACAAATTTCACTTTAACAAGCGGTGTAACAAGTTTAGCAAGTGCAGTTACTAAAACTAATAACAATGCAAAAACTATTACAAAAACTACTATACTTATTATTGCAATAAAAGCAGGACTTATCGCATCTACCATTGCATTCGCAACAACATCAGAAGAACCACTCATTGTTGTTTGTAAGTATTGCTCGCTCACGCCTGCGTTTTCCATTAGCTGTTTAACAAAATCAGGAAGCGGATCATATATCTCTCTAATACCATCACTAATACCTTGCAGTTCAGTTGACTCATAAATTCTGTCATATAGTCCTTGTCTTGCAGTTAGGTCATATATCCAAACAGCTATTGGTCCTGATGATAACCACGCAACAACAAGAGCTATGATTGTGCCAACAAAATTGATTAAAGATTTAACAAATCCTCTTTTAAATCCTGTATAAAAAGCTATAGCTAAAACAGCTACGAAAATCACATCTAATACTATACCCATGTCTCTTCTCCATTATTTCTAGTTTTTATATTGTTCCCATATATAATATTACCATATTTATTTGTTTTTTCAAGACTTATTATCAATTTTTTTATTAGATATTTTTCTAAAAAATCATATATAACAATAATCTTATCACATCAACCACTATATTTGGTGCTTTTATATATAAGGTACAGATTCTTGCGAGTCAAATTGTATTTGCCTATCGCTAATCATATATACATCTGTCTCGTTTGCAAGCTCTATCGCATCTACATCAAACGATGCTTCGCACTCTCCCATTTTACGCCCTACTAAATCGTAAGATATAACTTTTCCGTCCGTTAAAAAAGCCATAATTCTTCCGTAAGATGCTATGTGCTTTACATCAGCTTCTACACTGATTTCAATAGGATCGTTTTCGTTGTCAAAAACCATAATACTACTTAGCATATTTCCAGCTTCTAGCGCAATTATGCATGCATTGTTTTCTGTGCTAACAGCAGAAATACTTTTACCATTGTAGCTATATTCGGTAATTTTATCGCCATTTATACCATAAACAGATAAATCTCCCACGGCATATAACATATTGTTTGTAGTGTATGTCATCTCTAAAATTATATTTTTTGTTGTTAACTCTGCAATAGATGTAGGCTCCATAATATCAAAGTCAAAAATATAAATATAACTTACAAGCTCTCCCTCTTTATTTTGCACAATGTTAACAGCTCCACCATCTCCGTTTGGGTTAATAGCTATCGAGCTTATATATCCGTCAACAAATTTGTATTCATATAGTATATCGCCACTGTCAGCATACACATTGAACTCAGAAGCATACCTATCTGAGTACGTTGCAAGCATGTATTCGCCGTTTTCAGAAACATCTGCACATATTATACCATGTTCCTCACTACGGATTGTTTCATTGCCACCAACTATGTATGAGTAATCAGTTTGATTAACTCCATAAACCAAAAAATGTTCTTCACTATTTGCTAAACTAGGGTTTGTGTATTTGTGATTTAGAGAAAATATTTGCTCACCTTTATCAGTATAAGACGAAAAACTTACATTATTCAACACATAAATATTACCATTGTGGCTTACTGAATTCTTGTTTTTAACATCATTTCCACTAAGCACAACAGGGTAACCCTCGCCTACTCCATAGCTGAAAACATTTGTCTTTATCCAATAATTCATCTCGCCTATAGTAAACTCAGATATCACTGCAAAAGCACTAAAAGCCACAAAAAAAATTATGACAAACAATGCAATAAAGTGCCTTATCTTTAGCTTCTTTTTTCTTTTTACTGGTGTTTCAGTGTCTGTTATCTCTCTAACAAAGGAGTCCTGCCCTTCTCTTATAACAATTTCCTTAGTAGGAGTTTTTTTATCCATATATTTTTACTCCATTAATCATAAAATACTTTGTTAAGATATAAACCATGTGCAGGTGCTGTTGGCCCTGCATTTTGTCTATCTTTACTTAATATAATTTGCTCAACTTTCTCTGGTTGAATTTTACCCTCTTGTACTCTGATAAGTGTACCTACCATAATTCTAACCATGTTATACAAAAAACCATCTGCTTTTACAGTAAAATATACCATTTTACCCTCACGATGAATTTTAGCACTATACACGGTTCTTGTCAAGTCTCCGTCAATTCTTGCATCTTTTGTGCAAAAAGCTTTAAAATTATGTGTACCCACATAATGTGAAGCAGCTTCATTAAGCTTTTTATCATCAATATCATGCCAATAGTACAATGCTCTCTCGTTTAAAAAAGGGTCTGGCGTTTTTGAGTTATATATCTGATATACATATTCTTTTGCTTTGCATGAATATCTTGCGTGGAAATCTTCAGCAACTTCTTCACAGCTTAATGCAGCCATTGTTTTTGGAAAAAAGTGATTTAGAGCATTGTTCAATCTTGAACATTCTATCTTGCTATTAGTTAAAACACTAATGCAAAATTCTCTTGCGTGAACTCCACTGTCTGTTCTGCTACAAGCTTTAATGTCAACTTCTTCTCTGATTATTTTATACAAAGCTTCTTGAAACTCTGCTTGCACAGTGTGTGCATTATTTTGCACTTGCCAACCATGAAATTTAGAGCCGTCATAAGCTATTTTTATTAATATATTTCTCATTTTATAAGCACAGGCTCTTCCTTTCTTTTTTTATCTAACTATTGCAGGTATTACTATGTTAAGAGGAATAAAAATCGCTAGAACTGCAATGCTTAAACCGATTGTCACAAAATCAATGGGTTCAAATTTCAACTCTTTCATTTTGGTTCTGCCCTCTCCACCTGTATAACAACGGCTTTCCATAGCTGTAGCAAGGTCGTAAGCTCTTCTAAAAGCTGATACAAAAAGTGGTATTAACACTGGAACTAACGCCTTTATTCTTTGCATAATTCCACCACTTTCCATGTCTGCTCCCCTTGCTTTTTGAGCTGACATTATTTTGTCAGTTTCCTCTAGCAAAGTTGGTACAAACCTTAAAGCAATTGTCATCATCATAGCAAATTCATGCACTGGAACTTTTATATATTGCAAAGGTTTCAAAAGCCTTTCAATTGCATCTGTTAAGTGTGTTGGTGATGTAGTAAATGTCAAAACTGAACTAATCAGTATCAACATCAAAATTCTTGTGGCTATCAAAATACTATTTAGTATGCCGTTCTTTGTTATATTGATTATCCAAAAAGATACCAACGGTTCACCACTTCCATAAAACAAGTTTAATATTGCTGTAAATGCAACAATAAACAAAACTGGTTTCATAGATTTTGCATATATTTTTAGTGGTACTTTTGTAAGTACCATAAAAATTAAAACTAACAGTAAAATCAAACCCATGTTCACAAAATTTTGAGAACTAAAAACCAAAATAATATAGTAAATTGTAAGCAATATTTTTATTCTTGGGTCAACTTTATGCACAACACTTTTTGAGGGAAAATACTGCCCGATTGTAATATCAGAAATCATACATTTTCTCCTTTCAAAAGTGGAATTAGTTGCTTAATAGCCTCGTCTAATTTAATCGTTCCTTTGTCTACGTCAAGCCCCATAGCGTGTAATTTTTCCATTATATGTGTGATTTGAGGCACTTTTAAACCTATTTTTCTAAGTTCTGCGCCTCTTGCAAATACATCTTTTGTTTCATCTAACATCTCTTGTTTGCCTTTGTTCATAACCAAAACTCTGTCGCAAGTATTGCCTATGTCTTCCATGCTGTGAGACACTAAAATAATTGTATTTTTTCTGTGTGCGTGGTACTGTTTTATTTGACTTAATAGCATTTCTTGCCCTTTTGGGTCAAGTCCAGCTGTAGGTTCGTCCAATATTAAAACATCTGGGTCCATTGCAATAACTCCTGCTATTGCAGCTCTTCTTTTTTCTCCTCCTGATAACTCAAATGGAGATTTATTATATAAATGCTGTTCCAAACCTACAAACTCAGCTGCTTGATACGCTTTTTGCATAGCTTCGCTATCGCTTAAACCCATGTTTTTAGGGCCAAAGCTAATGTCTTTTATAACTGTTTCGTCAAATAATTGATATTCTGGGTATTGAAAAACCATTCCTACTTTAAATCTTAAAGCACGAATTTTTTTAGGCTCTGCCCAAATATCTTTTCCGTCAAACAAAACTTTTCCACTAGTAGGTTTTATAAGTCCGTTTAACATTTGTATCAAAGTAGATTTTCCACTTCCTGTGTGGCCTATCAAACCTAACACTTCACCACTGTTGATTTTCAAATTCAGTTCATCAACTGCTGTTTTCTCAAACGGTGTGCCTGTACCATACACAAATTTTAAGTCTTGTGTTTCTAATATCGTCATTTTACTCAGCTTTCTTGTCTAAATACTTTTCTAATAAATCTATACATTCGTGGGTATTTAAAGGATAACCACCTAAATCGATACCCTCATTTTTTAAAGCAATCGCTAATTCAGTAGCTTGAGGTACACTTAACCTGTGTTTTTTCAAAAGTTCCAACTGGCTGAAAACCTCTCTCGGCTCGCCCTCTACAATAATGCTTCCTTTATCCATTACAATAACTCTGTCTGCTTGTGTAGCTTCGTCCATGTAATGTGTAATCAAAATTACTGTTATACCTCGTTCACGATTTAACTTCTTAATTGTCTCAATAACTTCAGTTCTGCCTTGTGGGTCAAGCATTGCAGTAGGTTCATCCAAAACAATACAGTCTGTCTCCATTGCTAAAATGCCAGCAATAGCAACTCTTTGTTTTTGACCACCAGATAGTTTAAACGGAGCATGTTCTCTGTATTCATACATACCAACAGTTTTTAAAGCTTCGTCAACTCGTCTGCGAATTTCCTTAGGCTCTACACCTAGGTTTTCAGGGCCAAAAGCAACATCTTCTTCAATAATTCCTGCAACCAATTGATTGTCTGGATTTTGCTGAACAAGCCCCACTGTTTTTCTTATACCTATAAAGTTATTTTCATCACTAGCATCTAAACCACCAATGGTTACTTTGCCAGAGTTTGGCTGATACATAGCGTTAAAAATCTTAGCAAGTGTGGATTTTCCACAACCATTGTGCCCCAAAAGTGCAACAAATTCACCCTTTTGAATTTGCATATTAACACCACGCAAAACCTCTATATCTTCTTCACCCTCGTCTCCTTTATAAGAAAAACGAAGATCCTTTAACTCGATAAATGCCATATCTTACCTTTCAAAATCACGGAGTCCAAATTGCTGTGTTTCCACAAGGCAAAACCATGCCTGTGTCTGTAACTGGTAAGCCAATTTCATCACACATTACACTGCCACCAAGTGGTTTTACCATAAGCACATTAAGCAAATAATACATTACTGCTGGTGATAACCCTGTTGTGTAGCTGTTTAAAATAACAAACAAAGGATTATCCGAAAGAACGCTCATGCACATGTTTAATAGAGTATTAAGCTGTTCTTCAAGCTTCCAAACCTCACCACCAGGGCCTCTGCCATAGGACGGTGGGTCCATAATAATTCCGTCGTATTTATTGCCTCGTCTAATCTCTCTTGCAACAAATTTCATGCAATCATCAACAAGCCACCTAACAGGTTTGTCTGCCAAACCACTAACCTCTGCGTTCTCTTTTGCCCATTGAACCATACCTTTTGAAGCATCAACATGTGTCACATTCGCTCCAGCTTTTAAACAAGCTAAGGAAGCAGCACCTGTATATCCAAAAAGGTTCAAAATTTTAACTTCTCTGCCAGCGTTTTTAATTTGCTCGCTTGCAAAGTCCCAGTTAACAGCTTGTTCTGGGAAAAGCCCAGTGTGCTTAAAGCCCATAGGTTTTAGTCTAAAACTAATATCTTTATAGTTTATCTTCCAAACATCTGGAATATCCCTATACTTTACCCATTGTCCTCCACCAGTGCTTGCTCTCTTGTATCTTGCATGAGCATTTTTCCAAAGTGGGTTAGTTTTTTCACTCTCCCAAATAATTTGTGGGTCTGGTCTAATTAAAATTATGTTGCCCCAACGTTCTAGTTTTTCACCACTAGATGTATCTATTAATTCATAGTCTATCCAATTAGATTCTCTCATTTTATCACGCCTTTATGCTAGTTCTGTTTTTATCACTTCTGCTACTTCGTTTGCTACTCTGTTAATTTGCTCTTCGCTCTCACCCTCAACCATAACTCTGATTAATGGCTCTGTACCTGATGGTCTTACTACTATTCTACCTGTGTTACCAAGTTCATTTGTTGCCTTTTCAAGTGCTTCTTTAACTTTATGGTTAGTATAGAATTCTAATTTACCCTCTGGAGATAATTTTAGGTTAACTAAAACTTGTGGGTATACTGTCATTACTGATTTTATGCTAGATAATTTTGCTTCTCTTCTTTTTATAATGCTCAAAAGTTGAGCAGCTGTTAGTTGTCCGTCACCTGTAGTTGAAAAATCTCTGAAAATAACGTGACCACTTTGTTCTCCACCAAGGCAGTAACCCTCTAGCACCATTTCTTCTAAAACATATCTGTCGCCAACTTTTGTTGCCTCAAAGCGAATACCATTGTCTTCACAAAATCTAACCAAACCAAGGTTAGACATAATTGTACCAACCAAGCAATTTTTAGCAAGTTTTCCACGAGATTTCATATCTAAAGCACAAATAGCCATAATCATATCACCGTCGATAAAATCGCCTTTTTCGTCAACGCATAAAAATCTGTCAGCATCGCCGTCTAGTGCCACACCTGCATCTAAACCGTTTTCTACAACATAGTTTTTAAGATTTGTCATGTGAGTTGAACCACAATCTTCGTTGATGTTCACACCATTTGGCTCGTTAAACATCATGTGACAAGTAGCACCTAGTTCCTCAAACAATGTTTTTGCAGTTGTAGAAGCTGAACCGTTCGCACAGTCTATAGCAATGTTCATTCCGTCTAAAGAAAAATGTATGCTTGTTTTAACGTGGTCGATATAGTCTCTGATACCATTAGTAGCTTGTGAAAGTGTTCCTATCTCGCCATGAGTAGGTAGTGTGTCAACTGGTACTCTATCTAATATAATATCTTCAATTCTCTCTTCTAAATCGTCAGCTAGCTTATAGCCGTCTCCGTTAAATATTTTAATTCCGTTATACTCAAATGTGTTGTGAGAAGCACTAATCATAATACCAGCATCTGCTTTATATTTTCCAACTAAATGAGCTACTGCTGGTGTTGGCACTACGCCTAAAGTTATAACATTTGCACCAATTGAGCAAAGGCCTGCTGTTAAAGCAGCTTCTAGCATGTCTGATGATATTCTTGTGTCTTTACCGATAACTACTTTTGGGTGTTTGTTAGACTTATTGCTTAAAACCATTGCTACTGCTCTACCGATTTTCATTGCTAACTCACTTGTTAAATCTTTGTTAGCTACTCCTCTAATTCCGTCTGTTCCAAATAATCTTGCCATAATAAATCTCCTTTTATATATTAATTCTCAAAGCTAATTTGTGTAGGCTCTTCCATGTCTTTAGGTGGTGTCATTCCTAAGTGCAAATAAGCAGCTTTTGTAACACATCTTCCTCTTGGTGTTCGCTTAATGTAACCAATTTGCATTAAATAGGGTTCTATTACATCTTCAATCGTAATGCTTTCTTCGCCTATTGCCGCAGCGAGTGTCTCCACTCCAACAGGTCCACCTCCATAAAATTTTATCAAGGCTTCAAGCATTCTTCTATCTCCACTATCAAGCCCTAGTTCGTCAATTTCCATTCTATCAAGGGCAATCTTAGCTGTGTTATATGTGATTTTACCGTTACTTATAACCTCGGCAAAGTCTCGTATTCTCTTTAAAAATCTGTTCGCTATACGTGGTGTGCCACGTGACCTAGACGCAACTTCTAATGCTCCGTCTGCGTCAATATCCACACCCAAAATACCTGAACTTCTTGTTACTATCTTCGCAAGTTCCTCTGTGCTGTATAATTCTAATCTTAGCACAACACCAAATCTATCTCTTAACGGAGCAGATAACTGCCCTGCCCTTGTTGTTGCTCCTACTAAGGTAAATTTTTGCAAAGGCAAGTGATACGATGCCGCCATTTGTCCTTTGCCAGTGATAATATCAATCGCAAAGTCTTCCATTGCTGGGTAGAGTATCTCCTCAACTGTTCTAGGTAGTCTGTGGATTTCATCAATAAATAGCACGTCTCCCTCTGAAAGCGAGGTTAACAAAGCTGCTAAATCTCCTGGTCTTTCAATCGCAGGGCCACTGGTTATTCTAAGATTTCCACCAAGCTCATTTGCGATAATTCCAGCTAGTGTTGTTTTACCAAGTCCCGGAGGTCCATATAGCAAAACGTGGTCTAGCGCTTCTTTTCTTTTTTTTGCCGCTTCTATATAAATAGCCAGATTTTCTTTAACTTTCTCTTGCCCTATATAATCAGCCAAACTTTTGGGTCTAAGGGGGTTATCTACCTCTGCATCTGCTTCATTATATTCAGGGTCAACCATTCGGTTTTCAAAATCTGTTTCGTTGTCGTAATACATATATATAATGTTTGATGTCTTTCAAACAGTCCTCCTTTTCTATTTATTTTTTTGCAAGCAACATAAGCGCTTGTCTTATTATATCTTCTGTTTTTAAACTGCTGTCAATTTTAGCTACTGCAAACGCAGCTTCTGATGAATTATATCCTAACGCCATAAGTGCTTTTGTCGCCTCTGCCGCACCAAGTCCTGCATTGTTAACCACAGGGCTACCACTGCCCATATCCGAACTATCACTTGCCAAAATGCTTCCAACTTTATCTTTAAGTTCAAGCACAATTCTTTGTGCAAGCTTTGGTCCTACCCCATTAGCTCTTGCAAATGCTTTTGCGTCACTAGCAGCAGCTGCCACACATATCATATCTGGTGTAAGTTCAGACAAAAGTGCTAATCCAACTTTTGGCCCTACTCCACTGATGTTTGTTAGCATTTTATAAAATTCAAGCTCTCTCATATTGTGAAAACCGTATAAGTCAAAGCAATCCTCTTTAACATGCAAGTGAGTAAAAAGCGTAACTTCTTCCCCAACTTTTGGCAAAGTTCTTGCAGTGTTAAAAGATGTATAGCACTTATACCCTACACCACCACAACTGATAACTGCCATCGCGTTTTCTCTATGTATTAATTTTCCTGTTAAGCTGTAAAACATAAGCTACCTCATTTTAAAAATAGATTTCTGTTGCATTGTCCGTGACAAATCGCAAGTGCTAATGCGTCTGCTGTGTCATCAGGTTTTGGTACTTCTTTAAGGCATAGCAAACGTTTGGTCATCTCCATAACTTGGTACTTCTCTGCCTTGCCATAACCAACCACTGCTGACTTTATCTGCAACGGAGTGTACTCCACAACCTTTACACCAGCTTTTTGCATCGCTAGCAGAATAACACCTCTAGCCTGTGCAACGTTAATCGCAGTTTTTTGGTTGTTCTGAAAGTACAATTTTTCAATCGCAACATATTCTGGTTTGTATTTTAAAGCGATTTCAAGCAATCTATCGTATACAATTTCTATTCTTCTGTTATAATCTAAGTCGGCTTTTGTAACCACCGAACCATGCTCCAAAGAGCGATATCTTACCCCGTTTTTTACTACCACTCCATAACCTACAGTAGCATAGCCTGGGTCTATTCCCATAATAATCAAAATGTCCTCCAAAAAGCATATATTTGAATTATACCACAAACAAAATGAAAATAATAGTATTTTTTCAATAATAATCCATTTTATTTGGGTAAAAATATAACATAAACAAAAAAGAAGGTGTTTTATGAAAAAGAAAACAATAATAATATTATCTACAGTTTTTGGAGTGTTATTTTTATCTGCTGGTTTTGTGTCTTATCGCTTTGTCATCGCTGGCGAAGGTTTCAGAAACGATTTAAACAATGCTTATGTTCACTCTATTGGCGATTTTACTGAGCATTTAACAGAAATGGAAACAGCTTTGGAGAAATCGAAGTATGTTTCTACTCCGACTGGGCAAAGTTCTGTTGCAGCCATTTTGCGTGATGCTTCTAACGGTGCAAAAGGCGCTATGAGCTATCTGCCTTTTAGCGAGAATAACAGCGAATTGATTGAGAAAAGCATATCGACAGTAGGCGACTTTGCCTTATATATTGATAACAAAAGTGCTAAAGGTGAAACTTTAACCGAAGAAGATTATGCAATATTTGACACTCTTTATCAGCATGTTAGCTCTATAAAAAGCAATTTTGACAGTGTTCGTGCTGAGTTAAACAGCGAAGACAAGGCTTTTCATAGTGTATCAAACATTATTAACACGGGTTTAAACTTGCCAACTGCTCCTAGTTTTGACAGCGAAATGAGCGATTTATCTAACGAGATTTCTTCTCTCCCTGTTATGATCTATGACGGTCCGTATTCCGATCATATTGAGCAGAGAACTCCAATTTTTTTGGAGGGCAAAGACGAAATCACCGAAGAAAAAGCCTTGGAGATAGCTGCTGATTTTGCCGATGTTGATGAAGAAGATTTACGTCTAAAATTTGTGGACGAAGGCGCACTCGCAGCGTATCAGTTTGAGGGTGAGAATATAAGTATCAAAGTTACTAAAGTAGGTGGAGAAATCAGCTATTTTAAGGATAGCACTGCAATTACTGACAACAATTTAACGTATGAAGAAGCCCTAGCAAAAGCTTTAGACCATTTAGAAGAAGCAGGTTACGAAAACTTAAAAGAAAGCTATTATGTTATAAATGATAACATGTGTACGATTAATTTTGCACCTCTACAAGAAGATGTAATAATGTACCCTGATTTAATTAAGGTTACTGTAGAGCTTGGCGAGGGCGACATGATGGAATTTACTTCCACTGGATATTTAATGAACCACTATGAAAGAGAAGAGCTAATTCCTAGCATAGGAGAAAAAAATGCAAGCATGAGTATAAGCGAGAGTTTAATTATAGAAAACATTGATATTGCGATAGTTCCAACAGCTGGCGAGCACGAAGCCTTGTGTTATGAATTTGCTTGTATAGACGAAGAAACCAGAACCGAAGTTTTGGTGTATATAAATGGCGAAACTGGTTTTGAAGAACAAATATTTATTGTGACAAAATCCGACTCAGGTGTTTTGGTGAAGTAAACCATTATATCAAAAGCATAGTACAACAAAAGGTGTTACCAAGCAGTCAGCAAGGTAACACCTATAATATTTTATTTTCTTTTGATTTTAGCTAACAAAGTAGCTCTCTCGTTTTTATTTAGTAGTATTCTTATCTCTACCAATAAACAAAGTACACAGGATATTCCCACTCCTATAATTAGCATCACCCAAGTATCAGGCGCAGTTATCCACCTTATAGAGAATGATATTACACCACATATAACAGCACACAGAAGTGATACTCCAACATTTTTATAGAAAGTATACCATTTTAAAT
>CAYJKT010000006.1:87733-101587 GCA_964370775.1 uncultured Eubacteriales bacterium | reverse complement strand
AATAAAAATACGGATAACTGCAACAGCTAGGCTGTGAGTTATCCGTATTATTTTATGATATTATTTAACTATATGACACGCTACAAAGTGGCCAGGTCTCACTTCTCTAAGTGCTGGAACTTCTTTTGTGCATATATCGCAAACCTCTGGGCATCTTCCACTAAAGTTACAACCTTTTGGTAGATTGATAGGGCTTGGAACATCACCAGTTAGAATTTGTCTGTTTTTGTGTGCTTCTTTGTTTGGGTCAGCAATTGGAACAGCTGACAACAAAGCTTTTGAGTATGGGTGCAAAGTCTCTGCATATAAGTCATCACTCGGTGCAAGCTCTACAATTTTACCTAGGTACATAACAGCTATTCTGTCGCTGATATACTTAACAATGTTAAGGTCATGCGCGATAAATAGATATGTTAAGCCTAATTGTTTTTGTAAGTCACTTAATAAGTTAATAACTTGAGACTGAATACTAACATCAAGCGCAGAGATTGGCTCGTCACAAACGATAAACTCTGGCTCAATTGCAAGCGCTCTAGCAATACCAATTCTTTGACGTTGACCACCTGAGAACTCATGTGGGAAACGGTTAGCATGTTCTTTTGTAAGACCAACAAGCTCTAAAAGCTCATAAACTCTCTCACGTCTTTTAGCTTTGTCATACATTCCGTGGATAATCATGCCTTCTTCAATTGTAGATGCAACTGTCATACGTGGATCCAAAGATGCGTACGGGTCTTGGAATATAATTTGAGCTTTTTTTGTGTATTTAAAACGGCTTTTCTCTGATTTTAAATTAACTAGTTCTCCGTCATATTTCATTGTGCCTTTTGTTGCTGGATAAATACCCATTGCAACTCTACCTAATGTAGATTTACCACAGCCACTTTCGCCAACCAAACCTAAAGTTTCACCTTTGTAAACATCTAGGCTTATGTCGTTAACAGCTTTAAGTGTGCCACCTTGAACTCTAAAATGTTTGCTAACTGATTCTAGCTCTAGTAGTTTATTGCTCATTCGGCTCACCTCTTTCTTCTGCACTTGGACAATCTGGGTGTAGTAACCAACACATGCTTGTGTGGCCATTCTCTAAAGTAAATAGCTCAGACTCTTCCTCTTTACAAATTTGCATACAATGGTCACATCTAGCAGCAAATCCACAACCTTTTGGAGGGTCTAAAAGGTTTGGAGGAGTACCAGGGATAGAAACAAGTCTTTCGTTTCTTGCAGTGTCAATCTCTGGCAAGCTTTTAATTAATGCTCTTGTATATGGGTGAGACGGATTATAGAAAATGTTTTCAGCAGTTCCAGTCTCAACAACTCTACCAGCATACATAACAGCAACTCTATCAGCAACAGATGCCACAACGCCAAGGTCATGAGTGATTAAGATGATAGCAGTTTTTGTTTTCTCTTTAATCTCTAGCAACAAGTCCATAATTTGAGCTTGAATTGTAACGTCAAGAGCAGTTGTAGGTTCGTCAGCTATCAATAACTTAGGTTCGCAACATAGCGCCATAGCAATCATAGCTCTTTGTCTCATACCACCAGAAAATTCATGAGGATATTGTTTAGCTCTCTCCTCTGCATTTGGGATATTAACAAGTTTTAGGTATTTTATAGCCTCTTTACTTGCTTCTTCGTTGTTTAATTTTCTGTGATGCTTAATCGCCTCAACAATTTGTTTACCAACTTGCATAGTAGGGTTTAGACATGTCATAGGATCTTGGAAGATCATAGCAACGTCTTTACCTCTAATACCTTGCATCTCTTTTTCAGAAGTTTTTACAATATCTCTATCTAAAAAGTTGATTTCACCTTGAGGAATTCTTGCAGGAGGCATTGGGTTAAGCTTCATAATAGTTTGAGCACTAACGCTCTTACCACAACCACTTTCGCCAACTATTGCCAAAACTTCACCTTTTTCTAGGTGAAAATCTACACCACGCACCGCTTTAACTTCGCCTGCATAAGTGTCAAAGGAAACGTGTAGATTTTTTACTTCTAATATTTTTTCCATAAGTTCGTTTCCTTTCTTTTATCTTCTCAATTTAGGGTCGAATGAATCTCTTAAACCGTCACCTAACAAGTTAAATGACAACATAACGATACATAATAAACCAGCTGGGATTAATAATTGTTCTGGGTACAATTGGAATGCTAGTGCGCCACTTTGGCAAAGCATACCCCATGATGAGTTAGGTACTGGAACACCAAGACCTAGGTATGACAACCATGCCTCTGTAAAAATAGCACCAGGAATAGCAAGTGTCATGTTGATGATAGAAACTGAAAGTGTGTTAGGAATTAAGTGTCTTGCAATAATTCTTGGCGCTCTACCACCTAAAGCTTTAGCTGCAATAACAAACTCTTGTTCTTTCAAACTGATAACCTGACCTCTGATAAGCCTTGCCATACCAGTCCAACCAACACAGGCATACGCCACAATAATTGTTAAAACACCAGGTTCCATTACAAGCATTAACAAAACGATAATGATAAGGTAAGGAATACCTATGATAATCTCTGTAATTCTCATCATAATATTATCTATCATACCACCAAAGTAACCAGCAGTACCACCATAGATAACACCTATGATAAAGTTGATTATAACAGCCGCGAATGCGATAGTTAGTGAAACTTGTCCACCCTCCCATAGTCTAACGAATGTATCACGACCAAGGCTATCTGTACCAAAAATATGATAATGTCCACCTTCAATTGTGTCACATCTTGTCATAATTGGAGCATTTATGTGTGCATAGTGTTGCTCTCTCATATCAAAAGGAGATATCAATGGTATAAATATGCTTCCTAATATGATAAGAATTATAAGAATACCTGAAACTACAGCTACTTTATTTTTTAATAATCTACCAAATGAGTCTTGCCAAAAGTTAAGGCTTTTGCCTGCTAATTTTTCACTAGCTTCTAAGTTAGGGCCAACCCATTGAAATCTACTCTTATTTATTTTTTCCATTAATTTACTCCTTTCCTTTCGCTAATTTAACTCTAGGGTCAATAAATCCATAAGCTAAGTCAACAACTAAATTTGCTAAAACTAAGAACGAACCATAGAAAATTGTTGTACCAACAATCATTGTATAGTCACGAGATTGAATACTTGTTACGAAAATTCTACCCATACCAGGGATAGAGAATACGTTTTCCACAACAAAGCCACCTGTTAAAATAGCAGCAGTTATTGGGCCTAAAACTGTGATAACAGGCATAATTGCGTTTCTAACAGCGTGTTTCCATATAATTTTTGCTTGTGAAAGACCTTTAGCTTTTGCAGTTTTAATATAGTCAGAAGCTAAAACATCTAGCATACTTGTACGCATTAATCTTGAGATTGTTGCAAGTGAACCAAAACTTAGTGCAAAAGTTGGCAGAATAGTTTGGTTGAAGTCACCCCAACCGGTAACTGGGAAGAACTTTATACCTGTTGCTTGGAATAAAACAACAGCTAAATAATATTGTAACAATGACGCCACGATAAAGCTTGGAACAGAAACACCGATAAGAGCTACAAACATTGAAAGTGTATCCCCTACTTTACCTCTGTTAACAGCAGCAATGATACCTAAGCCAACACCACCGATTGTAGCAACAAGTAGTGAACGTACACCTAAATCAAAACTAATAGCAAAGGTAGACATAATTTTATCTGTAACCTCTCTATTATCACTTAATGATATACCTAAGTCTCCTTGGAACGCATTACCTAAGTAAATAAAGTATTGTTGCCAAACTGGTTTGTCTAAACCATATTTTGCAAGCATGCTTTCCATAATAGCATCAGGTATTTGTTTTTCTCCTGTAAATGGGTCTCCCGGTAATAGTTGCATTAAAAAGAAAGTCAACGTAATTAAAACAAATATTGTAAGAAACGCATATCCTAGCCTTTTTATAATGTACTTGAACATTATAATCCCCTCTCATTTTTTTAAATTTTCGTGTTATATTTAAACAAAGCTGTCTTTGTTTAATACTAAATCAAATACAAGTGTCTATAGTAAAAATACACTTCTACATTGTACCATTTTTTCGATAAAAAATAAATAGGTAATATTGCAAGATAAATAATTAAATTATTTATGAATTTTTAACTAAATATTCATATTAAAAAAATAACATAGGGAATTCAAGTAGCACTAGCTTTACACCGTGATTAGGTTAGCGCATCATTGAGCCCTATGTTACATTTTTACTATTTATCTAATTCTGCCATACAACGGAGAATCTTCAGCTTTTTTTCTTTCAGTCGTTGTGTCTAGTGGTGCTGGGCTGAAAGGCTGTTCAGCTGTCTCAGAAATCTTTGGATTTATTCTATCGTTATTTTTTCTGTTACCTCTGTTATTGTTATTATAATTACCTTTGCCTCTGTTACCAGCTTGTCTGTTTTTTGGGCGATATTTTTCGCCGTCAACAGGGCCTATAACAACATGTCTACCTAAATCTGCACCCTCACTCCAAGATTTAACACCTTCTATATCACTAACAATAGTGTGAATAATGCGTCTTTCATAAGGATTCATAGGCTCTAATCTTTGGTTTCTGCTTATTCTTAATGATTTAGCAGCCATTTTTTTAGCTAGGTTTTCAAGAGTTTCTTTTCTTTTTTCTCTAAAATTACCAACATCAAGTGATACTCTATAATATTTCTCTTCGCCTTGGTTAGCAACTAGAGATGCTAGATATTGAAGTGAGTCTAAAATATCGCCTCTATACCCTATTATAAACTTAATATCATCGCCGTCGATATTAATATTGCAACTATCTTCGCTTTCTGTAGTGTCTAGCACAATACCTGTTACATTCATTTTTTCTAGCAAAGTTCTAAGGTATGCTTCTGCTTTTTTTGCAGGACCAAATTCATAAATCGCTTTAACTTTTGCAGGATTTCCGCCAAATAAACCAAAAGTTTTTTTAACAGCTTCCTCTAAAACTTCCATTTTTGCTTTTTCAGGTTCTACGCCCAATTCCATACAAGCATTTTTAAAGGCAATTTCGTTAGTTTCGCCTGTAGCTATAGCTTCTTTAATCACAATTATACCTCCACAATAAATAAATTATTTTTTATTTCCCAAATAATCGTTTGAACTCTTATTATTTTTGTTGTTCTTTTTCTTTTTGTTGTCAGTATTTGCTTTTGAATTATTTTGATTAGCAGCTGAACTTTGTGCCTCTATTTTAGCAGCTACTTGTTTTTGTAAATCAGCAGGTAGTGGTTTCACTTTTTTCTCATCGTCTAACAAAGTAACAAAAACTTCTGCTTCTTTTCTAGCTATCATGTGTTCTGCGCTAAAGAATTTTTTAGTGATAACTGATTGTAAACCACCGATAACGTTTGAAATAGCCCAGTAAAAACCAACCGCACCTGGGAAAATCCATGCCCAATAAGCTGACATTAAAGGTAGTGCATACATCAAAGCTTTCATGCAACCTTGTTGTTTAACAGGGCTGTTGCGTGTCATAAGAATTTGCATACCCAATGAAGATATTAATGAAAGTGCTGGGATTATCCAGATAAAATCTGTGAAAGTAGCTGTTGATGGTGTTAAAAGCAGGTCTAAACCTAAGAATGAAAAACCAGTAACAAAGCTATCGATTTTCTCTACATCTTCTACTGAAAACATTGTTAGTTGTTCTCTTAATGTATCCCAGTGTCTAATAATATCAAGCTGTATATAGTTAGTAACTGCAATGCTAGTTTGTTCAGTTATATAAACAGTAGCCTCTGCAATTTTTTCTTCTGCAATATGTAATGTGTTTTGTAGAGGATAAATAACAGAGTAATAAATACCAAACATAATAGGTAGTGGTATTAAAGAAGTTAAACATCCACTTGCAGGGTTTGTACCCTCTTTTTCATACAACTTTTGTAACTCTTGGTTGTATAAAGCTTTGTTGTTAGCATATTTTTTTTGTAACTCTTTTTGTTTTTCAGCAAACTTACTTTGCCCAGCCATGCTTCTTTGCGATTTTAAAGTAAAAGGGAACAATGCCATTTTTACAATAAGCGCAAACAAAATAATAGCTACACCGTAGTTACCAAATATTGTGTATAAAAACCACAATAAGTAGCCTAATATGCTACCAAAAAAATTAAATATATCCATATATTCTCCTAATGTTTGAGTTTGTTTTTCTTCTCTGGAACTGGGTCGTAACCACCTTTGCAAAATGGATTACATCTTAAAAACCTATATAATGTTAATATTCCACCCTTTAAAGCACCAAAGCGTTCTATTGCCTCTAAGCCATACTGCGAACATGTTGGATAAAACCTGCATGTTGGAGTAGGTTTTAAAGACGATATATTTTTTCTATAAAATAATATTATATTAATTAGAATTTTCTTCATTAAAAACACCGTAAGATTTAAAATGCTTTATCAATACACTGTTAATTTTTGTACTTTTAATAAAAGGAGTTTTACCTCTTGCAACTAAAATAATATCGTAACCATTTTTAACATCTTTTATCAATGGTCTAACAGCTTCTCTAATTACTCTTCTTGCTCTATTTCTTTTTACAGCATTACCAATTTTTTTGCTTGTGGTAATACCGACTCTAACATTTTGCTGTCTGTTTTTCGATAAATAGATCACTACTTCTGGCGTAACAATACTTTTGCCTCTGTTATAAATGCGCCTATAGTCTCTATTTTCACATATTGAATTAATTTTCATATTTACACTATAAAATTACAGGCGGTGATATACACCGCCCTACAAAATTTCTGATATACCTACAATAGGGCTAATTATCAATAAGATAAACGAGCTCTACCTTTTGCTCTTCTTCTTGCAAGTACTTTACGGCCGTTTCTGTCAGACATTCTTTTTCTGAAACCGTGCTCTTTTTTTCTGTGAAGTTTTTTGGGTTGATATGTTCTCAACATTGCTCAATACCCCCCTTTCGGAATAATAAATACATATACAAACACTTAATAATAAGTTTTGAACCAGATAAATAATCTTACGTTAGAACATTATACATTACAAATAGCATAAATGTCAATAAATAATTTGATTTTTTTTTTATAAAGTCAAACTTAATTAAAATATATACATTAATTTGTTGGTTTAGAAATATACACCACAATATAATGTGATTAATAAAAGAAGTCAGTAAATGTCAGTATAAATAATGAAAAAATTTTAAACAGATGCTTTTATTTTCTTTAAAATTGTGTTATAATAAGCTGAATAGTATAATTTAATGGAAAATGAATAAAGCAAAGGAATATTTTTAATGGAAAATTTTAACGAAGCGTGGAATTTAGTGTGCGATTATTGCAAAACTAAGATTACTGATATCGCGTTTACAACATGGTTTACAAGACTTGTGCCTATCGATTTAGATTTCGATAATAAAACTGCTGTAATAGAGGCACCAAACCAATTTCACAAGCAAACTCTTGAAAGATGTTATCAAGATTTATTGACAGAGGCTTTTAGTGCTGTTTTTGGTATAGAAGTAAGTTATAAAATAATTATTCACGAAGAAACCGTGAATGAAGAAAAGCAAAGTGCTTCAAAGTCTAAAGAATATTATGATTTAACATTTGAGACATTTATTGTAGGGCCGTCTAACAACTTTGCACACGCAGCATGTGTTGCAGTTGCTACAAAACCTGCAAGAATATATAACCCATTGTTTATTTATGGAAACTCAGGATTAGGTAAAACTCACTTACTTAATGCTATTTCTTCATACATACAACAAAAAAACCCTAACTTATTAATTGTGTATGTTCGAAGCGATGAATTTACAAACGAGCTTATTGAGGCGATTACAAAAGGTACAACTTTAGCATTTAGAGAAAAATATAGAAAAGCAGATGTTTTCTTGATGGATGACGTTCAATTTATTGGAGGTAAAGAATCTACTCAGGAAGAATTTTTCCATACCTTTAACACTTTATTTGAAGCTAAAAAGCAAATTATACTTACATCTGATAGACCACCTAAGGATATTGCAACACTTGAAGACAGGCTGAAAACACGTTTTGAGTCAGGTCTTACTGCAGACATTCAACCACCAAACTTTGAGACAAGAGTTGCTATTATAAGAAGAAAAGCTCAACTTTTAGAATTAGACTTACCTAATAATGTATGTGAGTTCATAGCTAATAAATTAAAGACTAATATTAGACAATTAGAAGGCGTAGTTAAAAAAATTAAAGCATACAATATATTAGAAGGCAAAACTCCTAGCATAATTACAGCACAAAATGCTATTAGTGATATATTTAAAGATGACGAACCGACTCCTATAACTGTAGATAAAATTATTGAAGAAGTAACAAGGACTTACGGTTGTTCTCGCGAGGACTTAGAGTCCACAAAGCGTCATGCAAAAATTTCTAAGGCACGTCAAATTGCTTCTTATATAATAAGAGAGATAACTCAAATGCCTATGGCAAACATTGGAGAAGTTATGGGTAACCGTGACCACTCTACAATGGTGTACCAAATTCAGCAAATAGAGAAAAAATTTGATGAAGATCCACATCTAAAAAGAACAGTTGAAGATATTATTAAGAACATTAAGTCAATTTAATTATGTTTTTAGTTAACTAAGTTAATACATGATGTATATTTGCATGCATATTTACACATATAATGCCTTGTATGTATTTAACTTTTTTTCAACAAGTTTTAAGTTTTCCATGTTAAAACATTGTTTAATTGTGTTGAAACAAAAAAGATTTAAACTTTTAAACAAGTTTTCAGTTTTAAAAGTCTAAAAACTTAGTGCTCAAAAACGTCGGTCTTATCCGATTTTTCGAAGTTTTAAACTTTTTCACAGCCCCTACTATTTCTTCTATTTATTATTTTAATATATAAAGATAAAAAGCATAATTTTTTATAATTGCTAAAAATTAAAGAAATCCAATGTTAAAAACAATTTATGTAAAAACTAAGAGGTCAAAATGAAATTTACAGTAAATAAATCAGCTTTTTCAGAAGCACTAACAAATATACTAAGAGTTGTTTCAAGCAAAAGTACAATTCCAGCTTTAGAGGGAGTACTTTTTGTAACAAACGATAAAACAATTGAACTTACAGCTTATGACCTTGAAATTGGTATGAAAACTGTAATTGATGCCGATATTACTACAGAGGGAAAAATTGTTATTCCTGCTAAACTTATTGCAGAAATAGTAAGAAAAGCTCCGTCTGATAATATAAATATAACTATCAACGATAAAAACGTTGCAGAGATAACAAGTGGTAACAGTGAATTTTCTATAGTTTGCATTAATCCAGATGAATTTATTCAACTTCCAAGCATTGGAAACGAAAATTCTATCAAAATTAATACTGAACTTTTAAAAGGCATGATAAACCAAACTATATTTGCAACAGCAGATAACGACTCTAAGCCTATAAACCAAGGAAGCCTTTTTAATATCGAAGACGGTGTTTTCGATTTAGTTTCTGTTGATGGATATAGACTAGCTATGAGAAAAGAGAGAGTAAATCTTTCTGAACGCATGAACTTTATAGTTCCAGGAAAAGCTTTGTCTGAACTTGTAAAGCTAAATGGCGATGAAGAGATAGAGATTTTCCCAGGTAGACGCCATATTATGTTCAAGATTGGCAACTACACTTTGGTTTCATCAGTTTTAGAGGGAGAGTTCCTAGATTATAAAACAGCAATACCTAAAAATGGCGATACTTTGGTTCATGTTAACACAAGAAAATTCATTGAAAGCACTGAAAGAGTATCTTTGCTTATAAACGACAGGCTAAAAAGTCCTGTAAAGTGCATTTTTGAAGATAATTTCATTAAACTTTCTTGTAACACAGCCATTGGTAAAGCAAATGATGAACTTGAATGCACAATTAATGGACCATCTTTACAAATGGGCTTCAACAATAAGTATCTTTTAGATGCTTTAAAACACTGTGATTGTGATGAAATCTTGATAAAAATTACAGGAGCTATAAACCCAATGGTTATTTGTCCACCTGAAGGAGACAATTTCCTATTTTTAGTTCTTCCTGTAAGATTAAAATAAGTTTCTGTATAAATTTATGCAGAGAGAGGCAATAAATGGAAAAAAAATTAACGATAGACACTGAGTTTATCAGACTAGACAACATGATGAAACTTGCTGGAGCGGTTGACACTGGAGGAATGGCAAAAGTTGCTATTCAAGGTGGACATGTTAAAGTAAATGGAGAGCAATGCACTCAAAGAGGCAAAAAAATGAGAAAAGGTGATTATTTTACCTTTTTGGAAGAGGTTTGCAAGCTTGTATGAGAATAACCAAGCTAAGTTATGAGAATTTTAGAAACTTAGAGGACGATAATATTTATCCTGATGAAGAAATTAATATAATTTATGGCGACAATGCACAGGGTAAGACTAATTTGCTAGAAGCAATTTGGCTTTTTACGGGTGGACATTCCTTTAGAGGCAATAAAGACCGTGAACTGCCAAAGATAATTAACTATAAAAACAGCAAATTAGCCAAACTTCATGCTGAGTTTTTTAGTGAGCAAAGAGACCAATGGGCTGTGCTTAACTTTAATTCAGGCAAAAAAAATTCTGTGATTAACGGAGTAGAAAAAAAAACAGGCTCTGCACTTGTTGGCAAGATATGCGCAGTTGTTTTTTCTCCAGAACACCTACTTTTAATAAAAGAGGGGCCAGCTTTAAGAAGGTCTTTCATTGATGGTGCGATTTGTCAAATCAAACCAGGGTACACAAAAATATTATCAAAATACAACAGAGTTTTAATGCAAAGAAATGCACTTTTAAGGCAAATGCAAAGTAATTCTGACTTAAAAGACATGCTAGAAGTTTGGGATAGCCGACTAATTAGCTTTGGAACTGAGATAATTAACAAAAGAATTAATTACGTAAAAGCATTAAACGAGAGAGCACGTGAAATTTATTTTGGTATTTCTGAAAATAAAGAGGAATTTTCTATAAGTTATTTACCTTTAGGAAATAAAGATGATGATTTTTTAGAAAAAAGCGAAGAAATTTTTAGAAAAGCCTTAAAAAAATCACTTAAAAATGATATAAAGCTTGGCATAACAAGTGTTGGGCCTCATAGAGATGACTGTGAGATTGTGATAAACAATTTGGTTACACGAACTTATGGTTCACAAGGGCAACAAAGAAGTGCAGTTATTGCAATGAAATTGGCTGAGGCTTCTGTTTTAGAAAAAAATATTGGTGAAACACCGATAATTTTGCTAGATGATGTTATGAGCGAGCTTGATAATAAAAGACAAAACTATATTTTGAATAAATTAACAGGCAGACAAATTTTTATAAGTTGTTGCAACCCTAACACCGTAAACCTTATGCAAAGAGGTAAAATGTTTTATGTTAAAGAAGGAAAAATAACTTAATATGTATTTACATTTGGGAGAAAATACTGTTATAAGAACAAAAAATATTGTAGGTATTTTTGACTTAGACAACAGCACAACATCTTATAAAACAAGAGATTTTTTAAAGAGGGTTCAAAAAGAAAACAAGGTAGTTAATGTTAGCTATGAGCTACCAAAAGCTTTTGTGGTATGTTATGAAAATGGGGAAGAAGTGGTATATATAAGCCAGATTTCATCGTCTACCATTTTAAAGAGGATAGAACTAAACAAGAAAGGTGAAACTTTAAATTTATGAAATATTTTGGAATTCCATATTGCCCACATTGCAAGAAAAGAGCAAATATAATCAATTTGTGGTCAATAAAAAAACACGGCGAATATATGTGCCCAAGATGCAAAAAAATATCTAATATATTTTTATCACCACTAATATATGTTTTTGCGATAATGGCAATCGCTTTAGGATTTTTTATTTACTTTTTTGACAGATTTTTGTTTGAAGGACTTAACTTATACACACCAATCAAGGTAATTGTTCCGTTTTTGGCATTCTTTGTGCTGAGTTTATTTTTGGTGTACTTTAAGAAACCAGTGATAAAAAAATTTAGAAGAGATAAGAACGGCAGAATTTTTGATTCTAACGGAGTTCAATATGTAAATAGAATGGGTAGAATGGTACCTTTGAAAGCAGTAGCAAAGCCTGCTCCAAGACAACCTGTGCAAAATAGACAAAATGTTAACAGAGCAGATGATATGTTTGTTGCAGTTGATGAAGAAAACAATGCAGATACCAAGCTAGAGCAAGTACGCTCTAACGATGTTAAAAATAGAAGATAACTATGCTGTTATAGCGGAAATGGAGAGACACTTTGGAAGATATTAAAAATGTTGGTCAAGTAGAAGATAATTATGACGAAAACCAGATTCAAGTTTTAGAGGGACTTGAAGCTGTTAGAAAGCGTCCTGGAATGTACATAGGATCTACAGGCCCTAGAGGATTGCATCATCTTGTGTATGAGATTGTTGATAATGCAATTGATGAAGCTTTAGCAGGTTTTTGTGATAAAATTGAAGTTAATATTTTACCTGATAATATTATCGAAGTTCGTGATAACGGCCGTGGTATACCTGTTGGTATTCAACAAAAAACAGGTCTGCCAGCTGTAACAGTTGTTTTTACAATTCTACATGCCGGTGGTAAATTTGGTGGTGGCGGATACAAAGTGTCCGGTGGTTTGCACGGTGTTGGTGCGTCTGTTGTTAATGCTTTGTCAACTTGGTTAGAGGTTGAAGTTGTTAATAGTGGAAAATTATATTACCAAAGATTTGAAAATGGTGGTAAAGCTACTTCCGATTTACAAGATTTAGGACCTACTGATAGACCTACTGGTACTACTGTTAAGTTCCAAGCTGACCCAACAATTTTTAAAGAGACTACAGAGTATACTTATGAGATTTTAGAAAAAAGATTAAGAGAGCAGGCTTTCTTGAATGCTGGAATTAACATAGTTTTATCTGATTTAAGAGACGACGAAAATAAAATAGAAAATACTTATTGCTACCAGGGTGGTATATCTAGCTTTGTTGAATTTTTGATAGAGCAAAAATCTGCTGACCCAATCCACAGTGATGTTATTCACATTAGTGCAGCTGCTGAGGACGAAAATTCTACAGCTGAGGTAGCGTTTAAATATACAGATAGTTATAACGAGGTTATTTATTCATTTGCGAACAATATCAACACTGTTGATGGTGGTACGCACGAGGACGGTTTTAAAAGAAGTCTTACAAATGTTATGAATAAATATGCTAGAAAATATAATATTTTAAAAGATAATGACAAAAATTTAAGTGGTGAAGACGTTAGAGAAGGCTTAAATTGTATCATTAGCATAAAAGTTAAAGAGGCTCAGTTTGAGGGTCAAACTAAAGCAAAACTTGGTAACACAGAGATTAGCACGCTGATTTCTGGCATGATGAACAACTACTTAATGCAATATTTAGAGGAAAATCCTCAAGTTGCACGTGCAATTTTTGACAAAGCTTTAGCAAGTGCAAGAGCTAGGGAAGCTGCTAGAAAAGCAAGAGAATTAGTTAGACGTAAATCAGCGTTAGAGGGTTCAACTCTACCTGGTAAACTTGCAGATTGTCAGTCTAAAAAGGTTAGCGAAACTGAGATTTATATAGTTGAGGGTGACTCTGCTGCTGGTTCTGCTAAAGGTGGTAGAGACAATAAGTTCCAAGCGATTTTGCCACTGTGGGGTAAAATGCTGAATGTTGAGAAAGCAAGACTTGACAAAGTATATGGTAACGAGAAGTTAATGCCAGTTGTAACAGCTTTGGGTTGTGGAATTGGTGACGAGCTTGACCTTGAGAAACTGCGTTATGGTAAAGTTATTATTATGGCCGATGCTGACGTTGACGGTTCTCACATTAGAACACTTCTACTTACATTTTTCTATAGATTTATGAAACCTTTGATAGA
>CAYJKT010000006.1:78154-87723 GCA_964370775.1 uncultured Eubacteriales bacterium | reverse complement strand
GCACATTTTCTTGGCGCAACCTCCACTATACAAAGTTACAAAAGGTAAGAAGTTTAGATACGCTTATAGCGATGAAGAGCGTGATGTACTTATGGAGGAAATGGGCTCTAACGATGTTCAGCGTTACAAAGGTTTAGGTGAGATGAACAAAGAAGAACTTTGGGATACTACTATGGACCCAGATAAACGTACTATGAAGTTAGTACAAGTTGAAGACGGCGCAGAAGCTGACCAAATTTTAACAATTTTGATGGGTGATAAAGTTGAGCCTAGAAGACATTTCATAGAGAAAAATGCGAAAAACGTTAAAAATCTTGATGTTTAATTTATATTAATCACTGCCAAAAGTGGCTGAAAGGGAAATAAAATGGATGAAACCTTAAGCAGATTAGATAATCTGGGTAAGATAGTCGGTGTTGAACTTAAAGATGAGATGAGTAACTCATTTTTAGATTATTCTATGTCTGTTATTGTTCAAAGAGCTTTACCTGATGTTAGAGACGGACTTAAACCTGTTCATAGACGTATTCTGTATACTATGTATGAGAATACTCTGTGGCCTGAAAAACCATATAGAAAATGTGCTGATACTGTTGGTGCTGTGCTTGCTAGATACCACCCACATGGTGACGGCTCTGTTTATGATGCACTTGTTAGACTAGCGCAAGATTTCTCTATGCGTTATATGTTAGTTGACGGTCAAGGTAACTTTGGTTCTGTTGATGGTGACCCTGCGGCGGCTTATAGATATACCGAGGCAAAAATGAGCAAACTTAGTGTTCAAATGCTACAAGATATCGACAAAGATACTGTAGATTTTGCACCAAGTTATGATGACAGACACCAAGAACCTGTAGCGTTGCCATGCCATTACCCTAACCTTTTGGTTAATGGTTCAACTGGTATTGCTGTTGGTATGGCTACAAATATACCACCTCATAATCTAAGCGAGATTATTGACGGTGTTTGCTGTTTGGTTGACAATCCAGAGGCTACTTTGGACGAACTTATGGAGCATATCAAAGGTCCTGACTTCCCAACTGGTGGCATTATCATGGGTAAAGCAGGCATGAGAGCTGCGTATTCTACTGGTAGAGGTAAGGTTACTTTAAGAGCTAGAGCAGAAATTGAAGAAGATGCTAGAGGTAGAAGCAGAATTTTGATTAACGAAATTCCGTATCAAGTTAATAAATCTAGACTGATTGAAAACATTGCAGAGCTTGTTAAAGATAAAAGAATTGAGGGAATTAGTGCAGTTGATGACCACTCTGACAGAAACGGTATGCTTATTGCTATTGAACTAAAAAGAGATGCAAGTCCTCAAATTGTGCTTAATAAACTGTTTGCATACACTCAACTTCAAATTACTTTTGGTATTATTATGCTTGCGATTGTAAAGAAAGAGCCTAAAACTCTAACTTTACATCAAATGCTTTTCGAATATATCAAGTTCCAAGAAGAAGTTATAACAAGAAGAGCACGTTTTGAACTTAATAAAGCGCAAGATAGAGTGCATATTTTAGAAGCTTTAATGAAAGCTTTAGACTTTATCGACGAAGTTATAAATATTTTGAGAAGTTCTAAGTCTATTCCAGAAGGTAAACAAGCTTTAATGGATAGATTTGAGTTTGACGATATTCAAGCACAAGCGATTGTTCAAATGCGTTTGGGACAATTAACAGGTTTGGAGAGAAGCAAACTAGAAGAAGAACTAGACGAGCTGACTGCTAAAATCAAGGATTTACTAGACATTTTAGGCAGTGAAAACAGACGTTTTGCTATAATTAAAGACGAAGCATTAGCTGTTAAAGCAAAATTTGGTGATGAAAGAAGAACTGAAATTGTTGCAATTAGTGGCGAAGTTGACATAGAAGATTTAATACCTAGAGAAGAATGTGTGCTTACTTTAACTAACTTTGGTTATGTTAAAAGGCTTAAAGCAGACACTTACCAGCTACAAAAACGTGGTGGTAGAGGTGTTAGTGGCATGAGCAGACGTGAGGAAGATGTTGCGACTGAAATGTTCATCATTAACAGCCATGATTATGTTATGTTTTTCTCTGATATGGGTAGAGTTTACAGACTTAAATGTTATGAGATACCAGAGGGTTCAAGAACTAGTCGTGGTATGAATATCAACAATCTGTTACCTCTAAGCCAAGGCGAGAAGATAACATCTATGATTAAAGTAAGTGAGTTTGAAGAAGACAACTACTTGATTATGGTTACACAAAAAGGTGTTATTAAAAGAACTAAACTTAGTGCATACAATACTGCTAGAAAAGGCGGTTTGATAGCAATTGACCTAGATGAGGGAGATATTCTTTCTTGGGTTAGAATTACTGACGGAACAAAAGATTTGCTTGTTGCTACTAAGTTTGGTATGGCAATTAGATTTAACGAAAATGATGTTCGTGCTGTTGGTAGAACTGCAAGAGGTGTTAAAGCACTTGCACTAAAAGAAAACGACACAGTTGTTGGCATGTCTATTATTAGAGACAATGCGTATATCTTAACTGTTAGCGAAACTGGTTTTGGTAGACTTTCTGAGAGTTCTGATTATCGTCTACAAAACAGAGGTGGTAAAGGTTTAATTAACTATCACACTGCAAAATATGGCATGGTCGCTGCAATTAAATCAGTTGATTTAGATGATGACATCATTATGATAAGCGAAGACGGTGTAATTATCCGTATCGTTGCTGAGTCAATTAGAATTTGCGCAAGACCATCAAAAGGTGTTAAAGTTATGAGAATTGGCGAGGATAGCAGAGTTGTTACAATCGCTAGAGCACCACACGAAGAAGAAGCCGAAGATTTGGAAGATGATGAAGACGGCGAAGAAACAGGCGAAAGACATATAAACGAAGAAGCTAACGAAAGCGAAGAATAATATATTATATAGGGGTTGTTAAATCAGCCCCTATAAATTTCAGTAATAATGGTGATTTGACAATGTTAGATAACAGCACGATTGCAGCAGTGGCTACTCCTCCAGGAGTTGGCGGAATTGCTGTGATAAGAATTAGTGGCGAAAATGCACATAATATAGCAGATAAAGTGTTTATTGGTAATAAAAAAATTTGCGATTTAAAGGGATATACAGCGACTTTTGGCAAAGTAATTGACAAAGACGGTATGCATATTGATGAATGTGTAGCGCTTTCTTTTGTTGCTCCACACAGTTTTACAGGTGAAAACGTTGTGGAGATTAGCTGTCATGGTGGCAAGTTTATTTCTAGCAGAGTTTTAAATGCTTTAATTGAAGCTGGTGCAAGACCTGCTGATGGTGGAGAGTTTACAAAACGTGCATTTTTGAACGGAAAAGTTAACCTTGCTGAGGCTGAATCGGTAATAGAGCTAATTAATTCAACTGGTGAGATGACAAGAAAATCTGCTTTAGCTGTTAAAGAGGGCAGACTCACAAAAGAGATTAAAAGAGTTTTGGAAATTCTTGTTAATATGGGTGGTGAGCTTAGTGCGTGGGCTGATTATCCAGATGATGATGTGCCACAAGTTGACGAAAGCGATATGCTTGCTAAACTTAATGAAGTGCAAAGTATTCTAAAAACAATGGTTAATAATTTTGATAACACAAAAATTTATCGTGACGGAGTTAAAACTGTTATTGCAGGTCGTCCAAATTCTGGAAAATCTACACTTATGAACCTTTTATCAGGCACTAATCGTTCAATAGTGACAGATATCGAGGGAACTACTCGTGATATAGTTGAGGAAACTGTAATGCTTGGTGGTATTCCGTTAATTTTGGCAGACACAGCTGGCATAAGAGAAACTAGTGATATAGTAGAAAAAATTGGTGTTGAACTAGCGAAAGAAAAAATAAACACAAGTGAACTGATTTTGGCAGTGTTTGACGGTTCTAAACCTTTATTTGAAGAAGATTATTTCTTAATTGAACAATGCAAAGATAAAAATGCCATAGCTATTGTAAATAAAAATGATTTAGAACAGAATATTAACTTAGAGTATATTAGAGAGAAATTTAATTACCATTTGTATATTTCTGCAATAGATGAAACTTATTTAACACAGCTAGAGCAAATTGTTGAAAAATTATTTCATGCAGAAAAACCAGTTTTAGGAACAAGCGAACTTATTAATCTAAGACAAAGAGAATCAGTCTACAGAGCAGTCATGGCTGTAGATGAAGCTATAAGAGCAAGCAGTTTTTCGTTAGATGCTGTAACCGTTATGGTAGAGGACGCTGTATCTGCATTGTTAGAGCTAACAGGAGAAAAAGTGAGCGAAACTCTTGTAGATAACATTTTTAATCGCTTTTGTGTGGGAAAATAAATCACGAAACTTAGGAGAGAGTTATGTATATATCACAAAGTTTTGACGTAGCAGTAATTGGTGCAGGTCATGCCGGAATTGAGGCTTCTTTAGCTTCTGCAAGGCTTGGCTGTTCTACTGCTATGTTTACAATAAATTTAGATGCAGTTGGCAACTGTCCGTGTAATCCTAGTATTGGTGGAACTGCAAAAGGTCATTTGGTTAGAGAAATTGACGCTCTTGGTGGTGAGATGGGCAGAACAACGGACGAAACTTTTTTACAAAGTCGTATGCTTAACTTAGGTAAAGGCCCAGCTGTTCACTCTTTAAGAGCACAGATTGACAGAAACCATTATGCAAGAGTTAGCAAACATAAGGTAGAAAATCAAAAAAATCTTAGACTTATTCAAGCTGAGATTGTAGACCTTAGAAAATATGAAGATTTGTGGGAAGTTGAGACTAGAACTGGAGCTGTTCACAGATGTAAAACTGTAATTTTAGCTACTGGTACTTTTTTAGCTGGTAAAATATTTATAGGTGATTTAGCTTATAGTTCAGGGCCTGACGGAATGTTTTCATCTGAATTTTTACCGACTGCTTTAAGAAAAATAGGTTTAAATTTAAGAAGATTTAAAACAGGTACACCAGCTAGAGTTAACAGGAATTCTATTGATTTTACAGAGCTTGAAGTGCAAGAGGGTGATAACCCAGTTGTACCGTTCTCTTATGATACTGATAAAGAGCTTAATAATTCTGTTGCGTGCCACGTTAGTTGGACAAATGATAAAACAAAAGAAGTTATAGAGAAAAATATACATCGTTCGCCACTGTATAGTGGTATGATAGAGGGGACAGGTCCAAGGTATTGTCCTAGTATCGAAGATAAAATTGTTAGGTTCCCTGATAAACCTCGTCATCAATTATTTATTGAACCATGTGGAATTGATACAGAAGAAATGTATCTTCAAGGTATGAGTTCTTCATTACCAGAAGATGTACAGATTGATTTTTATAGAACAATAAAAGGACTAGAAAATCTAGAAATCATGCGACCAGCGTATGCTATTGAGTATGACTGTGTTGACCCTACACAAATGAACGCTACATTAGAATTTAAAGAGTTCAGTGGGTTATATGGAGCTGGACAATTTAACGGAAGTTCTGGTTATGAAGAAGCAGGCGCACAAGGGTTAGTTGCTGGAGTAAACGCAGCTAGAAAAGTGCTTGGAATGACTGAGTTTGTACTTGGTAGAGATACTGCATATATTGGAACACTAATTGATGACTTAGTAACAAAAGGTTGTTCTGATCCATATAGAATGATGACTTCAAGATCTGAATATCGTCTTGTTTTAAGACAAGATAATGCAGATATGAGGTTAACTCCAATTGGTCGTGAACTTGGTTTAATAACTGATACTAGATGGGAAAAGTTCTTAGATAAAAGAGAAAAGATAGAATTAGAGCTAAAGAGAGTAAATAAGACTATTTTCTCACCAACAGAGGCACTAAATTCTATACTTGTTTCACGTGAAACATCTGCTATAAAAAGTGGTGTTAAACTTGCTGACTTACTTAAAAGACCACAAATTGGTTATGCTGATTTAATTGATATTGATGTTAAAAGACCAGAGTACGAAAAAAGTGTGTTTGAAGCAGTAGAAATCGCAATTAAATATGACGGTTACATTAAAAAGCAAGAAGCAGAGATAGCTGAGTTCAGAAGATTAGAAGGAAAATTGTTACCCAAGAAATTTGACTATAATGAAATATTAGGATTAAGACTTGAAGCTGTAGAAAAGCTAAACAAAATTCAGCCATTAAATATAGGACAAGCATCTAGAATTAGTGGTGTTAGTCCGGCTGATATTAGTGTACTATTAATATATTTAAGTATAAAAGGAAACAGCAATGAACATTCAAAAACAATTAATTGAAATAGCAAAATCTGTTGATATAGTAATCACAGAAGAACAAGCAAATGCGTTTAACATTTACGCAGAAACTCTTTTAGAGTGGAATGAAAAAATGAACTTAACTGCAATAAAAGATGAGCTAGGAATAATAATTAAGCACTTTATAGATAGCATTATAGTATTAAAACATGTAGATATTAAAGAAAATTCAAAGATTATTGATGTCGGAACTGGTGCTGGATTTCCAGGTGTTCCAATGAAAATAATGAGACCAGATCTAGATATTACATTATTGGACGGGTTAAATAAAAGATTGAACTTTTTGAAAGAAGTAGGTAGTAAACTAGACTTAGAGTTCACTTATATTCATGCAAGAGCAGAGGAGGGTGGACGTAAAAAAGAACTGAGAGAAAAATTCGACCATTCTACAGCTAGAGCTGTTGCTAATCTAGCTACCTTATCAGAATACTGTGTGCCTTATGTCAAGCTAACAGGCTCTTTCATTGCTTATAAAAGTAGAAGTTATGAAGAAGAAATAAATGAAGCAACTAGTGCGATTACAAAACTTGGTATAACCGATACAAGAATACATAAGTACGAATTACCTGATGAAGAAAAAAGCCAAAGAGTAATTTGTGAATTAGTTAAAGGTAAAAAAACACCAATGATATTCCCAAGACATGGAAATAAAATTAAAACTACACCATTGTAGTATATAAATGTATATGAAAACACCTCCTAAGAAATTAGGAGGTGTTTTCAGGGAAATGAATAAGGGAATTGGTTATCTCGTACTCTGTTTTAGTCGCTTTTCAGCGAGTTGTTTTCTGAGCTCTTGGTATCCGTATGACACATTCAATAAACTCATCCGTCTCTCTTTTGTTAGATGTAGCATCTATCCCAGCACTTCTCATTCTGGACACGGTATAATCTATGCTATTTATAAAGAGACGTATATCATTAGGTATATAACTTTTTGTGCTTCTATTATTTTTAACAAATAACTTGTTATATAGTTTTTCGCTTTCTTTAACATTTAATCTGTTATTAACTATATACTCTAACACTTTTCTTCTATTTACAGTAGATTTTATTTTAAACAAAACTTTAGCATGACCATCACTAAGATTGCCTTTTTCAAATATAATTTGCTCATTAGGGCTTAAACCTAAGTAATTTAGATCAGAACTATGTTTCACATTGGTTACCTCCTGTATAGAATATTGATATTATATCATGCAGAAAACAAATTAATTGTCAATTTATGTCTATGATAAAAAATGTTTCACGTGAAACAAAAAAACACTTTTATTATTAAGATAAATGTGGTAAAATAGAAACTAGATGAATAAGGAGGTGCAATAATGGCAAAAGTTATTTCGATAGCGAACCAAAAAGGTGGAGTAGGGAAGACTACGACTGCTGTTAATTTAGCTGCATGTATAGGAGCTAAGAAAAAGAAAGTGCTTTTAATTGACCTTGACCCACAAGGTAATAGCACAAGTGGTGTTGGAGTAGATAAAAGAGCAACTAAAATAACGTCTTATGAAGTGCTAACAGGCGAAAACAAAGCAAGTGAAGCTATAATTAATACAGAATTCAAAAATTTAGCAGTTTTGCCATCCGGAATGGATTTATCAGCAGCAGAGATAGAAATATCAGAACTAGAAAACAGAGAAAATCTGCTTAAAAATGCTATTGTAGAACTAAGAGCAGTATATGACTACATAATCATTGATTGTCCTCCATCACTAGGGCTTATAACAACTAACGCATTAAATGCGAGTGATAGCATACTAATTCCAATTCAGTGCGAATACTATGCGCTAGAGGGGCTATCTCAGCTTATGAATACTGTAAGACGTATTAAAAGACAGTACAATGAGAACTTAGAGATAGAGGGCGTTTTGCTAACTATGTTTGACAGAAGACTAAATCTAACTCAGCAAGTGGTAACAGAAGTTAGAAAATACTTCCCAAACAAAGTGTTTAACGCAATAATTCCAAGAACCGTAAGGTTATCAGAAGCGCCAAGCTTTGGTAAACCTATTATGTATTATGACAAACTAAATAAAGGTGCAATGGCGTATACTAGATTAGCTAAAGAAGTGATTGAACTTAATAAATAGAAAGGAGATTATTATGGCAGGAAAAAAAGGTGGATTAGGCAAAGGTTTGGACCTAATTTTTGCAGAAAACACAGTGGAAAATAATAATATTTCTGAAATCAAAATAACAGAGATAGAACCTAATAAAAGCCAACCAAGAAAAGACTTTGACCCAGAGGCACTTAGAGAGTTAGCAGATTCAGTTGCATTGCACGGAGTTTTGCAACCTATTTTGCTTAGACCTATATTTGCAGGTGGATATGAGATAGTAGCAGGAGAAAGACGCTGGAGAGCATCTAGAATGGCTGGTTTAAAGAAAATTCCAGCAATAATTAAAGAGATGGACGACAGTGAGTTCATGCAGCTTGCTTTGATAGAGAACCTACAACGTGAAGATTTGAATGCGATAGAAGAAGCAAGAGGCTTTGATGTTCTAATAAAGCAACATAACTTAACACAAGAGGAAGTAGCAAAAACAGTAGGTAAAAGCAGACCATCAGTTGCTAATAGCTTGAGATTAATGAGCCTACCAACAGAAATTATAGAGTTGATAGAAAAGAATGAGATAACCGCTGGACATGGTAGAACTTTGTTAGGCTTTAAAAACAAAGAAGATATGATGAAAGCAGTTGAGCTATGCAAAGAAGGTATATCTGTTAGAGAACTTGAAAAATTGCAAAAAAAATGTAATGAAACTGGTGAAAAAGAGCTAGAAGTTATCAAAACAAAGCTTAAAAACAACTATTTTGTAGAAGCTGAACTTGCTATAAGCAGTCATCTCGGTAGAAAAATTAAGGTAGACGGTACAAAAAATAAAGGTTACATTCAAATTGAGTTTTATGGTGAAGATGATTTAAGCGAGTTACTAAAAGAACTTAATCTAAATAACTAACAAAACTAACAAAAAATAAATATAAATTACTAATTATTTTTACATATTTATCATAAATATTAGTTGAAAATAAAATAAGAATATAGTAAAATAAATATATCAATAAGAAGGAGAAATATATATGACAAATTTAGAAAACGAGTTCGAAAACAAAAATAACGTAGAACCTGAAATAAATAAAGCAGAGACAACTTCTGATGCACCTACATATAATGCACCTAGTTACGCTGCGCCTACATATAAAACTGATAGCGAAACACCAGTGACAAATGTACCAGAGCTTACATTAGAGGAAACACCTACTTATACAGCGCCACAAGAGAGCACATACCAAGCTCCAAGTTACACAGCGCCACA
>CAYJKT010000006.1:0-78054 GCA_964370775.1 uncultured Eubacteriales bacterium | reverse complement strand
CATACCAAGCTCCAAGCTACACAGCTCCACAGGAGAGCACATACCAAGCTCCAAGCTACACAGCGCCACAGGAGAGCACATACCAAGCTCCAAGCTACACAGCGCCACAGGAGAGCACATACCAAGCTCCAAGTTACACAGCGCCACAGGAGAACACATACCAAGCTCCAAGCTACACAGCTCCACAGGAGAGCACATACCAAGCTCCAAGTTACACAGCGCCACAGGAGAATAACTATCAACAACCAAATAACAATTATCAAGAAACTAATTATCAAGAAACTAATTATCAAGGAAACTACCAGCAACAAAATAATTATCAGCAACAACAGCAAGCGTATAATGCTACTCCATATAATAATATTCCAGCTGGTTACCAAGCGAAAAGCAAATTAGTTGCTGGATTATTAGGTATATTCTTAGGTGCTTTTGGAGTGCACAATTTTTATCTAGGGTACACAACAAAAGCTGTTATCCAATTAGTTTTAACATTTGTTTCATGCGGAATATCTTCTGTATGGGGATTTATCGAGGGTATTTTGATACTTGCAGGTAACATTAAGGTTGACGGAAAAGGATATAACTTAATAGATTAATAAAATAATTTGTGAGGTGTATAAACTTTGCACCTCACAAAAATAATTATAAAATTAATGAAAAAAGTATTGACAATTGTAAATTAATGTAGTATAATAATTAAGCGTTAATAAATAACGCATATATAGAGGTGTAGCGCAGATGGTAGCGCGCTTGGTTTGGGACCAAGATGCCGCGGGTTCGATCCCTGTCACCTCTACCAAAATCCTTGTAGTGTAAACTATGAGGATTTTTTCTTATATAATTTAAGTAAGTAATACTAATAGATAAAGTAAATTAATATTAAAATAGGAGTAATAAGATATGAAAATATATAATATAATAGGTGGGGTTAACGGATGTGGCAAAACAAGCCTAACAGGTGTATTAAAAACTTTGAAATATGATCTTGGTACAATAATAGATACAGATAAGCTTGCAAAAGAAGCTGGTTCTAATATGAGTGGTGCCAGAATAGCGATTAAAAAAATAAATGAATATATGGATAATGGGTATACATTTACACAAGAGACAACTTTGTCAGGCGTTAAAACCTTAAAAACTATCAAAAAAGCAAAAGAAAATGATTATTTAATAAACCTGTATTATATTGGGTTAGATGAAGTTGAAGAAAGTTTATCGAGAATCGATAATAGAGTTAAAAAAGGTGGGCATGATATTCCAGAAGCTGACGTTAGAAAGAGATATAGTAAAAGGTTTGTAGACTTAATTAAAATACTAAAATATTGTGATACCGCAATATTTTTTGATAACAATAATGGATTTGTTCCAGTTGCTGAGTACAAAAATGGTGAGTTGACTATAAATGCAAATGCAGAACCAAAATGGATTTGGAAACTGAATGAGTTATATAGATAACAATAAAAATTTACGTAATATGTGCATTGACTAAAAAAGTTTAATATAGTACAATGTTTATAACAAATTTATTTTAATAGAGGTGGAAATATGGATTTACAACAAGCGATTAGTGATTTCAAAAAATACCAACAAAAAATGCATGCTTATAATCATGCTGTAGGTATGTTGCATTATGATTCAGAAACCTGTATGCCAAAAGGTGCATCTAAACAATTAGGTAAAACCCTTGCTATTTTGGGCGAAGATATTTATAAGCTTGAGACATCTGAAGAATTGACTGCATTGCTTAAAATATTAAAAGATAATACCGACGATTTAGACCCTCAAACAAAAAAAGAAGCTGAAAAAATTATAAAAGATAAAGAAAAAATGGAAAAAATTCCTATGGAGGAATATATAGAATATCAAGTGCTTTGTAATGATGCTCAACAAGCTTGGCAACAAGCTAAATCTGAGAGCAATTATGAGATATTTAAGCCTTGCTTGGAGAAAATAATTCAGTTCCAAAAGAAGTTTGCGAATTACGTTAAACCAAATGCAGAGAATGTATATAACACACTATTAGATGATTTTGAAAAAGGTTTAACTACTGATATTTTAGATGAATATTTTGCTAAATTACGTACAGAGTTAGTTCCGTTAATTCATAAAATAAGTGCATTACCAGAAAGAAAATTTGATTTTATGCAAGCTAAATATTCAGTGGATAAACAAAGAGAGTTGTCCTCTTACCTAATGGACGTGCTATCTATTGACAAAAATCACTGCACAATAGGGGAGGTAGAGCACCCGTTCTGCACAAACTTTGGTAAAAGTGATGTACGTGTAACAACTCACTATTATGAGAACAATTTGGTAAGCAGTTTTTACAGTGTTATCCATGAGTGTGGACACGCAATGTATGAGCTGAATATGGGTGATGAGCTTAATAATGGCACACTTGCACACGGCACAAGTATGGGTATACATGAGTCTCAATCTCGTTTTTGGGAGAATATTATTGGACGTTCAGAAGAATTCTGTGAACTTGTGTTCCCAAGAATTCAACAACTTTTCCCAGAACAGTTGAAAAATGTAACAGTTAGTGAATTCCACAAAGCAATTAATACAGTAAAACCTAGTTTAATTAGGATAGAGGCAGACGAGCTGACGTATTCTATGCATGTTATGATAAGATATGAAGTTGAAAAAGCTATAATCAACGATAATTTACCAGTTGATGAGATACCACAAATGTGGAATAAGTTGTATAAAGAATACCTAGGCGTAGATGTACCTGACGATGCACATGGTGTACTTCAAGACGTACACTGGTCGTTTGGTTCTTTTGGCTACTTCCCAAGTTATTCTATAGGCAGTGCTTATGCTTCTCAAATCACTGAATCACTTAAAAAAGATGTAGACATCACAAAAGCTATTAAAAATGGAGACTTAAAACCTATAGCTGAGTGGCTGACAGAGCATATATATAAACATGGCAAAATGTTTACTCCACCAGAGGTTATTATAAATTGCTGTGGCACTGAGTTTGACCCAAATTATTATGTAAAATATCTTACAGATAAATATTCAAAAGTTTACGGAATTTAATACAAATAAAAATGCATTGACGATTGTTTTTTCGCCAATGCATTTTATTATTCTGGATTATAAACCTTATATTTTGCTGGTTTTTTTAAAGAGAAAATACCAAAGCCAAAAGGTGGTAGCTTAAAATCTTCTTTATAATGGCTACCTGCTAGGTGTTTTGGGTGGTCTAAATATATTGGCACTTCTACAGTATCTTCACTTCTGTTTATCACAACTAATACTATTTCTTCCTTACCTCTTTCGTTTGTTTGGTATCTCTCAAAACACATTATATGGTCTTTAGAATACACATTTCTTAAGCTAGAGGTCTTTAGTATAGAAAGTGAATTTCGAAGCTTTCCTAAACCTTTGTACCACTCTATCAATGAGTTATCTGGGCTATCCCACGGATAACACTTTCTGTTAAATGGGTCTCTGTAGCCGTCAAGCCCTGCTTCGTCACCATAGTAAATACATGGTACACCAGGTAAAAAATATTGCAAAATTGATGCCAGTTTTAGCTTGATAACAGCAGAAGCTTTTTGGGTTCTAGATAGACTTTGCTTAGATTGCCATTCCCTATCTCGGCCACTTAGAGGCGGACCACCAAATATGCTTAGTATTCTTTCAGTATCGTGAGTTCCTAAATGGTTCATAAGTAAATGCAAACTATTTGGAGGATAATTTTCTACGATATTTTCGATACACTCCATGCAGTAAGAGGCCTTTCCACCATTTATATAGTCTATAATTGCAGTAGCAAAAGGATAGTTCATAACAGTGTCCATTTGGTTGCCTAACAAATATTCTCTACGTTTACCATAAGCAAATTTGTTAGATGCATCTTCCCAAACTTCACCTAAAACAATGGCATCTTTTTTTGTAGCTTTAGCAGATTTATATATCTTTTCTAGAATAATATCTGGCAATTCGTCTACAACATCAAGTCGCCAACCATCTGCACCTTTTTTAATCCAATGTGATATAACTCCGTTTTCGCCACAAATATATTCTAAGAAATCTTCGTTGTGTTCTATAGTGTTTGGCAAGGTGTAAAACCCCCACCAACTTTCATATTCATCAGGCCAATTTTTGAAATCAAACCAGTTGTAATACGGACTTTCCTTAGAATTATATGCACCTATGCTAGAGTAACGATTTTCTCTGTTAAAATATATGCTGTCACTGCCTGTGTGACTAAAAACTCCGTCTAAAATTATGTGAATACCCATAGATTTAGCCTTTTTGCAAAGGGACACAAAGTCTTCAGTAGTTCCAAGCAAAGGGTCAATTTTCATGTAGTTAGCAGTGTTGTACCTGTGGTTAGAGTGTGCTTCAAAAATAGGGTTAAGGTAAATACAGTTAACCCCTAATTTTTTTATATATCTAAGTTTTTTTCTAATTCCTTTTAAGTCGCCCATAAAGTAGTCAGAATTAGTTATCTCACCCTCGCTGTTAGGCTTCCATTCAGGTAGTTCGCCCCATTTTTCTCTGATAGTTCTGTCTTTTGGTATATCGCTTTTACGCTCGCCAGAGAAATTAAATCTATCTGGAAAAATTTGGTACATTATGCCACCGTTTAGCCAAGAAGGTGCTTGATATTTTTCATCATAAACAGTAAGTTGCCACGAAGTAGCAAATGTGTCTAGAACGCCTATTCCACCTTCGCTTTTATATATATGATGTGTGCCTCTGTCGGTGTGTAGCTCGAAAGAATAGAAGTAAACTCCGTCAGTCTCAGGTGCAAAATGACATTCCCACCATTCGTGGCTTTTGCCATTCATTCCACTCCAAAACATACCTTCAACCTTAGCAGGTTTTCCGTCGCAATGTACTACAATATATGCAGCTCTGCAACCTAAGTCTCTAGGGGGAGAAATCCTAAAGTGGACCTTCTCCCCTAGTTTTACAGCACCGAGTGGGCTACGGTATTTTGGGTCTCGTGATCGAAACATGATATGCCCCATTTCAGTAATCAAACAGTTTCACCCATCCATATTGTGTTTTCGTAATCGCTAATTGCACGGTCAGATGAGAATATGCCTGATTTAGCAATGTTTACAAGTGACTTTTTGTTCCATAACTCTTTGTCATTAGTGTAAAGTTCTATAGCTTTCTTTTGAGCAGAAGCATAAGAAGCAAAGTCTGCAAGAGCCATGTATTGGTCGTTGTAAATAAGTGTGTTTGCAATGTTGTTGAAAGAAACTCCGTCAAATCCTTTTATCATAGAGTCTATGCAATATTTGATGTCAGGGTTATTTTCGATATAAGTTCTTGGGTGATAGTCGTGTCTTAAACTAACTACCTCAGGTGTTGTCATACCAAATAAGAACATATTATCTTTGCCGACAGAATCGTAAATCTCAACATTTGCACCGTCTAAAGTACCAAGTGTTAAAGCACCGTTCATCATAAACTTCATGTTACTTGTGCCAGATGCCTCTGTACCTGCTAGAGAAATTTGCTCGCTTATCTCAGCTGCAGGAATTAAAAGCTCTGCCCAAGACACACAGTAGTTCTCTACAAAAACTACTTTTAGTTTATCTTTAACATCTGGGTCATTATTAATTGTATGTCCTAATTTGCAAATAAACTGAATAATCTCTTTTGCAAAATAGTAACCAGGAGCTGCCTTTGCACCAAATATAAAGGTATGTGGTGTAAAATCAGCAGTTGGATTATCTTTAATTTTATGATACAAGCTTAAAATATGCATAGCATTCATGTGTTGACGTTTATACTCATGCAAACGCTTAACTTGGATATCAAAAACAGAGTTAGGGTCTATTTTAATATTCTGAGATTTTTTCAAATGCTCTGCTAGTCTAACTTTGTTAGCATGTTTAATTTTATCAAGATTAGCTAAAACAGATTTATCATCTTTATATTTCATAAGTTCTTCTAATCTAGAAGCATCAGAAACAAAGTCATCACCGATTAAATCTTTAACTAAATCAGTTAAACCAGGGTTACTTTGAACCAACCAACGACGGTGAGCAATACCATTTGTTACATTCTTAAATTTATCTGGAGTAACAGTATAGAAATCATGGAATAACGAATCTTTCAGCAAATCACTGTGCAAAGCAGAAACTCCGTTAACGCTGTGAGAAGCGATAACTGCCAAGTTAGCCATTTTCACATAGCCATTTTCGATTGGAGCCATTCTATAAATTCTGTCAATTGGAACATTTTGCTCTTTCATATCTTTCCAAAAACGATTGTTAATCTCTTCAACAATTTGATAAATTCTAGGCAAGCTCATTCTAAATAAATCAGCATGCCAACTCTCTAACGCCTCTGACATTAATGTGTGGTTAGTATATGCTATCGTTCTTGTTACAATATCCCATGCTTCGTCCCAGCCATAGCCGCAGTCATCAAGCATAATTCTCATCATCTCTGGAATAGCCAAAACTGGGTGAGTATCGTTCATGTGAATAGCTGTAAGCTCTGGTAGGTTTTCTAAAGTTGGGTTTGTGTATAGATGACGTCTGATAATATCTTGAATAGAAGCAGACACCAAGAAATATTGTTGTTCTAGTCTTAATGTTTTACCTTGTGGGTGGTTATCCTCAGGGTATAAAACTTTTGTAATTGCTTCAGCCATTGCATCACGTTCCATAGCTTTAAGGTAATTACCACCGTTAAACAATTTCATGTCAAAATTGTTGTTAATCGCTTTCCAAATTCTTAACACACTAATACCTTTTCCGTCATTACCAGATATATACATATCATAAGGAATAGCAGTGATAACATTTGCGTTTTTGTGAATAACATGGTGATACTCGCCGTCCCAACTGTCTTCAATATAACCACCAAAAGAAACGTCCATAGAGCTTTCTTCAACTTTTTGTAGCCATACTTCGCCACCAGGTAACCAGAAGTCAGGTAACTCTGTTTGCCAACCGTCAACTAGCTTTTGCTTAAAAATTCCGTATTCATATCTTAATGAATAACCCATAGCTGGGTAGCCCATGCTTGCAAAGCTATCCATAAAGCAAGCTGCAAGTCTACCAAGACCACCATTACCAAGTCCTGCATCAGGCTCTTGTTCATAGATAGTGTCGATGTTAATATCCATTTGAGAAAGTGCTCTTTTAAATGTATCTTCTAACCCTAAGTTAGATAGGTTGTTTTTTAAAGAACGGCCAATCAAAAATTCCATGCACAAGTAGTTAACTTGCTTAGCACCCTTGTCTTTGGCATCGTCCATAAATCTGCCACGCAGTGTAATAAGTTGCTCTTTCACAATTAAAGCAACTGCTTTGTAATATTCATCTAAAGATGCATTGATTGATGTAGTGCCGAAAATATGGTTTAACTTGCCTTCTATAGCATTTTTTGCTTCTTCAACAGATAAATTTTTATTCATAATATATCTCCTTAATTTTATTAATACCCAACAACAGATAACTTTCCCATTATCTACAAGTATAATTCTATCGCAAAATCAAATAAATATCAATGGTAATAACATAATAAAATTATAACTATTTTCTTTAAAAATAAACATATATATGCAATAATAAAATGTATTATTATTTTCTGTCGCAATTTGTATTTAATATTCATAAAAAAACGCAAATTTTTACATACTATTAATAAAAATATATACATAAGTTAATCGATTTACTCAGTAAATTAGTTGGCAATTAAACTGTTAAATCTTTGTAAAATACCCTTAGCTTGAAAGAAAACACCTGTTATGGTATAATAATTTATATTAAAATTAGAAAATTAGGATTATAATATGAAAGATTTTGAGATATTAGCTCCTGCTGGGGGCAAGGATTCTTTGATAGCTGCTGTGTATTCAGGCGCAGATGCTGTCTATTTAGGTGTAAACAAATTTAGTGCGAGAGACAGTGCTGCTAATTTTAGCACAGAAGAACTGGAAGAAAACCTAAAATTTGCACGTGTGCGTGGCGTAAAGATATACGTTGCGATAAATACAATTATTAAAGACAGCGAAGTTAATGACTTACTTGAGCTGTTAGAGTTTTTGTGCAAAATATCGGTTGATGCCGTGATAGTTCAGGACCTCGGCATATACTATATAATAAAAGAAGTCTGCAAAGGCTTAGAGGTTCATTCGTCTACACAGTTGAGCGTGATGAACTCTTATGGTGTTAAATTTGCTGAAAAACTTGGTGCTACACGAGTTGTTTTAGCAAGAGAATTAAGCATAAACGAGATTAAAAAAATATCTGATAACACTAGTGCAGAGCTTGAAGTATTTGTGCATGGTGCGCTTTGCATGAGTGTATCTGGTCAGTGTTATTTTAGTGCAATGTTGGGGTCGAGAAGTGGTAACCGTGGCAAGTGTGCACAGCCTTGTAGACTGCCTTTTAAGGTTCACAAAGGAACAGGTTTTGATTTAAGCTTAAAAGATTTAAGCCTTATCGACAACATAAATGAGCTAAAAAAAGCAGGCGTGTGTTCTGCAAAAATTGAGGGCAGAATGAAACGTCCTGAATATGTAGCAGCGGCTGTTAATGCAGTTAAACAAAAGTTAGAGACCGACACAACCTCTGATTTTGTGAAAGAAAGTTTAGAACAAGTTTTTTCAAGGTCTGGCTTTACTGACGGCTATTATAAAGGTAACCTCGGCAAAAACATGTTTGGTATTCGCACAGCCGAAAATGTGAAAAACAGCAACACAGCACTGTATAATCAGTTGCACGAACTATATAAAAGAGAGTATCAGTCAGTAGCTATACATGGTAATATATATGCTTATGTTTGCGAAAAAATAGCCTTAACAGTTACCGATAACTTGGGCAATACCGTTAGCGTAGTTAGTGAAAATGCTGTGGAACAAGCTGTGAACAAGTCCACCGGTACGGACATGATAAAAGAAAAGCTGAGTAAGCTTGGTGGTACTCCGTATTATTTTGATACAATAAATGTAGAAACAGACGAAAAAGGTGCAGTGCCAGTTTCTGTTTTAAATAAACTTAAAAGAGAAGCAGTGGACTTATTATCTCAAAAAAGAGAAAAAAGTAAGGAAATTCCTTTTAGCTATATATTAGAAAGAGCAAACAGCCATAAATCACAAGATTTTAAGCTTAGAGCAGAGTTTTTATTTAAAGAGCAAATACCTAATGACATTAGCATGTTTGATATAGTTTATGTGCCTATAAGCTTTATGTTAAAAGATATTTTAGAGCTTAAAGATAAAGCTAACAACATTGCAGTGGTGTTGCCACGTGCATTATTTGACGGTGAAGAAGTTTTAGAGAGCAAAATCAAAGAGCTAATTCAAGCAGGAGTTTGCGACTTTGTGTGTCCAAATGTATACGCACTAGAGCTTGTAAAAAACCTTGGTGGAAATATTCACGGAGCGTATTCTTTAAACATTGCGAATTCATATTCTTTAAAAGTATTAGAAGACTTTGGTGCAAAAAGTGCTGAGATTAGTTATGAACTAACGTTAAAAGAGATAGAAAAAATTGGTGGAAGCTTAGAGCGTGGAATTATGGTGTATGGTAGACAAGCTTTAATGCTTACAAGAAATTCACCAAAAAACAACAGTACAGATAAGAGCATAACTGACAAAAACATAGCTTTTTTAACAGACCGAAAAAATACAAAATTTCCTATTATCTGTCATAATTTTGAAAGTAGCGAAGAAAATCTTCAAAAAATTCCAAATTATACCGAAGTTTTCAACAGTGTAAGTTTGTCCTTATCCGACAAATTAAATGACGTGAAAAATGTAGATTATGGTATTTTAAGGTTTACAGTGGAGAAAAAGGACGAAATTGAGAGAATAATAGAGTTCTTTATTCGACAAAAGCCGATAGATACCGACTTTACTCGTGGACTTTTTTACCGTGGAATTCTGTAAATGTTGAAAACCCTGTTGAGAAAGTGGAAAACTATACTCGAAATGCCTTGTTTTCCCCAAATCGTGGGAAATATTAAAATGTTAAAAACTTTTTCACTTTTAACACAGAATATTGAAAACTGTTAAAAACTTGATAAAAATAGGGTCAAAAATGAAAGTTATCAACTTTTTTAACAGAGTTTTCAACTTTTTAATGTGAATTGTTGAAAAGAGCTTCACAAACATGTTAAAAAGTAAAACAAAAATCTATCACACGTCAATCTAATTTAAATAATTACGTAAAAAATTAACTGTTTAATTGTGTAGGGAACGGTCTTGACCATTCCGAAATACTGTTAAATATAGAGTTTGATTTATTCTATGATTTAATATAGCTCAAAAGCATAAAAATTAACCATATATATTAAGTTCACAGAAACCTATGCTTTCTGACGAGCACAGCTCGCCCCTACCTAAAGTGTATGTTTTTATGTAAATTTGCTTTAATGCAACAGCTTCCTACAAGCTTGTGTATTAATTTCTAAATTACACAAACTAGATTGAAGCAAAAATCTATTAATATATGCGTTTACAAAAATCTGTGCTTGTGGTATTATTTATTAACTGATGTTTCGACAGTATTCACAGGCAGACATTTATACATATATAATCTGAAAGGAAGTATAATGAAAAAAATATCAACAAAAAAAATATTATTTACAATATTTATAGTAATTGGCAGTATAATCATCTTGTTTAGTGGGTTTGTGTTTTACCTATTGTTTTTTTCAAGAACTATAAGCACAGAAGAGTTAACACGAGATTTTGATGATTATATGTTTTTATATAATGACGATATGTCACTTAGAAATATACCAGACGGTATAACGATTGAAAGCACAGAGCTTATTGTAGATGACGGATATTTTGATTACAGCATAACATTTAAAAATGTGAGTGATGAAAGCAACAGTTTGTTTTTTCAAGTATACGCAAGCGAAGCATATATGGACGTATACGACACAAACGAAGCTTTTATAGAAAAAAACGAATTATTATATTTAGAACCTGATGAAACTCTTACTGTAAATCACAAAGGTATTATAATTGGTGAGGACGAAGATATATATACTTTATTAGACTATGTTTATGTAGAGCTTTTTTACGGAGATTATAGTGCTAAATTGTTGGTGCCAACACAGTCAAAATAAAAAAATAAAAAAATTTTTAAAACTTATGCAATAAAAAGCATGGGTTATGTATTAACTATATGAAAGGGGTCGAGAGTATGTTTTTTATTTGCATGACGTCTGCAAATGATTCAAGACCAAAAAATGACAACAAACAAATAGATATTTATCTAAAGCAAATATCTAATGGAGATAAAGAAGCTTTATCTGGTTTATACCACTTAACAGATAAATCGGTATACAGTTTTGCTCTATCAATATTAAAGAATGCTGATGACGCACAAGATGTGTTACAAGATGTTTTTATAAAGATTTATTCTTCAGCAAGCTCTTATAAATCAGCAGGAAAACCCATGGCGTGGATATTAACAATAACAAAGAATATCTGCTTCTTAAAATTGAGAGAGAAAAAAAAGCAAGATTATGTATCTAAGGATGAATTAGAAAACTGCTTTAGCGAAAGTGCTGTAAGCCAAGATGATAAAATTGTTTTATACCAATGCTTAAACAATTTATCTGATGAAGAAAGGCAGATTGTAGTTTTACACACAGTCTCCGGTTTAAAGCACAGAGAGATAGCCGAGCTTCTCGGGTTGCCATTATCAACGGTCTTGTCAAAATATAACAGATCCCTAAAAAAACTTAAATTATTATTAGAAGGAGAGTGATTAGTGTGACTGATAAACAATTAGAAACTAAAATCGAACAAGCTTTTTCACACGCAACACCAAATGTTTTGGATAATATCCTCTCTGAATGTGACAGTGTGAAAGGGACAGTGACTAATATGACAACATCTAACGTATATGAAATGAATAACTATAAAAAAGTATCTCCAATGAGAAAAATTATCCCAGCAGTAGCTTCTTTAGCTATCGTAGGCGCAGTAGGCGTATATGCATTCATGGCAATCTCTGCAAACAACGTGGTATCAACAGTATCTATCGACGTTAACCCAGCGATTGAAATTGACTTAAACAAAGACAACAAAGTTGTTGAAGTTAAAAGTGTTAACAGTGACGCAGCAAGCATTATTGATGACATGAACTTTGAGGGAAGCGACCTTAATGTAGCAGTTAGCTCATTAATGGGTGCTATGTACACAGACGGTTACCTTAACGACCAAGCAAACTCAATCCTTATAAGTGTAGAGAGTGATGACACTACAGTGTCTGACACTATCGAGAGCACAGTTACAGGTCAAGTACAAGAATTTTTCGAGGGCACAACTTTTGCAGGTTCTATCATAAGCCAAAATGTTACTGCTTCTGAAAGCGTTGAAAACCTAGCTAATACTTTTGGTATCACAACTGGTAAAGCTCAATTAATTGAAAAACTAATTGCAAGCAACCCAGCATACACAGCAGAGCAACTAGCAGCACTAGGTATTAACGACCTTAACCTATTAATCAACTCTACAAAAAATGAAGTTGAAGACACAGAAGTTACAGGCACACCAAGCGAAACAGGGTTTATAGGCGAAAACGAAGCTTTAATCGCTGCTTTAGCAGAGCTAGGCTTAACAGAGGCTGACATTGCTGATTTAGAAATCGAAATGGATGTTGAAGACGGCAAAATGGTATACGAAGTAGAGTTCAAAAACTCTAACAATGACTACGATTTTGACATTGACGCTACAACAGGTACTATTGTTAAAAACACTGTAGAAACAAATGATGATTTAGATGATGATACAGACGACATGGACGACGACCAAGATGATTTAGATGACGATAACGACGACCTAGATGATGACGCTGATGACATGGACGACGATAATGACGACCTAGATGACGATGCAGACGATATGGACGATGATAATGACGATTTAGACGACGATAACGATGATTACGATGACGTAAGCGACGATAACGACGACAACGATGATGATTACAATGAAGTTGATGACGATAACGACGATTATGACGATGATAACGACGACGAATATGAAGCACCAGAAGTAGACTACGACGACGATAACGATGATGACTACGAAGTAGAATACGAAGATGACAGCGACGACGACGACGGTGATGATGACTAATCAAAAACCATATTAAACAGAGTACTACTATTTTTTGAATAATTGACTAATACAGCCAAAGCCTCCCCTTTTTAGGGGAGTTTTTGGTTTATATATAAGTTTAATATTGTATTCATACAAAATTATATATTTTTACATAATAAAAGAATATAGTTTAATTATGATATATTTATAAAAACTAAAATAAAGGTGAGGGAAATATTATGAAAAAGAAAATACCAGTAATTATAATAGCAGTAGTTTTAGTAGCAGTCAGCGTGATAATTGCACCACATTTCATACCTGTGAGCCAGAAGAACACTTTTATTGATGAAGTTTTTATATTTGAAGAAACAACTGTATCGGTTAATGACGAAAATCTTGGCACTAAGATAGAAACGATTGCAGAAAACACAGGTGGAGAAATAAAAGAGAGTGCTGTTGAAAGTAGCAATGGAGTCGGTGTAAAAGACATAATGCAGACCTCTATAGGAGAGTTAGATGTAGAGAAGTTTTACTATGATGAGAACAGTATTTACACTTACAGCTTAATTTTTGAAGCAGTAGATAGAGACGATTATAATGATTTGATGAACAGTGTGTATGAAGAAGTAAAAGCGATTTTAGGTGAGCCTTTACACACAGATCACGAACCTGTTACAGATATATACACGTACTATTGGACAAACTTTGTTATTAGTGGTCGAATAGATGTAGAACGTGAGCCGTCGATGACAGTGGTAATGTCAGAAGAAGAACAAGAAGAATTTCTTAAAGAGATAGAAGTGGCTGATTATATGTTTGTTATGTCTGTTATGAAAGTAGCATAATCGTAAAAATAATAAAAAACACTTGCAAAATCTATAAGTATATGATACACTATAAGCAGTTGATATTGAGTGAAAGGAAAGAGTGGGTTGACCCGCTCTTTCTTTTGCGTAATTAGAGAGGTGATTTTATGGCTGAGAGAAAAAAAGGAATGAATATAGCCGATTATGTTAAAACTATCGCTGAACCTATAGCTAAAGAATATGGCTTAGATTTATGGGACGTTGTTTATCTAAAAGAGGGTGCGGACTGGTTTTTGCGCATATATATAGATAAAGAGGGCGGAATAAACATAGACGACTGCGTTAATGTTACAAAAGCAGTTAACCCTATACTTGATAAAGAAGACTTGATTTCACAAGAATACACATTGGAAGTAAGCTCTTGTGGAATGAACAGAAAACTTACAAGAAAAGAACATTTCGACAAATATTTAGAAAAACCTGTGCTTGTTAAGCTGATTAGACCAACTGAGGACGGCAGACGTGAGATAGAAGGTATACTTATTGAAGTATTTGAAAATGGTGATTTTGAAGTAATTATAGAAGAGAATTTAACAGCTACGTTCACAAAGAAAGAGTGTTCAAGCGTTAATTGTATAGATGAATTTGATTAAAGAAAGGCTTGATTAGAAAAAATGAATAAAGAATTTTTTGCAGCATTAAGATTGCTAGAGGAAGAAAAAGGCATACCGTTTGATTTTATGATAGATAGAATTACAAAGGCTATTGTAACAGCTTGTAAAAACAACTACGAAAACGAAGATGTTGTTATCGACTTAAACCCAGATAAAAACAAATTTGATGTTTTCTTAAACAAAGAAGTTGTTGATGAAGTTTATGACCCAAATGTTGAGATTTACTTAGATCAAGCTAGAGAAATTGACAAAAAAGCAGAACTAGGAAGCTTTGTTAAAATTAAACTAGACACAAAACAATTTGGTAGAGTTGCCGCACAAACTGCAAGAAACATTATTAGACAAGGTATTAGAGACAGCGAAAGAGGCCAAATGTTAAGCGAGTTCAAAAGTAAACAACATGAGATTGTTAGCTGCTTAGTTGAGAGAATTGACCCACGTTCTGGTGCTTTTTCTTTAAGAATGGGCAAGGCAGAAGCTGTTTTACCTAAAAACGAACAAATCGGAACAGACCACATTAAAGAGGGCGACCACGTTAAAGTTTATGTGGTAGATGTTAAAGAGACTGAAAAAGGTCCTAAAGCTATAATTTCAAGAACACATGCAGAGCTTGTTAGACGTTTGTTTGAAAGTGAAGTACCAGAGATATTTGACGGAATTGTTGAAGTTAAAGCTGTTAGCCGTGAGGCAGGTTCAAGAACAAAAATCGCAGTTATTAGCCACAACCCAGAGGTTGATGCAGTTGGTGCATGTATCGGTTCAAAAGGCGCTAGAGTTGCAAACATTGTTGACGAACTAGGCGGAGAGAAAATCGATATCGTAGAGTATAGCGAAGACCCAGTTAAATTCATTTCAGCAGCACTTTCACCATCTTCAGTAGTGTCTGTAGTTATAGATGAAGGCGAGATTAAAAGTTGCAGAGTTACAGTGCCAGATAATCAATTATCTTTAGCAATTGGTAACAAAGGTCAAAACGCAAGACTAGCAGCAAGACTAACAGGATTTAAGATTGACATTAAACCAGAAAGTGGATTTTTTGGAGAAGAATAAAAAGGAGTAACGCTATTGAAGAAGAAAATTCCATTAAGAATGTGCACAGGTTGTTCAGAGATGAAACCAAAACGTGAACTTGTTAGAATAGTTAAATCTCCTGAGAAAACAGACGAAGAGGGCAATGTGTTGCCAGCTGAAATCAGTTTGGATTTAACAGGAAAAAAATCCGGTAGAGGCGCTTACATTTGTCATAATTTAGAGTGCTTGCAAAAAGCAAGAAAAGCAAGAAGATTAGAAAGAGGTTTTTCGTGCAAAATACCTGATGAAGTGTATGACTTGATGGAGGCAGAGCTAAGTGAGTAAAATAATATCTTTAATAGGGCTTTCAAGAAGAGCCGGCAAATTAGTTATGGGTTATGATGCTGTTGTTATGGCAGTTAAAAAGAAAACAGCAATCTTAGTTATTATAGCTTCTGATGTATCGGAAAAAACCAAAAAGAATACTTACTTTGAATGTGAAAAATGCGGAGTGAGTGTTATACAAATAAATGAGACCATGGAAGAGTTAGAGACAAACTTACGTAAGAAGGTCGGTGTTTTGGCTATTACAGACAAGGGTTTTGCAAGTGGAATAGTTAAGGCTTATGAGAACGCTGATGTTAGAAAGGATGATAACATAATATGATAAAATATAAAGTGTCCGAAGTAGCTAAGGATTTGAAGCTACAACCCAAAGATGTTATCGATATGCTAAAAGAGCATACAGATAGAGCAATTAAGAACACTACTGTTTTAGAAGAAAAAGAGCTTAATGCTATTTTCGAAAAATTCACAAAAGACACAGAGCAAGCAAACTTAAATGAGTACTATGCTTCTGCTGAGAAGAAAAATAAACCAGAGCCTGTTAAAACAGAGGTTAAAGAAGCTCCTAAAGCAGTAGCACCTAAAAAAGAAGTAAAACCAGAAGTTAAACCAGCTAAGGCTCCTGCGCCAAAAGCTGTAGAAAATAAACCTGTTAAGGAAGATAAAGTGGTAGATAAAAAACCTGTAAATCAAAATGTTTCTAACGAGACAAAAAAACCTAATACTCATATTCACAACAGAATTGAGGAAAGAGAAATTAAAAAACAAAACACTATGAAAAAATTTGATGATTATAAAAAAACAGAGCACAAAAAGCCTGAAAATAAACATCATAAAAAACCTGTGCATAACAACGAGGTTAAACCAGTTCAACCAATTGCTGGTGCAAATGTAGAGAAAAAAGAAGTTGTTGTAGCAGAGAACACAAGACGTGTTGTTGACACAAGAACTGTTAACGTAAATATCGAAAAATATAACGAAAAATATGACAAACTAGCGTTTGATAAAGTTAAAAACGAGAATATTGCGTCTAAACAAAAGTTTACAAACAGAAATAACAGAAGAAACAAAAGACAAGGCAAAAGAGAGACAGAGTCTGAGAGATTGCAACGTATAGCTAGCGAAAGAAAAGCTAAAGCTATCACAATTACAATTCCAGAAGAAATTACAGTTGGCGATTTTGCACTAGCTTTAAAAGCTACATCTGCTGAGGTTATCAAAAAACTTATGCAAATGGGTCTATTTGTTACAATTAACGATGTTATCGACTTCGACACAGCTACACTTATAGCTGATGAATTCCATGCAAAAGTTGAAAAAGAAGTTGTTGTTACTATCGAAGAAAGAATTATTGATGACAGTGATGATGATGACGATAGCCTAGTTTCTAGAGCGCCTGTTGTTGTTGTTATGGGTCACGTTGACCACGGTAAAACTTCACTTCTTGACGCTATTCGTGACAGCGACGTTACAACTGGCGAAGCTGGTGGTATCACACAACATATCGGAGCGTACAGAGTTAATGTTAACGGAACAGATATAACATTCCTAGACACACCTGGCCATGCTGCGTTTACTACAATGAGAGCACGTGGCGCACAAGTTACTGACATTGCAGTGCTTGTTGTTGCAGCAGACGACGGTATCATGCCACAAACTATAGAGGCTATCAACCATGCAAAAGCAGCTGGTGTTTCTATAATTGTTGCAGTTAACAAAATGGATAAACCAGAGGCTAACCCAGACAGAGTTTTACAACAACTTACAGAGCATGAGCTTGTTCCAGAAGATTGGGGCGGTGATGTTCCTTGCATTAAACTTTCTGCAAAAACTAAAGACGGTATTAACGATTTAGTTGAGATGATACAACTTACAGCTGACATGGCAGAGCTTAAAGCTAACCCAGACAGATCTGCTAAAGGTACAGTTATCGAAGCAAGACTAGACAAAGGTAGAGGCCCTATCGCTACTATACTTATCCAAAATGGTACACTGCATGTTGGTGATATCGTTGTTGCAGGTACTACAGTTGGTAGAGTTCGTGCAATGATGAACGACAAAGGCGAGAGAGTTCAAATTGCTACTCCGTCAGTTCCTGTTGAGATTACAGGTCTTGGCGAAGTTCCAACAGGTGGCGACATTGTTAACGCAGTTAGTGATGAAAGACTAGCAAGAGAGCTTGTTCAACAAAGAATTTCAGAGGAAAAAGAAGCTTTATTTAATGCTCAAACTAAAGTTACTCTTGATAACTTGTTCGACCAAATGAAAGACGGCGAGATGAAAGAGCTTAAAGTTATTGTTAAAGCAGACGTACAAGGTTCTGTTGAAGCAGTTAAACAAAGTCTTGAAAAACTTGTTAACGAAGAAGTTCGTGTTAATGTTATTCACGGTGCTGTTGGTGCAGTTACAGAGAGCGACGTTATGCTTGCGAATGCTTCAAATGCAATTGTTGTAGGCTTTAATGTTAGACCAGACCCAGTAGCTGAGGAAAGTGCAAAACGTGACGGCGTTGACGTTAGACTATATAGAATTATCTACGATTGTATCGAAGAAATCAAAACAGCGATGAAAGGTATGCTTGCTCCTAAATTTAGAGAGATTATGCTTGGTAAAGCTGAGTGTAGAGAAGTTTACAAAATCACAAACGTTGGTATGGTTTTGGGTTCTTACGTTACAAGTGGTAAAGTTCAAAGAAACGCACTTGCAAGAATTGTGCGTGACGGTATTATCGTTGCAGACGACAAAATTGCATCATTAAGAAGATTTAAAGATGACGTTAAAGAGGTTGCAGAGGGTTACGAGTGTGGTATCACAGTTGAAAAATTCAGCGACATCAAACAAGGCGATATTCTTGAAGCATACTTAATGGAAGAATACAGAGACTAATAAAAACAAATTAAACACATAAACTATAGGATAGGTTGTCGATATTTTTAATGCGACAACCTAACCGAATATATATAGAAAGAAGGAAATATTATGCCAAGTCATAGAATGGATAGAACAACAGAAGATATAAGACGCGAGATAATGGCTATACTTCCAACTCTTAAAGACCCTCGAGTAAGTGAGTGCTTTATATCCGTTGTTAGGGTAGAGGTTACAAACGATTTATCTTACTGCACTGTGTATGTAAGTACTATTGAAGGATTAGAAAGAACTAAGGAAGCAGTAAAAGGGTTGAAATCTGCAAGCGGATTTATTCGCCACACTTTAAGCACTGCGCTTAAACTTCGCCACACACCTCAGCTTATTTTTAAAGAGACTGACTCTATTGAATACAGTGCAAGCATAAACGAAAAACTAAAAAAAATGCATATTTCGGAGGACGATGATGAGTAGTTTGAAAAATGTTTCAGAAGCATTAAAAAATGCAGATAACATCATGGTTATCTCTCACACTTCCCCAGACGGCGACACTTTAGGCTCTGCAACAGCGTTGATAAGAGCTTTGCAAAGCATGGGTAAAAACGTAAAATTTGCATGTGACGACACAGTTGGTAACAAGTTTATGTTCTTGTTTGACGGTGTAAAAGAGATGGATTTTACACCAGAATTTTTCGTGTCAGTAGACATTGCAAGCCCTCAATTAATGGGTAAAAACGCAGATTTATCTATGGATATAGTTATAGACCATCACAGAAAAAACACGCTTGACGGAAAAATTAAGTATGTTGATGAGAGTGCAGCTTCTGCAACTGTTGTGGTGTATGAGCTATTAAAAGAAATGGAAGTAGAAATAGACAAGCATATTGCGAACTCACTTTTCACAGGACTTTCAACAGACACAGGTTGCTTTAAGTTCTCTAACGCAGACGCAAGAGTACACACGATAGCAGCTGATTTAATAAATATCGGTGCAGACTCAGCAGAGATTAACCGTAAAATGTTTGACGAAAAAACTAAGGCTGGCTTTAGAGCAGAGCGTAAAATTGTTAGCGAGCTGGAGTTCTTTGCAGATGACGAGTTAGTGGCTGCTTATATACCTAGAAGTATTTTCGATTTAGGAATTACAGAGAGCGATTTAGAGGGTATTCCGTCTATCGTTCGTGGTATTGAGGGCGTTAAAATCGCTGTTACTCTAAAAGAAAAAGAGGACGGTATGTGGAAAGCTTCTGTTAGAAGTATCGACCCGTATAATGCTTGCGAAGTTTGCGAGACTTTCGGAGGTGGTGGACACCTAAGAGCAGGTGGCTGTGCACTTACAAAAGACTTTGAACAATCAAAAAACATGCTGATTGAAGCATGCAAAAAAGAGATAGAGAAACATAAATGACAGGAATTATTATAGTAAACAAAGAACAGAATTTTACCTCGTTTGATGTGGTTGCTGTAATGCGTAAGATTGTCGGCACAAAAAAGGTAGGGCACACAGGAACGCTTGACCCAATGGCGACAGGTGTTCTGCCTATTTTGGTAGGTAGAGCCACAAAAGCGTGTGATATTCTGCCAAATAGCGATAAATCATACACAGCAAAATTTGCTATAGGGCAAAAAACAGACACAGGAGACGTGTGGGGCAAAGTGATAGAAAGCTCTGATAAATCGGTGAGCGAGGAAGAAATCTTAGAGAAACTACCGAACTTTACAGGCGAGATAATGCAAGTTCCACCAATGTACAGCGCTGTTAGCGTGAACGGTAAAAGGCTGTATGAATACGCAAGACAAGGCATAGAAGTTGAGAGAGAAGCTAGACCAATCACAGTAAGTGAACTGAGTTTAACAGACTTTGACGGAAAGACAGGAACGCTTAAAATTACTTGTTCTAAAGGTACTTACATTAGAACTTTAATAGAAGATATTGCCGAGAGCGTAGGCGCTGTTGCAACAATGACAGCACTAGAGAGAACTAATGCTTGTGGGTTTGACATAGCACAGGCGTACACTTTGGACGAGCTTAAAAGCATGAAAGAAAGTGGAGAGCTTGACAAAGTTGTGATAGACACAGAGCAAATTTTTAGCGAGTACCCAGTTCTTAAAGTGAGTGAAGCACAGGCAAAAAGGTTTGCAAATGGTGGAGCATTAGAGCTTGGTAGAACTAAGATAGAAAAAGACTATATCAAAGACAAAAATATACTTAGAGTATATTTTGACGGCTTTATAGCACTTGGTATAATAGATATAGATACAAATAGTATAAAATATATGAAATCATTTAATTAAAATAGGAGTTTATATATGGCAGAAAAAGGTTTTGTGCTTGCATTAGGTGCATTTGACGGCTTGCATAAGGCGCACATAAAAGTTATAAAAACTGCTGTAAGCATGGCAAAAAAAAGAGGTGCTTTGGCAGGAGTTGTGACGTTTAAAGACAACCCTACTCTACACTTAAAAGGCAACACAGAATATATCATTACAGAAAAAGAGAAAGATAAAATTCTGTATGATAACGGTGTGGACGAGATTTTTAAGTTGGATTTTACATCTGTTAAAGATTTGAGTGCAGAAACATTTTTTAAAGATATTCTTATAAATAAGCTAAAAGCTGTAGCACTTGTGTGCGGGCATAATTTTAGCTTTGGTAAAAACGCAGAAGCTGACGTGGAGAAGCTACAAAGTTTATGCGATAATTCTAATATAGAATTAAATACAGTGCAACCAGTGACAGATAGAGGCGAGACTGTAAGCTCTACTTTAATTAGAAAATACATAGCCGAGGGCAACATGAAAAGAGTGTCTCAGCTACTTAACCGTAATTTTAGCTATAGTTTTGAGGTTGTAAGGGGTAATAAAATCGGCAGAACATTAGGAACACCGACCATAAACCAGCAGTTTCCAAAAGGTTTTGCAATACCAAAATATGGTGTATACGCAGCGCTTGTCACCGTGGACGGAAAAAAATACGCAGGTGTTACAAACGTTGGTGTTAAGCCAAGTATAGGTAAATACGACCCACTGAGCGAAACATGGATTGCAGATATAGACATGAATTTATACGGCATGGAGATTGAAGTTGAACTGCTTGATTTTATTAGAGAAGAGAAGAAGTTCAAAGATTTAGAAGAGCTTAAAACAGAGATATACAAAAACGCAGAGAAAGCAAAAGAGATTTGCAAAGCCTATTTGTGAGCCAAAACGTAGGGGCGACCTGTGGTCGTCCGTTCGTAGATAACGCATGATTATTAATGAAAACAAAACACGATATGTTATGCAAGTATATTTAGTTATATAATTGGACGGAGAAAAGGCGATGAAAGATTTAAAAAAAGAACTAAAGCAAATGAAAAAGGATTTTGATATTATTCAAAAAGTGGAATGTACAAAAGAAGAAATTAAAGAATTTAAGAAACTAACAAAAGAAAAAAAGCCTTTGCCAGATGGCGTATTTATTGGAGATATGGCAGATGATTATTATAGAGTAATTGAAACTGATTTAACTCATGAAGAAATACAAGAATTATTGGAGTTTAGAAAATTATCATATATTCTTACTATAAAAAATAGTATTTTATTTTTTGTTGTACTTACACTTATTGGAATGGTAGGAGCTTTTATTTTATCTACCATGGGAATATAACTGAATAAATTTGGTGTTTTTAATAATAACTACATTTTACATCGTGAAAAATGATGTAAACGGACGATCAAAGGTCGCCACTACACTGCTTATTCGTATTATTTATATAATAATAATTGGAGGGTTTGTAAATGAAAAGGGTACTTAGAGCAATTATTGCAACTTTAATAATGGCTTATGCTGGAATGTGGATAGACGGTTTTATGGGTACAGATGATAGTTGGATATTTACGATTATCATTGCAATAATTACTATGGGAAGTTTTATTTTGTACTCAATTGAAAAGAAAAACAAATAAAATGAATTCTAATTTAGAAAATGTAGGGGCGACCTGTGGTCGTCCGTTTGAGGATATAAAAATAGTGGAATAGATATACAGAAAACAAACAAAGGATTATTACTATACAGATTGTATTTGTGAGGTGATTTAATAGAAATGTTTAATATTATAGAAAAAGATATTTTAGACAAATTATCTTATACATCAACACTTGGGCAAAGCTTAAAACAAATTTCACTTTCAAAAACACCCTAAAAACACCCTTAGATAAAATATTAGATGATATAGGTAGGTATAGAACAACCTACATTGACACATTGATTAGCGAAAATTTAATAGGTTCAAGATTTAAAAGTGACGATTCAATAATTCGTAAATATCAAAAAACAATTGCTAATGGTGGTGGATTTAAACAATGTTTCAATGATATTTTAGGTTTTAGAATGAGATTAGATGAATACCCAAATAATTTTCCAAATCATTTTAGGGTAGTTGATTTGCGACAAGGTAAATTAAATGATGACGGTTATAGAGCGATACATTTGTATTATCAAAGAGATAACTTAGCTTACCCTATTGAAATTCAGTTGTGGTGTGGGAGCGATTTTGATTTTAATATTTGGTCACATAAATATACCTACAAATATAAAAATAATAAAATCGGACTAAAACTGCTTGAAAAGTATAACAATGGAGAAATACAAAGCGAGAATGATTTCGTTAACAGCCTAAATGAATTGGAGGGTGCATTTTATGGGTGAGAAAAATATTTATGTAGTAGTAAAAAACTTTAATTCGATAGGGTCTATTGCATATAAGTGCAAAACAGTAAACGAAGCACGATGTTTACCAGGTACTTTAGAGGCAATAAGACCACAAAATACGCAAGTGGTAATATTAGATGACCCAGAGATATATTCGGAATATGCACCATATAGATTTATTGACGAACTAAAAACATTTATCAAAGAAGTTGAGATTGCTTAGTAGTGTATAAAAATGAATATAACAACTGGAGCGTATTTTATAAGAATTTGCACACAAACGAGAAACCTCAAAAAGGACGTCGAGGACGCCGTCCCCTACAAAATAAATGAATTCTAATTTAGAAAACCCTAGGGGCGATCTGTGGTCGTCCGTTCGTTGATAACACATGATTATTAATGTAAATAAAACACGAAATATTATGCACGTTGGTTCTTCGTATTATTTATATTTCGTGTATCCCTAGAATTATTGGTAACAATAAAGCTATATGGAGGTGCTTATGGATTATTTTAAGAATAGGAAAAATGTTGACTTATATACAGAAATGATGGATGGGTATGACAACAACTTTGTAATAAATGAATTGAGTAAAGTTCTCCCTAAAAGTTCAAGTCTTTTGGAGCTTGGAATGGGTACTGGAGTTGATTTAATATCATTATCCAGTGACTATGACGTTCTCGGAAGTGACAATTCTCATTTATTTATTGAAGATTTTAAGAAAAAAAGCGACATAAAGGCAATGGTTTTAGACGCAGTGGATATAAACATTAATCGTAACTTTGATTGTATTTATTCCAATAAAGTTTTACCGCATTTAGCAAAAGAGGATTTTATAAAATCACTAAATAGTCAAAGTAAACATTTGTCTACTAAAGGTATAATTTTTGCTACGTTGTGGGCAGGCGAATATCGAGAAGAGTTTGAATTCGACGGACAACTAAGATTTGTTTATTATGATGAAAGCACATTAAAATATATTATACCCCATGAATTGCATTTAGAGCAACTGATTTATTATTCAGAGTTTGAAGCTAATGACTCATTAATTATGATTCTTCGTAGGAAATGAGCATTTTACACGGAAAAGATCAAACAGCCTAAATGAATTGGGAGGGTGCATTTTATAACAATTTGCACACAAACAAGAACTCGCAAAAAGGACGTCGAGGACGCCGTTCCCTACAAAATAAATGAATTCTAATTTAGAAAATGTAGGGGCGACCTGTGGTCGTCCGTTAGCAGGTAACGCATGATTATTAATGCAAACAAAACACGAAATATTATGCAAGTGGGTTGTGCGTATTATTTATATTTGACGAATAGAGGAGGATTGTATATGCCAATCATAAAAGGCTTAGAATGGACATTCAACACTAATGCTGAAATATATGAAAAAATACGTCCGGGATATGTTGATGAATTATATAATGACATCTTTGAAATGATAGATATTAACAAAGATAGTAATGTAATTGAAATAGGTATCGGTGGCGGACAAGCAACGTTACCAATACTAAAAACAAACTGCAAATTAACTGCAGTCGAGTATGGCGAAAATTTAGCTAATGTATGTAATGAAAAATTTAAGAATTACCCGAATTTTTCAACTGTTGTCGGTAAATTTGAAGATGTATATTTTGAAAACAACTCATTCGATTTAATTTACTCTGCTTCAGCGTTTCATTGGATTCCCGAAGAAATAGGATATAATAAAGTTTATGATATGTTGAAAAGCGGTGGAGTATTTGCACGTTTTTCAAATGCCCCATATTTGGATAAAGGTAATGAGGATTTGTCAAATGAAATACAGAATATTTACAAAAAATATTACTATAATTTCTATAATAAAAAGTATGAAGAGCCTAAAGAATATACGGATGAAGATGCAATCGTTAGAGCAAAAATCGCCACAAAATATGGATTTATTGATATAGATTATAGGTTATATAAAAGAACAAGAACTTTTAATGCAAATGAATATATTAAATTGCTCAGCACTTATTCAGACCATATAGCTATCGATGAAGATATAAGGGATGAATTTTTTAAGCAAATAGAAATCGCTATAAATCAATTTGGTGGAAGTATAAACATTTATGATACTATTAATTTACAATTAGCAAGAAAACCTTAACCACCTATTATGAGCATTTTACACGCTGGAAAAACCGTAGGGTCGGATTCCATATCCGACCGATTTATGGCAACAATTGTGTGAAAATGATTTGTCATAATTTAATTTTATCGTTTGTACGGATATTTCATCTATCACAAGGGTGGATATGGAATCCACTCCTACATTATCGCAAATAATTTAAAGATAGTCAACAATACAATAACAAAAAAGGAGTAAATATGAAAACATTGTTTAAAAACGCACGAATTATAAACCCAAAATTCGATATGGATTTTAACGGAGATGTTCTTGTAGAGAACGGAGTTGTCGCCGAAATAGCAGAGAACATCAGCGATGAAAAGGCAGAGATTATCGACTGCACAGGGCTTTGTTTAGCTCCTGGACTTGTGGACATGCACGTGCATTTGCGTGACCCTGGTTTTACAGATAAAGAGGACATCATAACAGCGTCTAACGCAGCTGCTGCTGGTGGTGTGACTTCTGTTTTGTGTATGCCAAACACTAACCCAGTGACAGATAGTGCTGAGGTTATCGGTGAAATTTTAGAGAAAGCAAAGCTATCTAAAATGAAAGTATACGTCGCTGCAAGCATAACAAAAGCCTTGAACAGCACAGAGGAAACTGACATAAACGAGCTTAAAAATGCAGGTGCAGTTGCGCTGACAGATGACGGAAAACCAGTGTTTGACACATCTATTTTGCTTAACGCTATGAGAAAAACCAATGAAAACGGCATGATTATCGTTAGCCATTGCGAGGACCCATATCTTGCAAAAGAGTGGTACATGAGCGAGGGCGAAGTTAGCCGTGAACTAGGTCTTAAAGGAGTGCCGAGAGCGTCTGAGGACGGAAGCACTGCAAAAGAGATTGCAATGGCTGAGAGCGTTGACGCTAGACTTCATATCTGCCACGTTAGCACAAAAGGTTCTGCAAATTTAATTAGAGACGCAAAGGCAAGAGGTGCAAAAATCTCTGGCGAGACTGCTCCACATTATTTGCTACTTACAGACGAAGAACTTCGCAAAAAAGATGCTGACTACAGAATGAACCCTCCTCTGAGGACAGTAGAGGATAACGAAGCGTTAATACAAGCGATTATCGACGGAACTATCGAGGTTATAGCGACCGACCACGCACCTCACACAAAAGAGGAAAAAGCTGATTTCTACAAAGCACCTAACGGAGTTATAGGAATGGAAACAAGCTTAAGTGCGACTTTAACAGCGCTTAAAGATAAAGTTAGCTTAACAAAAATAATTGAGCTTATGAGCTATAATCCTGCAAAAATAATTGGTATTGATGCTGGGTATTTAGAGGCAGGGAAACCAGCTGACATTGTAGTTTTTGACACAGAAGAAGATTTTTATGTTGATATTAACAAACTACACGGCAAGAGCGTTAACGCAGTTTTTAAAAACATGACGCTTAAAGGAAAAGTTAAATACACTATGTTAAATGGTGAAATAGTATATAAAGATTAAAGGAGAAAAATTATGTCACTAGATAGAATGATTGATAAGATTAAAGAAATGAAAAACCCAACTGTAGCAGGTCTTGACCCAAAACTAGACTTCATTCCACAGTATATTTTGGACAGCGCAGTTGCAAAACATGGTAAGACTTTAGAGGCAGCTGCTGAGGCTATTTTGGAGTTTAACAAAGGCTTGATTGACGCGTTATACGACATAGTTCCAGCTGTTAAACCACAAGCTGCATACTATGAGATGTACGGCTGGCAAGGTGTTAAAGCTTTGAAAGAGACTATCGATTACGCAAAATCAAAAGGCTTGTTTGTTATTACAGACGGCAAAAGAAATGACATCGGAACTACTATGGAAGCGTATGCGACAGCTCACTTGGGCACAACTAACGTGTTTGGTGAGAGCGTAGATAGCTTTGGTGCTGACTGCCTAACAGTTAATGCGTATCTTGGAACAGACGGCGTTGCTCCGCTTATGGATATATGCAAAAATCAAGACAAAGGTATCTTTGTGCTTGTTAAAACATCTAATCCGTCATCTGGCGAGTTACAAGATTTAACACTAGAGAACGGCAAAACAGTGTATGCTCAAATGGGAGAAATGTGCGAAAACTGGGGTGCTGATAATGTTGGCAAACATGGTTACAGTGCAGTTGGCGCAGTTGTTGGTGCGACTTACACAAAACAGCTAGAGGAAATGAGAAAAGCTTGCCCACACACATTCTTCTTAGTACCTGGCTATGGTGCACAAGGTGGTGGAGCAGAAGACGTTAAACCAGCGTTTGATGCAAACGGAATTGGTGCTATTGTTAATTCATCTAGAGCAATTATGTGTGCTTGGAAAAAAGACGGATACGAGCCACAAGATTTTGCAAAAGCTGCAAGAGACGAAGCGGTTCGCATGAGAGAAGAGCTTAACTCAGTTTTATAATTATAAATAAACATAGAAAAGGATAACAGCGTGTAATAATCGCAGTTATCCTTTTTTTATGTACTAAAATTATTGTTAATTTGTCGGCAAGTAGACGATATTATGGGGGATGGAATGGTCGTGTACCATTCCCTACAATATAATGATTAAGTTCTATTCAAACTTAACAAGCAAATCTTCATCATTAACTATCCCCATGTTTTTAAACAAAAGATGAAATCCTAAACTTATTACAGCTGGTAAAACAAAATGCATTAATATTACTATAAGTATAGTATATCCCAAATTTTCTGTACCTGTGGCTGATACTGCACCGAACTGCCCAACCAGACCACTGGTTCCCATTCCGGCACCTGTTGATGTGTTAACCATTTTAAAAACTGTTGTCGATATAGGCCCAAGAATAGCAGAAGTGATTGTTGGTGCTAGCCATATCGCAGGCTTTTTCATTATGTTTGAAAACTGCAACATTGATGTTCCAAGCCCTTGTGAGATAGCTCCACCCCAACCGTTTACTTTGAAGCTTGTCACGGCAAAGCCTATCATCTGAGCACTGCAACCTACCACAGCTGCTCCTGCTGCCAAGCCATCAAGCTCTAGCATAATGCAAAGTGCAGCGGAGCTTATAGGAGCTGTTAGTGCTAGGCCTACAATAACTGCAACCAATACTCCCATAGGTACAGGTGATAGTTCAGTTGCAGAATTAATCACCATTCCGAGTGCAGTCATAAAACTTTGGATAGGAGGGCCGATTAGCAAGCCTCCAAAACAGCCACTAATTATTGTGGTTAGTGGAGATATGATTATATCTACCTTAGTTTTGCCACTAAAAATCATACCGATTTCACTGCCGATAACTGCTGCAACATACGCGCCGACAGGCCCGCCTAAGGAGTACCCAAACGCACCTGTAACAATGCTTGATAACATTACAAGTGGTTTAGCTTTTAATCCCCAAGAAACTGCCGCACCAATTGCACCACCAACTACTGGCGAGCTTGCTGAAACAACGCTTGAAAACTCCGTGAACTTGCTTAATATTGGTATTTGCCCTAGTTGAGACAAGATAAGTCCTATGATAAGCGATGAGAAAAGACCTAAAGCCATTGCGCTCATAGCTTGAACAAAATACCTGTGTGCATATTTTTTTACTATACTTATTACCTTTTCCATTTTCTCCTCCAATATGTGTCTTGACACCTAACTGTAGATATTATACATCACAAAACGTCTACTGTCAAGACACCTACGGTTAACAAGTTAATTATTTTTGAATATACTGTAATAACTGTGAGTTTAATAAAGTTGGGAGATTTTTATGAAAAATAAAATAATAGTTATGTGCTTGCTACTAGTGACATTAATAATGTCATCTTGTGCTTATACAGAAAGTGAAGATAACAGCAAAATAAATATAGTGACAACCACCACCATGCTAGACGATTTAGCCTCTGTTATTGGTGGAGATTTGGTGAATAGCACGAGTTTAATGGGCGCTGGAATTGACCCACATCTATATCAAGCAAGTGCTGGTGATGTACATAAAATGAGTGAAGCTGACATTGTTATTTATAATGGACTTGATTTAGAGGGTAAAATGGGTGACGTTTTTGCGACACTTACCGAACAAGATAAGAATGTGATTAGCGTGGAGGAAGCTGTTGATAAAACCATGCTTATACAAGACCCTAGCAATCCGAGTACTTATGACCCTCACGTTTGGTATGATGTAAGACTTTGGAAGATAGTAGCAGAGAACACAGCGAATAAATTAGCTGAATATGACAGTAAAAACGCTGAAATATATATGCAAAACCTAGAGGATTATTTAGCTGAACTCGATAGTTTAGAGGAGTATATAAGCGATAAGATAGATTTAATTCCAACTGAAATGAGAACACTTATAACGGCACACGATGCTTTTGGATATTTTGGCAGAGCGTATCAGTTTGAGGTATACGGCATACAAGGCTTTAACACGGATACAGAGGCAGGCACTGCTGACATGAGCATTTTGGCCGATTACATTATAGAAAACGAGGTTAAAGCTATTTTTGTGGAGTCTTCTGTTCCAACAAAAGGTATAGAAGCTTTGAGGGACGCAGTAAGTGCAGGTGGTTTTGCAGTGGAGATAGGTGGCAATTTGTATTCTGATGCACTTGGAGATAAAGCATCTGGGCATGACACCTATATAAAAACTTATACATCTAACATAGATACAATTGTCGATGCATTGAAATAGAGGTTAATATGGATAATAGTAATCTTGCCTTATTGGTTGAAAATTTAACTGTTGCGTATGACGAAAAAGCTGTGCTTCACGATATTAACTTAGATATTCCAACAGGAAAATTAACGGCTATAATAGGGCCTAACGGAGCTGGAAAAACCACACTTTTAAAAACTGTTCTGGGACTTATAAAACCTATAACTGGCAGTGTGAGCTTTCCTAGTTTGCATGAAAACAAAATAAGCAACAAAATAGCATACATGCCACAAAGTGGTAGCGTGGACTGGGATTTTCCCACAACGGTGTTAGATGTTGTCACAATGGGGAGGTACGGGCACTTAGGGTGGTTGAAAAGACCTAAAAAAAGCGATAAAGCTATGGCTTTGCAAAGTCTTGAGACGGTTGGAATGGATATGTACGCCGACAGACAGATAAGTAAATTATCTGGAGGACAACAACAGCGTGTATTTTTAGCTAGAGCCTTAGTACAACAAGCCGATATATATTTTATGGATGAACCGTTCAAAGGGGTAGATGTTCAAACAGAAAAAGCCATTGTAAACCTGTTAAAAGAACTAAAAAATCAAGGCAAAACAGTGATTGTGGTTCATCACGATTTACAGACTGTTACAGATTATTTCGACTGGGTAACGCTTATAAACTTAGGAATTATCGCAAACGGAGAATGCTCTAAGGTTTTTAATGAGGCTAACCTACAACTTACTTACGGAGGCAGTGGTTTGCTGTTAAAAGGTGTGTTATGATTAATTATTTAACTAATTTAATAACAGACTACACTTTTCAGGTAGTTGCCCTTGGTTGTGTACTTTTGGGCATTATAAGTGGAGCATTGGGGAGCCTAGCAGTGCTGAGAAAACAAAGCCTTTTAGGGGACGGAATTTCTCACTCTGCACTGCCTGGTGTAGTAATAGCTTTTTTATTAACAGGAGATAAAAGTACAGAAATTCTACTCTTAGGAGCGGCGTTTACAGGGATATTATCAGCTTTTATAATATCTGGAATAGTAAAAAACACACGCATAAAATTCGATAGCGCACTTGCACTAATATTATCTGTATTTTTCGGTTTTGGAATAGTGCTTTTAACATATTCACAAAAAGTGCCTAACTCCAACCAAGCTGGTTTAGACCGATTTATCTACGGTCAGGCTTCGTCTTTAGTCTTGCGTGACTTAGTGCTTATGTTGGTTTGTGGTGTAGTTTTATTTGCATTGCTACTTGTATTTTGGAAAGAGATTAAAGTGTTTTTGTTCGACCATGAATACACTGGTACGCTTGGATATAATGTTCACACACTCGGCAATTTAATCTCTGTTATGGTTGTAATCGCCATACTTATAGGGCTTCAAACAGTGGGCGCTATTTTGATGAGTTCCATGCTAATTACGCCAGCAGTAGCTGCAAGGCAATGGACAAATAAGCTGTCAGTTTTAATTATATTATCTGCTATATTTGGTGCAGTTTCAGGCTTTTTTGGCACTGTTATAAGTTCTGCAATGCCAAAAACACCAACAGGCCCTGTTATAGTGATTTGCGTTTCTGTGGTAGCTATTTTCAGCTTGCTTGTCGCACCTAACCGTGGAATTATTTACAAAATATATAGGCGAAAAAAACACAGAGCATTTATAGAAAAAATTAAGGAGGAGAAAAATTATGTCAGCTAGTTTTGAGATCCAGTTAATTGCTGTAATATTGTCGGTCTCTTGTATAATTCCCGGTGCATTTTTGGTTATACGCAAAATGTCTATGATGGCAGACTCTATTACTCACACAATATTATTAGGCATTGTTTTAGCCTTTTTTATCACACAAGATTTAAGCTCGCCTATATTGATAATCGGTGCGTCTGCAATGGGCGTAATAACTGTTTGGTTAACAGAAACACTGGTTAAAACTAAGCTAGTTTCAGAGGACTCGTCTATAGGTTTAATTTTTCCACTGCTTTTTTCTATAGCAATTATCTTAATCACTCGTCATGCAGGTTCTGTTCATTTAGATACAGACTCCGTTCTCTTAGGTGAAATTGCGTTCGCACCATTTGATAGGCTTATCATCTTTGGGTACGATATAGGTGCAAGAGCTATTTATATAGGTTTGTTTTTGTTGCTCATTAATCTTGCGTGTCTATTTTTATTCTATAAAGAACTAAAACTTGCGACTTTTGACCCTTTGCTTGCTACAGTTATGGGATTTTCTCCTGTGATAATCAATTATGGAATTATGTCGCTAGTATCTATAACAGCAGTGGGAGCATTTGAGTCAGTAGGTTCAGTTTTGGTTATAGCTTTTATGATAGGCCCACCTACGATAGCCTCATTACTAACCGATAAACTGCTGAATTTGTTAATTGCAAGCGCATTAATTGGTTCTTGTAGTGGGTTGTTGGGCTATAGACTTGCATATATTTTTGATGTGTCTATATCAGGTAGCATAGCAGTGGTTATAGGTCTGTTGTTTTTGCTATGCTTTGTGTTATCGCCAAAAAAAGGTTTGCTTGCAAGCATTATTAGAAGAAAAAATCAACGCCGTTTATATGATACAAAATAACATAAATAGTACGAGGTTGCGACACTGTTTTTAACAAGTTGCAACCTCGTACTATTTATTAATAAATTTTTACTTTGAGATTATTCAGCTATCTCTGAAATATCGCCTATTTCAAACTTAGTAATAAGCTTTTTGAGAAGTTGTGACTGTTTTGCAAGTTGCTCGCTTAGTGCAGTGTTTTCCTCTGCTGTGGCGGCGTTAGTTTGAACAATTTGGGATATATCATTTGCTTTGTTTACAAGAGTATTTGATGACTCAGCTTGTCTTTGGGTTGAAATCGCAATGCTATCAACAAGCATACTCAACTCATTTGCATCATTAGATATAGTCTCTATAGAATTGTAAGTCTCTTGCACAATTTTGTTTCCGTTATTAACAACTTTAATTGTTTTATCTATTAAAATAGCAGTGTTCTTTGCAGACTCTGCGGATTTAGTCGCAAGATGTCTAACTTCTTCTGCAACAACGGCAAAACCTTTGCCTGCACTGCCTGCTCTAGCTGCTTCAACTGAGGCATTAAGAGAAAGTATGTTTGTTTGGAATGCTATGTCGTCAATTACTTTAATGATTTTGCTTATCTCGCCAGACTTAGTGTTAATCTCGCTCATAGCCTTTGTCATTTCTCTAATTTGCTTGCTGTTTTCTAGTATAGCAGCCTGTGTTTTTTGGTTAGCAAGTTTAGCTTTTTGTGAGTTCAAATTGGTCTCTGTCATCTCGCTAGAGACAGCTTCAATTGTATCTAAAAGCTGGTGGACAGAATCAGCTTGGCTGGTAGAAGCCTCTGCTAGATCCATAGCGCCTGTTGCCAGTTGTTCACTTGCAGAATAAACCTCTGACGAAGAAACATTTATCTTTGCTAATACATCAGGCAAATCTTTTACTATTTTTTTATATGCAACTGCTAAAGTTTGATAATCGCCAACAAAAATATCTTGATTAATGTTTTTATATGTAAAGTCGCCCTTAGAAACCAGTGTCATACCTTTGTTTAATTCTATAATAATTTTTGAAGTAGAATTAATGATATTTTTGGTAGCTTCAGCTAAAACACCTATTTCAGAGGCGTTGCTCTCTACATCAAACCTAGGTGAAAGATTACCAGCAGAAATCTCTGATATCGCAGTAGAGCACTTAGCAATTGGTAGAACCATGCGACGTTTCATAATAGATTCTGTTATAAATTGAGTTATTCCAATTAAAAACAGCATAACAAATAACATAACTTGCAAAGCAAATGCAGTGCTGTTTGAGCTACTGACCAACGCTAAGGTTCTGCTGTTTACCATGTCGTTAAACTTGGTTTGCAAAGCTAAAATCTCGCCTATTGACTCTTCGTAATCAGCACCAAAAACAAGTTCTATCGCAAGTTCTGTGTCGCCATTTTTAACGGCTTCCATTGCTTGCTCCTCTAACGGAATAAGCTGGTTAGACAAGTTAGACATATCGGTTATCAAGGCTTCTTCTTCCTCTGTAATACCAATATCTTTCATGTTTTGAACGCCGATATCACGATTTTTTAGGTTGTTGACCTCGTTCCAATAATTATCATAATGAATGGAATTACCAGTAGCTGCATAAGACCTAACTTGAGAAGTAAGATAGGCTGAACCGTCCATAAATCTGTTTGAATTAAGTATTAAATCTGCTCGATTTAGGCTATCGGTTTGGCTCTTCATTACAACACTGAACACCACAATCGACAGTACCGTCGTTATTACAATTAACGACACCATAGTTATGCTTCTTATTTTTTGTAATGTGACTAACTTAATTGTTTTTTTCATTTTAACCAAGCTCCTATCCAACAAAAATAAATCTATCGATATACGATTTGATTATATCATATCACATTAAATAATAAAATCAACATTATAAAGTATTTTCAGTCAACATATACATAATAAAGTTTATAATATATTTATATTGATTTAATAATAAGTTTTTTTTAGAAAAATATTAAATAAATATTTTGATAATATTTATGTGTATTACCTATTGATATTGCTAACCTTGTTTGTTACAATTAATTCAAATATATTCACACATCTACGTGGAGTGAATAGCTGAAAGTGCGTTTTGCACTTGTTTATTATAATAAGGAACGGAGAACATATTATGTCAGAGAAAAAATTCCCTAGAACTATGGTAGAGAACGTTTCTTTACCTAGAATGTTAATTGGTAGCAACTGGTTTTGTGGGTACAGCCACACAGGTAACGCAGCAGACACAATGATTAAAAACAAATACAATAATACAGAGGCTTTTATGCCAGTTTTTGAGGAGTATTTGAAGCACGATATTAATGCAATTATGGGACTTTTTGACCAAAACCCAATAATGCTTAATGCTGTTAAAAATGCAGAGCAAAAATTTGGCAAAGAGATTATTATAATTGACACACCTCTTGTGAATGTAGACGACACAAAAGAAGCTAGAGAAGACGCAAAAAGAACTATAGAGAGAAGCAAAAACAACGGCGCTAAGTTCTGTTTAATTCATCATGCAAGTGCAGAGCAATTGGTTGATAAAAATAAACAGGTTTTGCATAGAATAGACGATTACACCAAGATGATTAGAGACGCTGGTATGATACCTGGGCTTTCAGCTCACATGCCAGAGCTTATAGTTTATTCTGACCAAAATGAATACGATGTTCAAACATATATACAAATATATAACTGCATGGGATTTTTAATGCAAGTTGAGATAGAATATATATCTAAGGTTATAAACAATGCAAAAAAACCTGTTATGACTATCAAACCTTTTGCAGCTGGCAGATGCACACCTTATGTTGGTTTAAACTTTGTGTATAACACAATTAGAGAGTGCGACATGGTTACAGTTGGCGCATATACCGACCTTGAAGCAAGAGAAGATATTGAGATAGCGTATGCAGCGTTAGGTCGATATTTCCCTGATTTAGAAGGCAGAACAAGTCCTGCTAAAAATCAAAGTGTTTTTATGAATAAATAGAAAAAAAGGCTGTCGCATTAAGGTGAAAATGAACAAAAAGTAGGGGAGGGCTTCCACGCCCTCCCCTAGAACAGGTAAAAAATTGATAATTTTCGGACAGGCATGGAAGCCAGTCCCTACACTGATTTGTTCGTTTTAATAGAAAATACGTTAATGCGACAGCCAATTTACTATTATCTAGAAAACTCAGACAACATCAAGCCTTCATTATGCTCTAACGCCCAGTTAATGCTCCATTGGTTAGAGAATAATAATAAATATCTTCCTCTAACGTCTTGAACCTTTTTGGTGTCAGAACTCAAGCTTAATTTTTTCAAGTCTACATCTTCGTTATCTATCCATCTAATATGGCTATAGCTTAGGTTTTCCATACGCATTTCAACATTGTACTCATTCTCCATACGATATTTAAACACGTCAAATTGTAGAGTACCTACAACACCTACTATAACTTCTTCCATACCAGAATCAATCTCTCTGAATATCTGAATAGCACCCTCTTGTGCTATCTGTGTTGTACCTTTAACAAACTGTTTTCTCTTCATTGTGTCTTTTTGGGTAACACGGCAGAAAAACTCAGGAGCAAAGGTAGGTATGCCCTCAAAAGTAACTTTTTTGCCAGAGCACAAAGTATCTCCAATAGAGAAAATACCTGGGTCAAAAACGCCGATAATGTCGCCTGCATACGCTTCGTCAATAATCTCACGGCTTTGTGCCATCATTTGTTGAGGTTGAGAAAGTTTAATCTTTCTACCAGCTTGAACATGGTTAACTTCCATGCCTTTTTCAAACTTACCACTACAAATTCTGATAAACGCAATTCTATCTCTATGCGCTTTGTTCATGTTCGCTTGAATTTTAAAAACGAACGCTGAGAAATCCTCACCAAACGGGTCAACAACTCCGTCTGCTGTGTTACGTGGAAGTGGCGCAGTTGTCATGGTTAAGAAATGCTCTAGGAATGGCTCTACACCAAAGTTTGTTAACGCAGAACCAAAGAAAACAGGGCTTAGTTTTCCGTGGCGAACTTTTTCCATGTCTAGCTCATCACCAGCACCGTCAAGCAGTTCAACATCGTCCCTTAATGTGTTATATAAATTTTCACCTAGTGTATTTTTTAAGCTTTCATCACTTAAATCAACCTTACTAGCTTCAACTTCTTTAGAACCTCCACTTGCTTCAAAAGTGATAATCTCTGATTTCTCTCTGTCATACACACCTTTAAAATCAACACCAGAACCGATAGGCCAGTTCATAGCATAAGTGCCAATTCCAAGCTCTTTTTCTATCTCGTCTAATAGGTCGTAAGGGCTTTGAGCGTCTCTATCCATTTTGTTTACGAATGTAAAAATTGGTATGTCTCTTAGCAAACAAACCTTGAAAAGTTTTCTAGTTTGTGCCTCAACACCTTTAGAAGCATCTATAACCATAACAGCAGAGTCAGCAGCCATTAACGTTCTATAAGTATCCTCAGAGAAGTCCTGATGTCCAGGGGTGTCTAGTATATTAATGCAAAATCCGTCGTATTGAAACTGCATTACAGAAGAAGTAACAGAGATACCTCTTTGTTTTTCAATCTCCATCCAGTCAGACACTGCATGTCTTGAATTTTTTTTGCCCTTAACTGCACCAGCCAAAGATATTGCACCACCGTATAACAAAAACTTTTCTGTCAGCGTGGTTTTACCAGCATCGGGGTGAGAGATAATTGCAAAAGTACGTCTTTTTTCTATTTGATTATTATTAGCCAAAATAATTCCTCTTATCTAAATATAATGTGGTTTAAAATCGAAATAACTATACCCAAAATCATTCCACAAAAGACCTCAATTTGTCTGTGGCCTATGCTTTCGTTTAGTTTAGGTATAAGTTTTTGTAGTTTTTCAAAGTCAGGGTCTTTATCCTCTTGTAAGTGCTTTACAATATTGTTGATAGCTTTTGCATGAAGACCTGCTGCCCAACGCACTCCAGTTGCATCATACATAACAATTAAAGCTAGAATAAAAGCCATAGCAAAAATTCCAGAATCAAAACCATATTCTAAATAAGCTGTCAGTACAACAGAGCTAACAACAGCAGAGTGAGAACTCGGCATACCTCCTGAGCCTGACAAACGAGATTTATCGAACTTCTTGTATTTAACAAAGTATAAAATGGTTTTAATAAGTTGGGCACTCACCCAAGATAAAACGCCAACATTAATAAGCGCGTTAGAAACTAAAAATCCTACATTCATAACATTTCCTTTCTTTTTTGCCGTATCTTTACTATTTTACATAATAATAGAAGTAAAGTCAATAATTCTTCCTTAAATACTTAAATATATATTATATTCTGTAACATTTTTACTCAATTTATATAGTATAGAAATATAAGAATATAAAAATTTCTGCTTATTAGTTTAAATATGCAACTGTTAGGCAAAAATAAAAGTACAAGAAATTTACGGAGTGTGAAAACAGTGATTATTAGACGAGGTGACATATACTACGCCGATTTAAGCCCAGTTATCGGCTCTGAACAAGGTGGGGTTCGCCCTGTATTGATTGTTCAAAACGACATTGGAAACAAACATAGCCCCACAGTTATAGCCGCTGCTATCACTAGCCAAAAAACAAAATCTAGTTTACCTACGCACATTGAGCTAAACGCTGGTCAAACAGGTCTGCAAAAGGACTCTATTGTGCTTTTAGAGCAAATTAGAACCATTGATAAACACAGACTAAAAGAAAAAATGGGGAAGCTAGATGATAGTTCCATGAACAAAGTGAACGAGGCTATTGGTATAAGCTTCGGGTTGTCCGAAAATCAATAATAGTATTATATTTCTTTTCATAGCATATATTTTCATAAAATCATGTTGTAAAAAACGTGATTTAAAATGTGTGGAGGTATGCTGTGAAAAGAAATTTTTTTATTATATCCGTATCAATAATATCTTTACTTATAGTATATAATTTTATAACCAGTTTTTCAAGTGTAAATGTGTTAAGTATTTTAGAAAATACACCCAAATATACAATAGTTATTGATGCAGGGCACGGAGGCGAAGACGGTGGAACATCCACTGCGAGTGGCACTTTAGAAAAAGATGTTAATCTTGATGTTGCTTTAGCTTTGGAACAGCTACTTTTGTCAAAAAACTATAATGTGATAATGACACGAAACAGCGATAGCGACTTAGCCGACAGCAGTTTGGGTTCAGTCGCTGAAAGAAAGCGTTCTGACATGCAAGCTAGGGTAGAGCTTATCAATAATTCACAGGCTGATTTAGCAATTAGTATTCATCAAAATTCTTTTGAAGAAAGTAAATACAGGGGAGCACAGACCTTTTATTACGGAGAAAATAATGCAGACTATGCAAAGAATATACAAAGCTCACTTATAGAAATTTTAGACCCAAACAACACAAGAATAGAAAAAGAAATTGCAGATAAATATATATTAGAAAACAGTAATATTCCGATAGTGATTATAGAATGTGGATTTTTGTCGAACCCTGACGAAGCTGCACAGCTAACAGACGATAAATATATAGCAAAAATAGCAGAGGCGATTTTAGGTGGAATTGAACTTACATTAGACACAGAAAATTAAAGCAAAGTGCATATTGCAACACAACAGCTAAAAAAATTTGTATATTATTTCAGATGTTCACATATAATTAATACACTTTAATTAGAAAAAGCAACAATAAACTTGACAAACCAATAGGTAAGTTATAAAATATATATATTGTATTTATTATTAGAAGGTAGCACTTTTGATATATAGGGCATAACGCACCCATTTACAATTAAACTAAATCCACAATAATAAGGAGGAGCTAAATGGCACCGGAAATAATTACAGTAATAGTTGCTATTGTAACTGCTGTTGTTATCGGTTCAGCTGCTTTCTTTGTCGGAGTAAATTACAGGAAAAAAATTGCAGAGGCTACTGTTGGTTCAGCAGAAGCAGAGGCAGAGCGTATTAAATCTGAAGCTAAGGTTTTAGCCGAAGCTAAGAAAAAAGAAACTGTACTTGAAGGTAAGGACGAAGTTCTTAAATTCCGTTCTGAAACTGAAAAAGAATTAAATGACAGACGAAAAGAAATTCAGAGACAAGAAAGAAGAGTTCAACAAAAAGAAGAAAATCTTGACAAAAAACAAGATCAGCTTGAATCCAAAGAACAACAATTAGACAGCAAAAGAAAAAAAGCAGACGAGATAATTAAAGAGAGCGAGAAGGTTAAACAAGACCAACTTGAAGTATTAGAGAAAATTTCCTCGTTTACAACAGAACAAGCAAAAGCATATTTGTTAGATAGTTTAGAAGCAGAGCTTGACCACGAGAAATCTGCTAAAATTATGGAATATGAAACAATTTTAAAAGACGAAAGCGACAGAATGGCTAGAGAAGTTATCTCTATTGCAATTCAACGTTGCGCGGCAGACCACGCATCAGAGGCGGTTATCAGTGTTGTACCACTGCCAAACGACGAGATGAAAGGCCGTATAATTGGTCGTGAGGGAAGAAACATTCGTGCAATTGAAACACTAACAGGTGTTGACTTAATTATTGATGACACTCCTGAGGCTATCACTATTTCAAGCTTTGAACCTGTGAGACGTGAAATTGCAAGACTAACACTAGAAAAATTGATTTCTGACGGAAGAATACATCCTAGCAGAATTGAAGAAACTGCTGATAAAGCTAGACGTGAAGTTGAAGCGACTATCAAAGCAGAGGGAGAAAGAGCGGTTATATCCGCAGGTGTTAATGGAATTAACCATGAACTTGTCAAAATATTGGGACGTTTGCGTTATCGTACCAGTTATGGACAAAATGTTTTACATCACTCATTAGAGGTTGCATACCTTGCTGGTATGATGGCTTCTGAACTAGGTTTAGATCCTACAATGGCTCGCAGAGCAGGCTTGCTACATGACATTGGTAAGGCACTAGACCACGAACTAGAAGGTTCACACGTTGAGATAGGCGTAGATATTGCTAGAAAATACAAAGAGAGCGAAGCTGTTATTCATGCTATTGCTGCTCACCACGGCGATATCGAAGCTAAAACTGTTATAGCTTGCTTGGTTCAAGCGGCAGATGCAATATCAGCTGCAAGACCTGGAGCTAGAAAAGAAAATCTTGAAAATTACATCAAACGTCTAGAAAAACTTGAGGAGCTAACTTCTTCATTTAATGGCGTTGACAGATGTTATGCAATACAAGCTGGTCGTGAGATTAGGGTTTTGGTAAAACCAGAGATTATCAACGACGAGAAAATGCATTTGGTGGCTAGAGAAATCTGTAAAAAGATTGAGGAAGAACTTAGCTATCCTGGTCAAGTAAAAGTTAACATGATACGCGAAAGTCGTGCTGTTGACTACGCAAAATAATCATAATAAATTACGGTTTGATATATCTTAGTAATATATCAAACCGTTTTTTGTGTTTTGTCAAATCATTTTCATACAAATATTACCGTAAATCGGTCGGATATGGAATCCGACCCTACGATAAGCAGGTAATTAGAAGTTTAAACTTACTTATTCTCTATGTTTTTCAAGACCTCTGGCAAAGTGTTTAGCATGTCAGTTGGCAACATAGATGTTTTAGAATATTTCATAGCGCAAACATCTCCAGCTCTGCCGTGGCAATATACTCCAACGGTACACGCCTCTATCGGTGTGTAACCCTGTGCCAAAAAGCCACCTATCATGCCAGCTAAAATATCTCCACTGCCACCTTTTGCCATACCTGCATTGCCTGTTAGGTTCATTATAACCTCGCCGTCAGGTGATGCTATAAGTGTTCCCACACCTTTTAAAACAGTGTATATCTTATGCTCTCTTGCAACCCTTTTTGTAATGGTTAGTCTATCCATTTGGATTTGTGTGGCAGTTTTTCCAGTAAGTCTTGCCATCTCTCCAGCGTGTGGAGTTATAATTACATCAGTATTTTTGTCCATCAAGATTTTATCATTTTTAGATATATAGTTGATAGCATCAGCATCTGCTACTATCGGACAAGTTGCGTATTTAATTATTGTTGGTACGTATTTTTCTGCATCATCACCCAGTCCACAGCCAATTACAACAGCAGAAGCCTTGTCTATTGCCTCGTATAATTTTTCACTGCTCGCAGTGCTTTTGTCTTCATCAGAAAAATCTAGCACTGTAAAAATAGCCTCTGGTAACATTGGTGCTAAAATTGGGTAAATCTCCTTAGTGGTAACCATGTTCAAAAGTCCTATACCACTTCTTAAAGCGCCTTTTCCAGCTAAAAATGCAGCACCTACCATGCCATAACTTCCACATATCATAACAAGTTTGCCATAGTCACCTTTGTGTGTTTGTGGCAGCCTCTTTTTTAGCATAGAAGCTACTCTAGGCTCGCTTGTTACAGAAAAAGTAGACGGTAAATTGTCTATGAACTTTTTGTCTATACCAACTGATGCCACAACATTTTTTCCACAATATTCTGAACCTGGTTGAATAACACTTACAGGTTTTAGCGATGTTAAGTTAATTGTGACCTCTGCTTTAAAACACACACCTACTACCTTGCCTGTATCGCACTCTGAACCACTTGGTATGTCAATTGCTATCTTAAACCCTTTATTTTTGTTAGCGCTGTGAATAACTCTTGAAATATCGTCGTCCATCTCGCCGTGATAACCTAAGCCAAAAATTGCATCAACAACAATTTCTGCTTCTTCAATTTTAGTCTCTGTCTCTAATTTGCGATTATTCCACTTGCTAACCTTAACATTATCCTGTAATTTATCAAACGCTTTTTTAGCCATATCAGTGTCAGGATTTCCACACACCAACACAACCTCTACTTTTGCACCAACTTGCGCTAAACGTCTGGCACACACAAAACCGTCTCCTCCATTGTTGCCTTTTCCGCACAAAACAACTATATCCTTGCCTTTAATAGACATGCTTTTTACTATGTAAGCAGCTACCGCAGCGCCTGCTTTTTCCATAATGTCATATAATGACAACCCACTTCTTACAGCCTCAAGTTCTAAAAATTCAATCTCACTTTTTGTAAAAACTTTCATAATTGCCTCGCTCCCAAAAAAAATATTTTTTTCTGAATAATAACGGATTAACGGTCCATAATACTAACAAGTAATTCGACAGCGCGTTTGTGGCTCCAACCAACCAACAGGAAAGTAAAGGAGTCGGGTCGTTTTACCCGCTCCTTATTCTAGAGTCATAAACCGTTAAAGTTTAAGCCTCAAGAAAAAGGGGCTTTTGTATTTTATAGTGTGATTTGTTCTTGTTCCTCTTTATATATAGCACCAGTAGCTGGGATTTTCTTTTTATATTTGTTTTGGTTTTCTAAACTCATATCCTCATAAATATCCGCATTCATAAGTCTGTGACCCTTGTTAAAGTTCATAGCTTGCACACCTTGGGTGTTTTTTGTGCTTTTTGAAGCTATTAACGCAGTGTTAAAAATCAGTATTCTGCCAGATGATGAAGTCATGATAACGTCGACATCTTCTAAGCTATAAAACACTTTAATAAGTGGGCTTTTGTCGTAATATGCGTTAAGCAGTTTTTTTCTGTTAGTTTTTGTCGCATACGAACTTAAAGTTACTTTTGCTACCTTTCCGTTTTCATAGAAGAAAAATACATAGCCTTTGTATTCTTTCGTAGCTATCATATAGGTTGCGAGTTCGCCCTCGTCCATTTGCATTCTAGCAGGGATATACTCACCCAAAACAGAAGCTTTTGTGTCGGCAAATTCAGAAGCTTTCGCTTTGTAAACTTGGCATTTATCGGTAAAGAACAACAAGTCTACATTGTTGCTTTCCTCAATTTGTTGCACAATTTCGTCGTCTGCTTTAAACTTTTGTTCTCCACCCATTCTTAAAGAAAGTGGAGTGATTTTCTTAAAGTAACCCTCTTTTGTGAAGAACAGATTTACAGCGTAATCTGGGATTTCTTCCACAACTTCAACTTCTTCAATCTCATCAGGGTAAATTAACAGAGTTTTTCTAGCCATTCCATAATTTTCGCTAACTTGGTTTAGCTCTTTTATAATGATGTTTTTAACCTTTGTTTTAGAGCCTAAAATGCTTTCAAGTTCTGCGATAGTTCTCTCTAACTCGTCAATCTCTGCTGTTCTTTTTAAAATATATTCTTCGTTTAATTGTCTAAGCTTAATTTCAGCTACATATTCAGCTTGTATCTCGTCAATGCCAAAACCTATCATCAAGTTTGGCACAACTTCGCTTTCTTCCTTGGTCTCTCTAACAATTTTAATAGCTTTGTCAATGTCTAAAAGAATAAGCTTTAAGCCTTTTAAAAGGTGCAGTTTGTCTCTTTTTTTGTTAAGCTCAAAATATGTTCTTCTCTTAACGCACTCTACTCTAAACGCTATCCATTCTTCTAAAAGTTGTCTAACGCCTAATACTTTTGGAGCACCACCAACAAGCACATTAAAGTTACAAGAGAAGTTATCCTCTAGTGGTGTCATTTTATATAGTCTTTGCATTAGCTTGTCTGGGTCGATACCACGTTTTAGGTCTATAGTAATTTTCAAACCTTGCAAGCCTGTTTCGTCTCTAATATCTGCAATTTCTTTGATTTTGCCTGTTTTAACAAGGTCAATAACTTTCTCAATAATCGCCTCAATTGACGTAGTTGGAGGAATTTCTGTTATATCAATGCAGTTCTCTTTTTTGTCATACGTGTATCTTCCACGCACTCTAATAGAGCCTCTACCTGTCTCGAAAACTTGTTTAAGCATATTACTATCAAACACCATCATTCCACCACCTGGGAAGTCAGGTCCTTGAAGTGTGCTTAAAATATCGTGGTCAGGGTCACGCATTAAAGCTATAGTAGTCTCGCAAATCTCTTTAAGATTGAAAGGACAAATAGAGCTTGCCATACCAACTGCGATACCAGTGTTTGCGTTTACCAAAATGCTTGGGAAAGTCGCAGGTAAAAGCGTTGGTTCTTTCATTGTGCTGTCATAGTTATCCACAAAATCAACAGTGTCGCTGTCTATATCTTTGAAAAGCTCTTTACAAATTGTAGCAAGTTTTGCCTCTGTATAACGAGACGCAGCACATGCCATGTCTCTTGAATAAAACTTACCAAAGTTACCTTTAGAGTCAACATAAGGGTGGATTAACGCTTCGTATCCTCGGCTTAATCTAACCATTGTGTCATAAATTGCGCTGTCTCCATGAGGGTTAAGCTTCATGGTTTGTCCAACGATATTCGCAGATTTTGTTCTAGCGCTTGTAAGCAGAGACATTTTATACATTGTATAAAGCAATTTTCTGTGAGACGGCTTAAATCCGTCTATCTGTGGGATAGCACGTGACAAAATAACGCTCATAGCATACGGCATATAGTTACTAGTTAGCGTGTCTTCTATATTTTGTTGCTCTATAATACCAGCGCCACTTATAACGCCTTCTTGCTTAAATTCATCGTTTGTGTTCTTTCTTTTTCTCGCCACTTTTACACTCCTTACGAAACGTCTAAGTCATCTATATATAGACTTCCGTATCTTTCAATATAGTCTTTTCTACCAGCCAAATTGTTGCCTTGCAACATGTCAAACATCTCTGCTGTTTTAACTGCGTCCCCTGGGTTAACCTTTATCAAACGTCTAGTTTTTGGGTTCATTGTTGTTAAATTCATCATGTCTGGTTCGTTTTCGCCCAAACCTTTAGAGCGTTGAATTGTATATTTTTTGTCGCCAATCTCTGTTATAAATCCGTCTTTTTCTTTCTCGTTATATGCAAAATAAGTTTTCTCTTTTGTGTTAATCTCATACAAAGGAGACTCTGCTATAAACACTTTACCCTCGTTTATAAGCGTTGGAGTTAACCTGTATAGCATGGTTAAAAGCAGTACCCTAATTTGGAAGCCGTCATAATCGGCATCGGTACAAATAATAACTTTGTTCCACCTTAAATTATCCATGTCAAAAGTACTTAGGTTTTTGTTAGCCTTGGATTTAACCTCAACGCCACAACCTAAAACTTTCATTAAATCTGTGATAATCTCGCTTTTAAAAATCTTATCATAATCAGCTTTCAAACAGTTCAAAATCTTACCTCTAATCGGCATAACTGCTTGGAAATCAGGGTTTCTAGCTTGTTTGCAAGAGCCTAAAGCCGAGTCACCCTCAACTATAAAAATCTCTCTGTCTTCAATAGATTTTGACCTACAGTCAACAAACTTAGCCACTCTGCCTGTAATATCCATTTTGCCACTAAGTTTAGATTTTATGTTAAGTCTTGTTTTTTCTGCGTCTTCACGGCTTCTTTTGTTAATCAAAACTTGGTTAGCGATTTTCTCGGCTTCTATAGGGTTTTCTATAAAATAAACCTCTAAATTATGCCTTAACATCTCTACCATTGCGTCTTGAATACCTTTGTTGTTGATAGCTTTTTTCGTTTGGTTTTCGTAAGAAGTTTGGGTAGAAAACGAAGATATTATGATAACTAAGCAGTCTTCAACATCTTGGAAGTTGATTTTGCTCTCGTTTTTGTTGTATTTATTATTCTGTTTAAGAAAATTATCTATTTGATATACCATAGCGTTTCTAACAGCTTTGTCTGGCGCACCACCGTATTCCAGCCAACTAGAGTTATGGTAATATTGTGTGCTGTGAACTCTGTTAGAAAAACCAAGTGCCACGTTAATTTTAACGGTGTATAAGTCCATGTCTTCTCTGTCTTTCACCTTGTTTTCTTGCGTGAAAAACTGAACTGTACTCAAGCTGTCCTCACCCAAAATCTCTTTTGCGTGGTCCAAAATACCGTTCTCATAGTAAAATTCTGTTGTCTCAAACTTATTTTTTGTTATCTCTTCTTTAAAATAAAATGTTATGCCAGAGTTAACAATTGCTTGTCTTTTTAGTGTGTCAACATAATACTCTACAGGCACGTTAATGTCTGTAAAAACGTCTAAATCAGGTTTCCATTTAATTGAGCTACCAGTTTGTTTGCCCTTAAATGGCTCTTTGTTCATCTCGCCAACAATCTCTCCTTTTTCAAAGTGGATTGTATATTTATAACCGTCTCTGCGAATATCAACGTCCATATATTCAGAAGCATATTGAGTAGAGCAAAGTCCAAGTCCGTTTAAACCAAGCGAGAATTGATAGTTTTGACCTGAGTTATTGTCGTACTTACCACCTGCATAAAGCTCACAGAAAACAAGCTCCCAGTTATAGCGTTCCTCGTTGTTGTTGTAATCCACAGGAATTCCTCTGCCTTTGTCGACTATCTCAACAGAGTTATCTAAATATTTTGTGATGTAAATTTCTTTACCGTATCCGTGCCTTGCCTCATCTATAGAGTTTGACAAAATCTCGAACACTGAATGTTGGCAACCCTCTATACCGTCAGATCCAAAAATAACGGCTGGTCTTTTTCTAACTCTATCTGCGCCCTTAAGGCTAGATATACTTTCATTTCCGTACACATGTTTTTTTGCCATATTTTCCATCTTTCTTATCTATATTTCTACTATTATTTTATCAAATATCTATAATAATTGCAAGCTTATACTACAAGTATGTAATGTATTGGTATTTTATATTAATATTTTTTTGAATTATTATATAGTTTTGATTACAAACTGATAAACTGTATCATACTATATAATGTAAGCACAAAGATTTAATACCACAATTGAAATAAACTATTTGTGATACTTGTATAATGAAGCGTTTAAAACACAAAAAAGTTAAGTACTTTTTATTTGCTTATTTTAGCTTAATTATTTGACTTATGTTGAATAATTTGTTATAATTTTAACAAAGAAGTTTTTAATCTAACTAATAAAAATATTGTTTGGAGGTGCAAATTATGATTATAGTTCATTTTATTATTTTTTGTCTCAGCCTATTAACTCCGTTAATCATGTTATATTGTGGGCGTATTTTTAAAGAGAAAGCACCTAGAGAAGTTAATAAAAAATATGGGTATCGCACAGATATGTCTATGAAAAACGAGGACACATGGCATTTTGCGCAAAAATATATTGGCGCTATTTGGATAAAAACTGGGATAGTACTTTTTACTTGCACAATAATTATACTAGCATTAACCTTCAATATCAACATAAATTCTTTAGGTTATGTTGTTGTTATTTTAATATCTTTGCAATTGATATGTATGCTGTGCACCGTTGTTCCTGTGGAAGTTGCACTGCGTAATACGTTTGATGATAACGGTGTTAGAAAAGATAAACAGGGTATTAACCAAGGTAAATAGTGTTATTCAGATATAGTAGATGAGATTTCACAAACTCAAAAAAAGAGAACAAGTAGGTTTCTACTTGTTCTTTTCATATTCACTGAGCTTGTTTGCCTAGCAGAGTAGCCACTGTTTTTAACACAGTTTGCTGGTTAGCCGTCGGTTGAGTTTGTATATCAAATAATATCACAGCTCCCATAGGGTCTCCGTCAGTATTTATCATAGATGTTAAACTAGCTGTTTTATCGCTTGTCATGCTTATTTGAATAGCTTCGTTTGTGTTTCTAACCTTTCTCTGGCACAAAAAGTTCCTCATTCTGTCGGATATTAACTTGTCTTTCAGCTCTTTTTTAAAGCTTCCACCTACTGCTAAGATTTTCTCGGTGTCAACAACTGCACAAGATGCACCTAGTGTAGTGCTTAAAGTTTCTGCATAAATCTCTGCAAGCTCTTTCATCTCTCCCACTGGGCTGTATTTCCTAAAAATTATGTCTCCGTCCGAATTTGTATATATCTCAAGAGGACTTCCCTCTTGTATTTTAAGTGTTCTTCGTATCTCTTTGGGTATCACTATTCGCCCTAAATCATCTATTCTTCTCACAATGCCTGTCGCTTTCATCTGTTGCTCCTTTCTTCATTAAATACCACATTCAAAAACATGTTACTTATATCTATATCTATTTTAAGCAAGTTCTTAATAAATATTCTTGCAATTATTAAGAAAATGTAATATAATTAAAAGGTGTTATTATGGACAAATCTGCATATTATGTTACTTTTATTACAAACTATTAATAATATTAGTAGAATAGGAGATAAATATGGGTAAAACAAAATTACGATATTCTAACGCAAAAACACAAACTAAAGCTGTAACTAAAAATGAAACAGCAACAAATAATAAAAAGAAAATAATTGTTCCTGTCACAGTTATTTTAGCTTTTGCTTTGCTTGTCAGTGTATATTATTATTTCGCGGTGTATGCAAAAAATGCAGTTGCTGTTAATACAGAAGCCGATATTGCTGTAATTGATGTAGCAAATGTAGCTATGCAGGAGCACTCTGAACTTATGGCGTATCTTGCACTTGAAGAAAAAGTGACTACAGCAGAACCAGAACCAGAAGCAGAAAGTGGTATAGAATTTTTCTCTTACACTGGTGATATAACTGTAAGTGATGAAATGCAAGAAAGCTTAGATGCTTTAATTGCGACTTATGGTGACACAGCAGAAGCGGCTACTCATGCAGTATTAGCAGAAATGTCTTATAAATCAATGGAAGAAACAGGGACAATAGCTGAAAACGCACAATTTTTGCTAGACACTCACAAAGGTGCATGTTATCAATTTGCGTCTCTTACATACATATTAATGCAAGAACTTGGCTATGAAGCCACTTACATAGTTGGTCAAGGTAGAAACGTTGGCAACCAACATGCATGGGTAAGCGTTGTGGAAGACGGGGAAACTGTTTACTATGACCCTTGTTATCAAGTGGTATCCATGACAAAAGAAGAACTTGAAGAGTTCGGATATATTATGGAAGAGTGAGTACGGAGGAGATATTAATGGATGCAATTGAGAAACGCAGACAAAGGCGTTATCAAAAAAAGTTAAGAGAACGTAGAATTAAAATGATTGCAGTTGTAGTTATTGGGTTGATTGTGGCTGTATCTATTATAGTAGGCTTGATATCATCATTTGTGCCGACCACGACAGAAGAACCAAGCGTAGTAGTTACACCGACACCAACTATAACGGCTACACCTACACCAACAGCACTTTCAGGTGAAGCAAATTATACAGGAGATATTGCGTTAGACGCAGATTTAGATAGTGATATTAACAGTATACTTAATGAAAGTGGCACTGGTGTAGAAGATATTACTTACACTGTAATAGACACGGTGTCATATAAAGCAATGGAAAACAGCGGAACTATAGAAGCAAATGCAGATTATGCATTGAGCACAAGAAAAGGTTCTTGCTATCAAATTGCTTCGTTAACATATTTGTTAATGCAAGAGGCTGGGTATGAGCCTAGCTATATTTTAGGAATTGGAAGAAACGAAGGACAAGAACACGCATGGGTTAGCCTTGTAGAAAATGGTGAAACCGTGTATTATGACCCTTGTTACGAGGTAGGTTCTTTTACAGCAGAGGAACTTACTGCATTGGGATATGAATGGGATTAATTTAACGATAAAGGAGTAAAATGTCTAGATTAGAAGAAAGACGCAGACAAAGACATGCAAAAAAACTAAGAGCCAGACGAATACGCATTGTATTTGTTATATCGTTGATTACTTTGGTATTGGTATTAGGCGTAGGAGTCTTAGCAAATTCTATATTTAACAATATGTCAGTACTACCGACACCTACTCCAACACCAGTAATCACACCTACACCAGCACCTACACCAGTAGCAACAATCACCCCTACACCGACGGCTACTCCAACACCAACACCAGTGCCGACACCTACTCCGATACCAGATACATTTTATGAAGCAGAGATATTCGAGCTACCTATAATTAATTCAACAGGCTTTGCATCTGTATACACACCAGCTAGAAGTTCAGCTGATTTAAACGCAGATACAGTTTATAACTTTGCACCGGGTAGTGCGTTTATTATATTAGAAGAACAAGGCGATTGGTGGCGAGTTGAAAACCCTGAGGGTGGTCAAACTGGTTGGGTAATGAGCAAATATTGCTTTATAAATTTACCAGATGTTATTCCGTCTATAGTTTACAAAATAACCAATTCGTCAGAATCTATATTTACATCAGCATATCAACCGTTACCTGATGTAACCGGCGAAGCATTGTTTGACGCTTATACTTATAACGAAAGATTGGGTAAAGACGAATACTTAGTGCCGATACTGTACTCTACTGCTAAAAAATTACACACACTTCAACAAACAGTGATGGAAGATGGACACACGCTTATTATCTATGAATCTTTTAGACCAAAAGAAGTCCAAAATACTGTTGTAAACTCATTATCTGCATTGTCCAGAACAAATACAGATGTATACAATGCACTAAACGAAGGTCCTTGGGATATAGGCTGGTTTATAAGTACTAGAAGGTCTAATCACCAAGTTGGTTGTGCAATTGATGTAAGCCTTGGTAAAATCAATACCACCACAACAGTACAGGGCGAAACTTATGACTTTATAGAGATAGACGACTACACAGAGTACGAAATGCCTACACCAATGCACGAGTTGGGTACCGATTCAATTTCTTTAGAGAAACCGATAGCCTCATCAAACAGCAACTACTGGACAAACATAGGATATGCACCAACAATGAACGAAAACTCTTTGTTGTTATCTCAGTATTGCACAGAGGCTGGATTTATTCCACTTTCTTCTGAATGGTGGCATTTTGATGATATGGACGCTAAGGAAGAAATTTATGGCTTTACAGGTTCTGGCGAATTTTATATAACACAAAATTACAGCACAGCACCACCACTGGTGTAGCGAGAATTTAACAAAGGAGAATAATATGGTATTTAGCTCAGTAAGCTTTTTATTCCTATTTTTGCCCATAGTTTTTGGCGTATATATATTAATTCCAAATATTAAAATAAAAAACATATTTTTGACAATAGCAAGTTTGTTTTTCTATGCATGGGGAGAGCCTGTGTATGTAATTTTAATGCTTGTTTCGGTTCTTGCTAACTGGATTTTCGGTATGCTTGTAGCAAAAGAAAAAGGTAAACTTTGGTTTGTATTATCCATTTTGTTTAATGTTGCGGTTTTATTATACTTTAAGTATATTGCATTTTTAATATCAAGCCTAAACTTTTTACCTTTTGCGGAGCTTGCAGTGCCTGATGTCAGGTTGCCTATTGGAATAAGCTTTTTCACATTCCAAGCAATGTCTTATGTTTTTGACGTTAGACGAGGAGACGCAAAGGTTCAAAAAAACTTTATGAATTTGTTGCTATACATCTGTTTATTCCCTCAGCTAATCGCAGGGCCTATTGTTAAATATCACGATGTAGATATGCAAATTGGCGAGAGAACCATAACAATAGATAAGGTAGCAAAAGGTATTAGACGTTTTGTTATAGGTCTAACAAAAAAGGTTATTATCGCAAACCAAGCAGCACTTGTTGTTGACACCCTATTTGCACTTAACACATCAGAATTAGACATTTTCTCTGCATGGCTGGGTGCTATACTTTACCTATTCCAAATATACTTCGACTTTAGTGGCTACAGCGATATGGCAATTGGTTTAGGCTATATGTTCGGCTTTGAATTTAAAGAGAACTTTAACTATCCTCTAACAGCTTCAAGCATTAGAGACTTTTGGAGAAGGTGGCATATCTCACTTTCCACATGGTTTAGGCTATACTTGTATATACCTCTAGGTGGCAACAGATGTGGCAAACTTCGCACATACATCAATCAGTTTATAGTATTTTTTGCTACTGGACTTTGGCATGGTGCAAACGTTACTTTCATAGTATGGGGGCTTTTCCACGGATTGTTCCTTGTGCTTGAAACTGGTGGTATTATAGAAAAAATCAAATGGAAATGGGTACGCCATGTATACGCAATGTTTGTTGTAATATGCCTGTTTGTTGTGTTTAGGGCAGACAATATAAGTTCAGCTTTAGGGTATTTGTCAGCTATGTTTACAGGCTTTGATTTCAGTGGCACTGGATTTGTAACAGCTTTACAGTTCCTAACACCTTATACTTTGTGTATCATTGCTGTAGCATTCATAGCTTGCACTGATATTGTAAAAAGAATGTCTAACAAACTAACAGAGACTGGCAAATTAGCTTGTTTTTCTGTAAATTCAGTTCAAACTGCAACTTATGTTGTAACTTTCATACTCTTTGTAATAAATGTATTATTGCTATCAACAAATGCGTATAATCCATTTATATACTTTAGATTTTAGGAGGTGCAGAAATGAAAAATAAACTTAAACTAATATATATAATCATATTTTTTGCTATCTGTATAACTCCTGTTTTAACAATGCCGTTTTTCAGCGTGGGAACATCTGAGAGAGAAAGCATGAATAGTGCACCGTCTGTTATAGATGACGGTAGTTTAAATCTTGACTACTTCACAGAGCTAGACGATTATCTATCCACAAGCTTTAATTTTAGAAGCCAGTTGATTAGCGCTAATGCTACGATTATGGAACAAGTATTCTCTACAAGCTCTGCAAGCAATGTTATTGTAGGTAAGGACGATTGGTTGTTTTTTGCTGACACATTAGACGATTACAACTCCGAAAACGTGTTGAGCGACGACGAGATTGACGATATCGTTAAAACACTTGATTTAGTAAACGAATACTGGGAACTACAAGGTTCAGAGTTCTTGTTTACTATTGCGCCTAACAAAAACAGCATATATCCAGAATACATGCCAGATAATTATATAGGCTCAGACGAACCAAACAACGCCGAAAAACTAGGCGAAGCTATCGGAGATGAATATTATCTTGATATGTTTGAAGTGCTGAGAGATAACGAGGAAATACTCTATCTAAAACGTGATAGCCACTGGAACAACTTAGGTGCGTATATCGGTTTTGAGGCGATTTTAGAAGCACTTGGTATAGAAGAAGTCGGTTTTAATATCACAAGTACAGAGATAAGAAACGAATTTGAAGCTGATTTAGAAGAAATGCTTTACCCTGTTAACCCAGAGCTAGATGAGCAAATTTACTACACTTATGATACCGAGTACGAGTATCATTCTAACTTTAAGAGTGTAGACGATTTGGACATTACTACACATAATCAGTTTATAGAGGATAACGGAGAGAACTCAGCTGTTGTATATAGAGATTCCTTTGGTAATGCATTGTTAGAACTGTTTGGTATGCAGTTTACAAGCGTAGATTACAGCCGTGCAGTTCCATATAGAATGACTTATGAAACAGACTATGTTATAATAGAACTTGTTGAAAGAAATATCCCTAATTTGTTGGAAAAAGCACCTGCTATGCAAGCTATAGAGAGAACTGATGTAAGTGCTACCCTTGCAGAAAATGCAGTGATAGAAACTAAGACTACTTATACACTAAATAATATATATGGTTATATCAATGTAGAAGGTGTAGAGAATATATATGTTGAGTATGAAGGTAGAATGTATGAAGCTTTCCCTATTTTAGAAAGCAGTTTAGAAATTACAGATAAAACAGGTATTAGCGGGTTCTCTATGTATTTAGGTTTTAATGAAACTGTAGAGATTAACACCGATGATATAAAAATTTATTACAACTGAAAGGATTAAGGAAATGAAAAGAAAAATCATTACAATTATAAGTGCAGTAATTTTAGGAATATCTATGGTAGCATGCTCTAGCGAGACTACAGAAAGTGGAAGCACTACTTCAGGAGATGTTACAATTAACAGCCAAGTATTAACCATGGGTATGGACGTAAAAGATGATACTATCAGTGCTATAGGCGAGCCAATAGAGACACTTACTGCTCCTAGCTGCCAATTCGACGGCGAAGATACTTTATATAAATATGACGGTCTAACTCTGTTTGTTTATAAAAACGGAGAAGAAAACACTCTTTATATAGTGGAGATAGTATCTGATGCATACCAAACAAACGAGGGCGCTAAAGTTGGCATGACTGCTGACGAGGTTAAAGAAATTTATGGCGAACCAAGTTTTGAAAGCGACATGATGTTAAGTTATGAAACAGACGGAGTAAGTACTGACTTCACTTTAGAAGACGGAGCAGTAAGTATGATAGAAGTTTTACAAGCGTAACATAATTTTCAAGTGAGTTGTCGCATTTAGATAAATAATAGTTTAATTATACAGTTTAACAAAAATAATGTAGGGGCGAGCTGTGCTCGTCCGTAAGACCTAATGTACGAATTATAATAATTTTCGATTTAATATAGTTCTAAAATATAAAAATTAATTATATATATTGAGTTTACAAAAAACCTATGCTTTCGGACGAGCACAGCTCGCTCCTACCTAAAGCATAGTTTTTTTGTGTAAATTCACTTTAATGCAATACCAGTTTCCTTACCGTGCTCTATATATAGAAGTCGTAATCACAAAACCACTAAATAATGTGCATAAATAAAATTATTACAAAACTCTTTACAAACAGTTACAAAGATGTTATAATTAGCAAGACGAATAACGAATTTAATTAGGAGGTTTTATGAAGAATTTAAGATTTAACAGAAAAACTAAACTAAGTATAAAAAAATCCCTGTGTGTTATGTTCTCGATATTGTTTATGACATCTTCTGTTGTTGTTTCTGCAAACACAATAGATAGCGTTGAGGCAGAGCGTGAAGAAATCCAAGCACAGCAAGAGGCACTAGACGCAGAACTTGCAGATCTTGCAGCAGAAGAGGACAAGCTTGAAGAATACTCTGAACTTTTAGACGAGAAAATAGCTCTTACAAAGCAAACAATAGACCTAGCTATTGAAAACATCAACAAATTAAACGATAGTATCGGTGTGTTAGAGGACAAAATTGCAGAGTCCGAAAAAGAATATGAAGATACTTATGACTTGCTAAAAGAAAGACTACTATCTCTTTATGAGACAGGCAGTGTTGGAACTTTAGAGATTTTGCTAAACTCCAGTAGCTTATATGACTTCGCTTTAAAAAGAGAAGCTATCCAGTTAATTGGCGAGTATGATGCTCAGTTAATGGACGAAATACAAGGGTTTATAGATGCTACAAAAGATGACAGAACTGAACTAGAGAGTCAAAAAGAAGAAGTAGCAAATGATAAAACTCAGCTAGAAGTACAACAAGGCGACTTACAAGGTTTGTACGACGAAAACAGAGATATAATAGCTCAGTTAGACAGCAAGCAAGCTGAAATCGAACAAGAACAACAAGAACTAGCACAAGCAGAAGAAGAAATGCGTGTTATTCTTGAGAAGCTTATTGAAGAAGAAAAAGCTAACCAACTAGCTACATCGGGTACACCAAGCACACAACCAGACCCAGATGGTGCACCGGGCGCAGGTTCTAACACAGGAAGTTTAGCATCAGGTTTTGACCCATGCTGGCCAGTACCAGGTTGGGGAACTAACTACATAACAAGCCATTACGGTCCTAGATGGGGTAGAACTCACTACGGAATGGATATAGGCGCTAACTATGGTGTTCCAATTGTTGCGACAGAAGACGGAAAAATCATATCTGCTGAATGGTACGGTGGTTACGGTAACCAAGTAGTTGTGTATCATAACGACACTTATTCAACAAGATACGCGCACATGAGTTCTTATGCAGTTGCGTATGGCGAGTATGTTTCAAAAGGACAGGTTATAGGTTATATTGGTAGTACTGGTAACAGTACTGGTAACCACTTGCATTACGAAGTACTGTTAAATGGTTCAGCTGTTGACCCTTACCCATATTTAGTATAGTTTTTAACAATAGTAACATATTTGTAAAAGGTAGTAGAGATACTACCTTTTTTATTTTTGAACTAAATCAAAATATATTGTTTTTATAGAATATTCGACAAAATAAATAAGTTGAACATAAAACTTAAAAAAACAATATATTGTAATAATATTGTAAATTGTAAACTATATATAGCGTTAATAACAAATTAATTACAAAAGCCTTTACAACTAGTTACAAGGGTGTTATAATTAATAGCATAGTGTAACTAAATATTATTAGGAGGTTTTATGCCAAATCTAAACTTAAACAGAAAAACTAAACTAAAAGTAAAAAAAGCGTTGTGTGTTATGTTCTCTGTATTGTTTATGACATCTTCTACAGTGGTATCAGCAAACACAATAGAAAGTGTAGAAGCAGAACGTGCAGAAATTCAGGCACAACAAGAAGCATTAGATGCAGAGCTAGCTAGTCTTGCAGCAGAAGAAGATAAATTAGAAGAATATTCAGCAGTATTAGATGAAAAAATTGTTCTAACAAAAGAGACAATAGATCTAGCAATTGCAAATATAAACACACTTAATGATAGTATTGCGGTTTTGGAAAATAAAATCGCAGAGTCAGAAAAAGAGTATGAAGATACTTATGACCTATTAAAAGAGAGACTTCTTTCTCTTTACGAGACAGGTAGTGTTGGAACGTTAGAAATTCTACTGAACTCTACAAGCCTTTATGACTTCGCTTTAAAAAGAGAAGCTATTCAGTTAATTGGCGAGTATGATGCTCAGTTAATGGCAGAGATTGAAGGTTTTATTGAAGCTACAGAAGAAGATAGAAATGAGCTTCAACAACAAAAAGAAGAAGTAGCAAATGATAAAACTCAACTTGAAGTTGACCAAGCAGCATTACAAGACTTGTATGACGAAAATAGAGATGTAATTGCTCAGTTAGAAAGCAAACAAGCTGAAATAGAGCAAGAACAAGAAGAACTAACACAAGCAGAAGAAGAAATGCGTGTTATTCTTGAAGAATTAATAGCTGCTGAAAAAGCTGCTCAAGAGTCTACATCAGGCACACCAAGCACTCAACCAGACCCAGACGGTGCACCGGAAGCAGGCTCTAACACAGGTGACTTAGCTACTGGGTTTGACCCATGTTGGCCAGTACCTGGTTGGGGAACTAACTATATCACAAGCCACTACGGCCCAAGGTGGGGAAGTACTCACTACGGAATGGATATAGGTGCTAACTACGGTGTTCCAATTGTTGCAACAGAGGACGGAAAAGTTATCTCTGCTGAATGGTACGGTGGTTACGGCAACCAAGTTGTTGTGTATCATAACGATACTTACTCAACAAGATATGCTCACATGAGTTCGTATGCTGTTGTATCAGGCGAATACGTTTCTAAAGGACAAGTTATAGGTTATATCGGTAGCACAGGTAATAGTACTGGTAACCATTTGCATTATGAAGTACTGTTAAATGGTTCAGCTGTTGACCCTTACCCATATTTAGTATAGAGTTTACCGCTAGTCTTTTTCATATATTAGGAAAGCCACTCCGTAATGGAGTGGCTCTTCCTATTCATAGAGATTTTATTCATTAATTTTAGCAAACTTTGCAACTGCCAAATTCACAAGAGACAGAGACGCTGCAAAAATAAAGATGATATGAGGGCCAAAAGACTCCCAAACAATACCACTTATGTACGAACAAGTGATAGCAACCACATGATCTAACGACATACCAAAGGACACAGTAGGCATAACCTCGCTCTTGTCTTTTGCTATATTATTCAAGTAAACAACACGTATAAAACCCATTTGGCTAGACATTCTATCTAGCACATAAATTGCAAAAGTAGCAATGGCTGCAATACCAGAAGTCGCATAATTTCCTACATATAAGTTGTAAACAATGAACGCAAACAGTAAGTATACAATAATGAACGACCATGCATCAGCATAAAGCATTTTTCTAATTCCGAATTTATCCAAGCATTTACCAAGGAAAGACATGAAGAAAATTCCAAGAATAGAGCTTATGATTAAAAGCATGGATATAGTATCAGCACCCTCGCCGAGTATTTCGATAATAACCCACGGTGCAAAAACTATGAAAGTTTGCTTTTGAACTCCGTGTAGTATCGCCAAAAGATAATATAATGTGTATTCTTTTCTAATAATTATTTTTGGTGGAGATACTATGGTAGATGAAATTTCTTTGTGTAAATACATTAAAAGCACCGCTGCTATCGCAAAACATATACCAGATAATACGTATATCCAAATAATGTTTGATGTAAAAGAGAACACTTCATATCTAAATCCAATGAAAACAACTAGGTACGCAACCAGCGCAAACGCAGTGTATATAGCTTTTGAGTTACCAATATGCTTGCCGAGGTTACCCTCTTTTTCTCTTGAAAAAATCGACACAGCAAGGCTATCTTGTAAAGGTAAATACAAGTGAATACCCATAGAGAACACAAATAGCACTGCTGTCATTGTGTAAAAACTAGGTGTCCAAAACGCTAGCGTTAATATACCGACCATTGCAACAGCTTGCGCAAGAGCAGCTATTCTAATGTCGCCAAGTCTAGCAACAAGTGCCATAACAAGAACAGTGATAACGCCAGGGAACTCACGAGGAATTTCGATAAACCCACGTTGAGCAGCAGTCGCATTGTAGGCATCTTTAAAATAGTTAGCAAGAATATGGTCACTAAAACCACAGGCAAGAGCAATAAAAGAGACAGCCACAAGATAAATTGTGATTACTCTATTGTTTTTGTCGGTAAACCGTCCGACAGCGTTTTTAATATTCACACGCACACCTCATAAAAATTTATAACAGTGTATATTATACACCCTAAAAATACAAAAATCAAACAAATAATATATGAATTATTCAAAATACGACTATGAAAACATTTATATATACTCATACAATTTAGGCATTAAAAATTGGATGTGATAATTAATACACATCCAACTGTTTATTTTAAACTCTTAATATATTTAATTAACGAATTACTTTCGTTTCTTCTCAATTTTGCGTATAAAGGAATTGAAAAATTATACATAGTTAAAACAATACGCTTCTTTATACCTATCTTAACATGGAAAGTATTTTTATATGCCTTTTTAATTTCGTCATTAAGACTATAAAATCTTTCTTTTACTTTTGGGTCACTAAAATCTAATCTGTCATACCCTTTACGCATAAATTCGCAAGTTGTGCTTAACAACATAGCGGCTTCTGTCTTTTTATTAATAGATACAAAAAACCAATATCTGTCAAGAAAAGCTTCTACAGAATCTAGCCTGTTTATAGAATAGTTTGTGTTTGTTATGCTAGCACTTCTTTGCAAATACATGTATAATGGTTTTTGAATACATGATATTTTTTTGCATTTATGAAATATTTTATGCACCATAAATTCATCTTCATGAAGCTTACCTTTTACAAAAGATAAATCGTTAAAAAGTTCACGTTTATATAATTTACTACATGCTATTACATAATACCAATATTTTTCGATTAATAGATTATTAAGCCCAGCATCGCCAGTAATCACTTCATCTTTAATTGGGATACTATCATTAATTGATGCTATGCCATTTCCTAACTCATCTATACAAAACACGCTAGCAACTGCTAAATCTGAACCATCTTTAATCATTCTCGAATGGAAAATTTCGAGTGCGTCAAGTTCTAAATAGTCATCACTATCCAAAAATGTAATATAGTTACCTGTACTTACCTCTATACCCTTATTTCTCGCATCAGATAAACCACCATTTTGTTTATGAACAACAACAATACGATTATCTTTTTTTGCATATTCATCACAAATCGCAGGGCAATTATCAGGAGATCCATCATCTACAAGGATTATTTCTAAATCTGTATACGTTTGATTAATGACACTGTCTACGCATTTATGTAAATATTTTTCTACATTATAAATAGGTATTATCACGCTTATCTTATGCATACTCATAATCCTTTCAAAAATAATATGGTCTATAGCTTTTTAATTATAACATAAAAATATGTCAATTTCAATAGAATTATACTAATTTATTCTACAGTTCCTTATTGGTGTCAGTTATATGTGACACTCGACACCAATATTATGTAACAGTTAAACTTTTATATATTGTTATCTAATCTATTACATAGTGACATATTGCTTTATATCACATATTTTTACTGCTTTATTTTAACAAAGTAACAATAAATTCTACTTTTAATACTAAATTTATAAAAATACTTGATTATCGATTTAATGTGGTTTATAATAATAGCATGTGGGAATATGCTTTTCCATGAAATGAAACAAAAAAACTCATATATAAATGTTGGAGGAATTACCTATGAGCAAAGGAAAAATTGCAGTTTTGACCAGTGGTGGCGACGCACCAGGAATGAATTCTGCTGTTAGAGGCGTAGTTAGAAGTGCTATCGCTTACGGAATGGAAGTTTACGGAGTAAAAAGAGGATACAATGGCTTATTAAATAACGATTTAATCCCACTAGATATCCGTAGCGTATCAGATACCATTCAATCTGGAGGAACTTTCTTATATACAGCAAGAAGTCCAGAGTTTAACTCTGTAGAAGGAGTTCAAAAAGCTGCTGACAATTGCCGTAAAAATGGAATTACAGGTGTTGTAGTTATCGGTGGTGACGGTTCTTTTAGAGGCGCTAGAGACTTAACAAATGCAGGTATTCCTTGTATTGGTGTTCCAGGAACTATTGACAACGATATAGCTTCTTCAGAGTATACTATCGGATTTGACACTGCTTTAAACACAGCTATGGAAATGATAGACAGACTACGTGATACTTCTGAAAGCCATGACAGATGTAGTGTTGTTGAAGTTATGGGCAGACACTGTGGTGATATTGCTTTATACACAGGTATCGCAACAGGTGCTATAGCTACTCTTGTGCCAGAAACTCCATTCGACATTCAAATAGATGTTATTGATCGTATCAAAAGTTCTCAAGAAACAGGCAAACGTCACTTTATCGTTGTTGTTGCTGAGGGCGTTGGTGGTACAGAGAAAATTGCGAAAATCATCGAGGCAGGCACTGGTATCGAAACTCGTGCTACAATCTTAGGTCATGTTCAAAGAGGTGGTTCACCTACTTTAAGAGACAGATTCTTAGGTAGCATTATGGGTCATCATGCTGTTGACTTACTAAGACAAGGCAAAAGCAACCGTGTTGTTATTTGGAAAAAAGGCACAGTTGATGACAGAGATATTACTAAAGCTCTTGACGAGCCTAATGTTTTCGACGAAAACCTATATAGAGTATCTAAAATACTTTCTAACTAATTTTACTGTTAATATAATAATAAGAGGCAACTTTTGAGTTGTCTCTTGCGTTATATTTAAGTTTAAATTTTTTTATGTAAAAGGTAAATCGTTTAACTTAAAAGGAGAAGAACATGGATTTAATAATCGAACAAGGAAAATTCAACTCATCACCTGAATCACTTATGGAGTATGAATGCCCAGAATGGTTCAAAAATGCAAAGTTTGGTATTTGGTCGCACTGGGGACCTCAAAGTGCAACTCTTGCTGGTGACTGGTACGCTAGAAACATGTACATAGAGGGGCACCCTCAGTACAAACATCATCTCGAAACTTACGGTCATCCGTCAGAGCATGGCTACAAAGACATTATACCTCTTTGGAAAGCAGAGAATTTTGACCCAGAAAAATTAATGACGCTATACAAAAGAATGGGTGCAAAATATTTTGTGTCTCTTGCAGTTCACCACGATAATTTCGACTGTTGGGACTCTAAACACCACAAATGGAATTCCGTTAACATGGGTCCTAAAAAAGATATAGTAGGTATGTGGAAAAAAGCAGCCGACAAAGAGGGCTTGAACTTTGGTGTTACTGTTCACCACGAGAGAAGCTACAGCTGGTTTTCTACCAACAAAGGAGCCGACAAAGAGGGCGAATACGCAGGTGTTCCGTATGACGGAAACCTTGAGGAGTTCGAGGATTTATATTACGAAAAACACGACGATACAAATTTTGGCTATCCTAAACATCCGTCATACAGTTTTGTTAAAGGTTGGTATGACAGAGTTGCTGATTTAGTAGAAAAATACGACCCTGATTTGCTGTATACAGACGGTTCTATACCTTTTGACGTTGTAGGTAGAGCTGCAATTGCAAATTTCTATAACCACAATATAAACGTAAATGGTTCTTTGGAAGCTGTATATAATCTTAAAGAATTAAAAGAGCGTACCGAAAGAACAGGCAGAATTTACGGCGAATATCACGAGGGTTGTGGCGTTTTGGATATTGAAAGAGGCATTGTTAAGGATATTCACCCAGAGCCTTGGCAAACTGACACTTGCATTGGTCGTTGGTTTTATAACATAAATGCAGAGTACAAAACTGCTGAGAGAGTTATCAAGTTGCTTGTTGATGTTGTAAGCAAAAATGGAAACTTGCTTCTAAACTTTCCACTTAAACCAGACGGAACGTTGGATGAACAAGAACTTGAAATTGCCGAGGGCATAGCTGATTGGATGGCAGTAAACAGCGAGGCTATCCATGACACTAGACCTTTCACACATTATGGCGAGGGCGACAGTTTTGCAGACGGTGGCGAGTTTAAAGAAGAAGAAGTAATATACAACAGCCGTGATTTTAGATTTACAACTAAAGGTAATGTGGTATATGCTACTTGCTTAGGTTGGCCAGAGGGCAGTAAGTTTTTGGTTAAATCTTTTGCGACTGGTAAAACTGAGGCCGTTAAAGACGTGCAGATTTTAGGTTGTGATGATGTTTTAGATTGGACAGTGACGGAGAACGGCTTAGAGGTAAAAGCACCTAGCAAAAAACCTTGTGACACGGCGTATGTTATTAAGATAACTTTATAGTTCGAAAATCGTAGGGGACGGGTTTCCCGTCCCAAATGTTACGTTAAATAACAAATGAATATATCGTCAGAATTTCATCAAAATATATCTCTACAAAAAATATATTATTATGATAAATAACGATAATCATCAAAATGGGACGGGGAACCCGTCCCCTACAATCGATAATTTTGTAGCTTTGTTCAAATATAAAAGAACTAAAAACATTGAAACACATAATACAATCCAACAATTAAACACAAATGCTATACCACGCAGTTTTACATGCAAGGTATAGCATTTTATTTTATGTTAAAGCAAAGTAAGAAAGCAAACCTTTATATAAAGCTTCTGCAAATAAAGGTTGGTCGTTTTTCAGCTTCTCTGCATCACTTGCGTTGCTCAAGTATGCAAGCTCTACCAAAACTGCTGGCATTCTCGTATTACGCAACACATAGAGCGACGGATTTAACCTAACGCCGTTGTCCTTTGTGACTACAGTTTTAACCATAGTTTTTAAAAGATGTTCAGCAAGCCAATAGGACTGCGTGTTTTGTGCGTACACATACATCTCACTACCTTGTATGTTAGGGTTTGTGTTAGCATTTGCATGTATGCTTAAAAAATAATCAGCGTGCCAATTATTTGCCATGTTAACTCGTGTTGCAAGGCTTGTGCTGTTGTTAGTTCCTAAAACTTCATCAGGCGAATTTCTAGACAACATAACCTCAAAGCGTGGGTCGGCTTTTAAATAATCAGCAAGCATAACGCCAACATTGTATGTAATATCTTGCTCACGCAACCCAAAACCCTCTGCACCTGAGTTAAATCCCTGTGGATTATGCCCTTGGTCAACAAATATCTTAATAGCCATAAATCTCAACTCCTTTTCAAACATAATATGCTATGATTGAAAAACAGTGATTAAATTAGATGTTTAATTTATCTTTATTAAACAACTGGCTGTGTGTTGCCTGTAACCAAAGTAGGCATGTTAACAGGGGCGGCCCAATTTATAGCATTTAAAATAACTTTTTGAACCTCTGTGTTATAGAAAATTGGGAAGCTCTCATGTCCTGGTCTAAAGTAGAAGATTTTACCTTTGCTTCTTTTAAAGCAACAACCACTACGGAAGATTTCGCCACCCTCAAACCAACTTGTAAACACTACTTCGTCAGGTGTTGGTATGCAGAATGGTTCGCCATACATTTCTGTCTCTGGTAAAATGATTTTCTCATCAATTCCGTCAGTAATTGGGTGAGATGGATCCATTACCCAAAGTATCTCTTTTTTGCCATCAACTCTCCATTTTAAAAGGTCTGAGTCAGTACCACATAGTTTTCTGAATATTTTAGAAGCATGTCCTGAGTGCAAAACAATAAGCCCCATACCAGCTAAAACTCTTTTATATACTCTCTCAACTATCTCGTCACTCACTTCTTCGTGTGCTCTGTGTCCCCACCAAATAAGTACGTCTGTGTCGTTTAAAACTTCTTCTGTCAATCCGTGTTCTGGCATTGCAAGAGTAGCAGTTTTAACATTATGACCAGCTTCTTCTACAAATTTTGCTATACAACCATGTATTCCCGCTGGGTAAACTTTTCTAATTTCTTCATCTGTGGTTTCGTGAACATATTCGTTCCATACAGTAACTTTTTTCATGTAAATTACGCTCCTTAATTTGTTAATCGCAGTATAACATAAAAAATACCGTGATACAATACTATATCACGATATTTTTATGTTTAATTTTTGAATTATCTTTGAACTCTGCCAGAACCGTCGCCACCAGCAAGTTTCATAACTTCGTCAACACTAACCATGTTAAAATCACCCTCTATAGAATGTTTTAAACAACTTGCAGCAACAGCAAACTCGATTGTAGCTTGTGGCTCGAAATCGTTAGCGATAGAGTATATGATACCAGCGCCGAAGCTATCTCCTCCACCAACACGGTCAACAATGTGAATAGCATAGCTTTTGCTAAAGTAGTAGTCGTTTCCGTCATACAACATAGCTGCCCAGTTGTTGTCGTTAGCAGAAACAGAGCCACGCAAAGTAATAGCAACTTTTTTAAAGCCAAATCTATCCATAAGTTGTTTTGCAACATCCTTGTAACCCTCATGGTTAACTTTACCAGTTGTAACGTCAGTTTCGCTTGCGTGTATACCAAAAACGTCAGCTGCGTCTTCTTCGTTAGCGATACAAACATCAACATAAGGCATAAGTTTTGCCATTGTGTCTCCTGCTTCTTGCTTGCTCCAAAGTTTGTTTCTGTAGTTTAAATCGCAAGATACGGTAATGTTTCTCTCTTTACAAGCTTTTAAAGCTTCTTCACAAATTGCAGGAAGTTCGCCACCTAGTGCTGGGCTAATTCCTGTGAAATGGAAAAACTCTACACCGTCTAAGATAGCGTTCCAGTCAAAATCTGCTTTTGTTGCTAGAGATATAGCAGAATTTGCTCTGTCATACACAACTTTTGACGGACGTTGAGATGCGCCTTTTTCCACAAAATATACGCCAACTCTGTCACCACCACGTGTGATTTTTGATGTATCTACACCAAATTTTCTTAATGAGTTAACACCAGCTTGACCTATCTCATGCTTAGGTAATTTTGTAACAAAGCTTGCTTCTAAGCCATAGTTTGCTAAAGATACAGCAACGTTTGCCTCGCCACCACCATAAGTAGCTTCGTAATCTTCAGCTTGTAAAAAACGCAAGTAACCATGTGGCACTAGCCTTAACATAATTTCTCCAAATGTAACAACTTTTTTAGACATAATATTAATCCTCCAATTATTTTTTAACTAAATGAATAGCAAAGTTTGTGATTTCTTCTTTTAAATATATTGCTAATAACTTACCGTTAGGTAGGTATTTTGCAGTGTCTTCATTAAACTCAAAGCCCATGTTTTCAAGATAAAACTTAGCTCTGTCTACGTCATAAGTACCTATAGCGATATGTCCGTTTTTACCTAAGAAAGGCGTTTTCATAGCCTCTATTGCGGTTCCTGCAAAAACAGATGATGAACCAGATTTTGGAGCAAAACCAAATAGAGCATTGAACTTGTTTGCTGTGTCGTCAGCTTCTTTTTCGTTCTCGCAGTTAATTCCAACATGTCTAAGCTCAAAGCCTAAAACTGTTTGGATAGCCTCTTTTGTAAGCTCTGTAATTTTGTTGAACTCACCAGCTTTAACAAGGTCGCCACTAACCATCCAACTGCCGCCACAAGCAATGATTTTCTCGTAAGAAAGGTACTCGTTGATATTTTTTGCATTAACGCCACCAGTTGGCATGAACTTCATTTTTGTATACGGTGCAGCAAGTGCTTTTATCATTGGCAATCCACCAGCTTGCTCTGCTGGGAAGAACTTTACAACCTCTAAACCTAGCTCTAAAGCTTGCTCAATTTGGCTAGGGCTTGTAACACCTGGTGTTATAGGAATGTTTTTATCCACACAATATTTAACGATTTTTGGGTTAAGACCAGGGCTTACGATAAATTTAGCGCCAGCGTTCACTGCTCTGTCTACTTGCTCAGTTGTTAAAACTGTGCCAGCACCAATTAGCATGTTAGGGAAATTATCGCTCATTAATTTGATAGACTCTTCTGCTGCATCTGTACGGAAAGTTACCTCTGCGCAAGGTAAGCCACCGTCGCACAATGCTTTTGCTAGAGGAACAGCGTCCTTAGTGTCGTTGATTACAACAACTGGCACAATGCCAAGACTGTTGATTTTACTTAGTACTTCGTTCATTTTTATCTCCTTATTGTTTTGTGTATTTTGTGAGCGCCTTTCTAACAGCACATTTTCCTTTTATTAATTCTTTAAACATGTTTTCTATTTTGTCATATAAACCTGCTTCTTTAAGGTCTACACCAAAAATATTTGTGTTGTTTAAAATATCGCTTAACTCTCCGTTATATTCTCCACCGATTTTTACAGAACTTAGCTTAGATGTAAGCTCTTTTAGCAGTGGGTCTGGGCTTAGGTCAAACGGAATTCCGTTATCGTCAACGGCCAGTAAATATCTTAACCAGCCAGCAATTGCAAGAGGTATGAAAGTTAAGTCCTCAGCATTTAAACTAGGGTCTTTCATATAAGATTTTATTGTCTCGCCAAATCTTATGCCTACTTTTTGGCTTGTGTCTGTTGCAATTCTTCTAGGGTCGTCAGGTATAAACGGATTAGCTAGTCGCTCGTTAACCACTTCATCTATAAAAGCTTTTGGGTCGATGATTTTAGGGTCAACCACAACTTTCATGCCTTCGTGATAACCAATTTTTTGCACTAGAGTGTTAAGCTCTGTGTCACGCATTTCCTCAAAAATTCTAGTATAACCCAAAATGCAACCATATACCGCCAAGGCTGTGTGAAGTGGATTTAAACAAGTTGTAACTTTCATGGTCTCAACCATGTTAACAGTGTCTCTATCAGTTACAAACACACCACCAGTCTCTAGTTTAGGTCTACCGTTTGGGAACTTATCCTCAATAACTAAGTACTCAGGAGTCTCTGCGTTTACAAATGGTGCTATATAAGTATTTCGAGATGTCACGATAGCTTTCATGTCCTCAAAACCTAGGTTTGTCAATACATTTTCGACTTCTTCAGCAGGTCTAGGCGTAATTTTATCTATCATTGACCACGGAAAACTCACCTTGTTTTCATCGTTTATGTAGTCCACAAATTCTTTGCTTACATAGCCTTTTTCAAGCCATTTTGTAGCAATCTCTGCAATCGCATTGTGAAGTTTTTCGCCGTTATGACTACAGTTGTCCATGCTACACATAGCAATTGGATACGCACCACTGTTGTATCTTTCTAATAATAACGAGCAAATTATGCTCATTGTGTGCAATGGGTTTTTAGTACCGTTTTCTATGTCGCTCTCAACAACAGATAGATAACTGCCGTCTGCATTTGTAAGTGAGTAGCCTTTTTCTGTGATAGTAAAACTCACCATTTGCAAGCTTTTGTTTGTGAATGCACTCACAATATTTTTATAGTCATCTGATTTTGTATCAGCGTAATAAGCACGTGACACACCAGCGATAACCTCTTTTTCCATATTGCCGTCAGCACACAAACGCACCAACATGGTTAGGTTGTCGAAAGGTTTATATATTTTGTCAATAATGTCTTTATCAAAGGAGTCAACAGCTATAATACCTGTGTTAACATCACCGTTGTTAAGCATAGCTTGATTAATTCTAGCGATAAATCCACGGAAAATATTGCCTGCACCAAAGTGCACCCAAACAGGGTTGTTGTCTGTGTTTTCGGTAGTTTTTTCTATGTCAAAACTAGGTATAGCAATGTTGTTTTCTGTGAAAAAATCTTTGTTTTTTACAGAGTTGTAATTTAATTTCATGCTTTGTCTCCATAAGTTTTTTCTAGCGTTTCCCATATTCCTGTTAGGTACATAGCGCCTAATGCTCTGTCATACAATCCATAACCCGGTCTGCCTGTTTCGCCCCAAATCATTCGTCCGTGATCTGGGCGAATATAACCTGTGTAGCCGATTTCATAGTACGCTTTCATTATCTCCACCATATCGAGCGAGCCACAAGATGAGAAGTGAGCACTTTCCTCAAAACCGTTATCTAAAAGCTTAACATTACGCAAGTGAGCAAAGTGTATTCTGCCCATTTTACCATATTTTCTAACCATTTTTGGATAATCGTTAAAACTTGCGCAACCAAGAGAGCCAGCACACAAAGTCAATCCGTTATTTGGCACATCAACTATCTTCAAAAATCTGTCTATATTTTCTTCGTTTGTTATAATTCTAGGTATACCAAAAATGCTCCACGGTGGGTCATCTTGATGAATAGCCATGTTAATTCCACATTCAACTGCAACAGGGATAATCTCTTTTAGGAAATATTCAAGATTTTGCCACAAGCCCTCTTCGCCAAGGCTAGAGTATGCAGAGATAAGCTCTTTCATTTCTTCTTTAGTATAGCTAGAGTCCCAACCTGGTAGAGATAAATCACCCTCTATCGGGTCCATTTTATCAACTTGTTCTTTATAAAAAACAAGAGCAGTAGAGCTGTCGTCAAGTTCTTTATCTAACTGGCTTCTTGTCCAGTCGAAAACAGGCATAAAGTTATAACAAATTACTTTTACACCGCATTTTGATAAACGTTTAATATTCTCTTTGTAATTTTCTATATATCTTTTGTAGTCTCCACGTTTCAGCTTAATGTCTTCATGCACAGGAACACTCTCGATAACTTCCATATCTAATCCACTAGTGTTAACTTGGTTTTTCAAAGCATTAATTTCGTCCATGCTCCAAACTTCGCCGACTGGTGTGGAATAAACTGCTGTAACTACGCCACTCATGTTAGGGATTTGCTTAATATTTTTAAGTGTAACAGCGTCGTCAGAGCCATACCATCTGAATGTCATTTTCATGTGATAAATCTCCTCTATCATATTTTATTAGCTACACTATATCACACTCGCAGCTTGTATGCAAGCTAAAATTTGCATATTTTGAGATAATTGTTAGTTTTGTACGTATATACTCACTAATTATTATGTGATATATGCATTTATTTATAAGATATTATTTGATATAATAGTGTATCACTTGTATACAACTTGATAAGGAGAGCTTATGGTACCAGAAAACAAAGTTGTTTTTTCAAATAACGACATACTAAATTGCTTAATAAAAGAGATAATAACGCTTAAACTCCCACCAGGTAAAGTGATTAGCGAGACAGAAACAGCTAAACGCTTTAATGTGTCTAGAACGCCAATTAGAGAGGTTTTTAAGCGATTAGAATACGAAAACTTGATTAAAACCACACCGTATAAAGGGACAGTTATTACACCGATTAACTTAGACAAACTGAATGATTTTATGTTTGTTAGAGAAAAACTGGAGATAGGTGTGCTTGAAGAACTTATAGACACAATTACAGATGAATTTGTGGTGGCACTAAAAGTTGAAATAATCAGACAACGCAACTTGATTGAAAATTCTAATATAGATTTAAACACTAGGTGTACAGAGTTTTTTGCTTTGGATAATAACTTTCATAGAACGATTTTTAGGCTGAATTCAAAGTCGAACTTATGGGACGATTTAATCGGAGGAATGGCTGATTATCAACGTTTTAGGTGTTTGTGTGCAGAGACGTACACCAAAGAAGACCTTGATAAATTCTATAAGCAACACTGCGAGATATTTGAGCTTATTCAAAGTAAAAACCTTAGCGAGCTTCGTGATATATATAAACTGCACATTCATAAAGGTGCTGAGAGCATTAGCAAATTATTGAGCGAAAAAGAGAATTATTTTGTTGTATAAGAACTTGTATACAATAGGGCAGTCTAACACGACTGCCCTATTGATTGTTAAAAAGTAAAGTTACTTATTATTTTGACAAAACAAATTCTGCACTTTTTTGTTATAAGGGTTATAGATGCAAAATAGGGGTTGTCGCATTAACGAAAATTTCCTTTAAAACGAACAAACCAGTGTAGGGACAGGCTTCCATGCCTGTCCGAAAATTATCAATTTTCCACCTGTTTTAGGGGAGGGCATGGAAACCCTCCCCTACTTTTTGTTCATTTTTACTTTAATATGACTGCCCTGTTTTTGCATCTAATTATTTTGATTTCGCTTATTCAAATAAATCAGGGTTCATTCTGCTGTAATGAAAAATATACTGCTGTGCAATTCCTGCGTTTTTTCCAAAATCTTCTGGTGTATTGTCTGGAAAAAGCTTCTCCATTGCCCTTTTCATCCAAACGTCCATTGGAAAGCACTCTGTTCTGTAAAAACCATAAAGTAATGCGCAATCTGCTACTTTTGGCCCCACTCCCTTAATCATCATAAGGTCTTTTTTAGCTTTTTCCAAAGATTTTTTGCTTATTTCTTCTAAATTAATCTTACCACTAGCCACAAGTTCAGCTGCGCTCATCAAATATTTTGCCCTAAACCCACTTTTTATTACAGCTAGATCATCTTCTGTTAAAGACGCCATTTTTTCTATAGAAGGAAAACTATAAACGCCACCTAAATCTTCGCCAAAGTTTTCACACAGTTTAGATATTATTCCCTTAATTCTCTTAATATTATTATTTTGTGACAATATAAACGAGCACAACGCTTCCCAACTATCTTGCTTTAGAATGTGTATTCCTGGTGCAAATTCTATAGCTTGTTTTAGTATCGGACTAAAATCGCTTAACTCTTTTCTTATACTATCGTAATCCGTGTCTAAATCAAAGTAATCTTTCCACAAGCAGTCAAAATCATGTGGAGAACAGTCCAAGTGTAACTGATTTTCGCTTTCACTTATGGTAAGAACTTTGTTATTAACGCAACCTACCCAACCTTTTTCAGTCTCTTTCCATCTAAACGCTTGCCCACAATCCAAGGTTTGTGCCAAATCAAAGCTTTTCTCTATTGTAATCATCTGTTTTTACCCTCACTTTGTGTGGTAACCTCAACTTTTTCACCACTTAAAAACTCAATCGCTCTTTCAATCGCATCTCGAGAGTTCTTCCAATCTCCACCAGCATTTCTGTAATCAAACATTCTGCAAAAATGAGTAATATCTCCACTAACTTCGGTCATATAATTACCACATAGGCGTTTGTTAACCTCAGAAAAAATAGGTAAGTTCTTTTTGTGTACTTTTTTTTGAGAAAGCCTCGTTACCAGTGAATAATGCTTTACACAAATATGTGTTTGTTTTGCATATAAATCCCTAAACTCTGCCTCATTTTGCCATAAAACCATTGCATTTATCGCTAGGTTTTCCATGTTTTTATCGATATTCTCGCACATAAAACAGCTGTTTTCTCTAACTTCTATATTTTTAGAAAGTTTTTTTGGTGGAAGTTTTTGGTCTAGCAGTTCTTTATCTACTTCTGCCAAAAGCGTCTCCAAAATCAGCGCAACGGACAACCTGCTACCTCTTTTTAAGATACTATCAAAATGATTTTTACAAAAACCTAATCTGTTTGTTTCCACACGTACATCAGGTTCCATCATTGCAGCGCCAGTAATATATGTCGCCATTCTATCTTCAAGCATGTCTCTCATTCTGCAGTATGGACAACCATCCATAGGTTCAAAGATTTCACTAATTGGTATTGAACATATATCTTGCTTCATAATTCTACTCTTTTCCTTTGATTTTTTATATATTATGCTTAAACACAATAAATGTATATTTATACATTTTCAATTCTTGTATTTTTCGACTTATTATGAAAATATCATCGATGAAATTCTAAATAACTCTATTGAAATCTACATATTTTATCAGATTATACCATGTTTTGACACTTTTGTATATAAAAACTTTTTTTAACAGAGGTAAAATATACGTAAATAATAAACAGGGAAAAATTCATGCTTTAAAAGTATTGACAAGTTAAAATCATTAAAATCAATATCTATATTTTGTGCTTAAATTTATTATAATCACAATACAAAGAAAAAAATCGAACTATGCTATTACAGAAAGTTAATAAGTATAAATTGTTGAAATAGAAGTAAAAAAACGCTGTTAAACTATGTTAAAAACTTTTCCAGAATATAGAAATACCTGTAGAAAGGGATTTTTCAACACTTTCAACAGAGTTTTCAACATGCTTTTTTTGAGTTTTCAACACTCTATTAACAGGACATAATATATTACAGAACGTATAAAAATAAAAATTGCAAGTTTTTACCTTTTTATGTATTTTTATGCATAATTATATCCTAAACTGCTTATACTAAACAGTTATTTATTTGTGATATTAAACGTATCTCGTTTAAACATATATTTAACTATATATTATTGATGAATTGTGTCAATTAATTATAATTGTGGTTTAAAAAAATTTATGTTATAATTAATAAAAGCTATTTATTTTATTCGAAAAATATGATATAATAACATAAAAATACATAAAGGCGGTGAATATTAACCGATAATGGTTAATACACATGGATAATAATAACAATACAAATGAAAAAAAAGATATAATCGCAGGCAGAAACGCAGTTACAGAGGCTTTAAAAAGTGGCAGAACTATTGCTACTATTTTTGTGGCTAGAGGTCAAAGAGGTGGCTCTATTTCTGTTATAATAAATAAAGCTAAAGAAAAAGGCATTACTGTTAAAGATGTTGATTCTAAAAAGCTTGATTTCATGTGCAGTGGCGCAGTTCATCAAGGAGTGGTTGCACAAGCGGCTATCAAAGAATACTCAACACTTGATGAAGCTTTTGAACTTGCAAAAGAACGTGAAGAAGAACCTTTCTTTATTGTGTGCGACGAACTTAGCGACCCACAAAACTTAGGAGCTATTATAAGAACTGCTGAGTGTAGTGGTGCTCATGGAATTATTATTCCAAAGAGAAGAAGCGTAGCTCTAACTTATGCAGTTGGTAAAGCGTCAGCTGGTGCGTATGAATATGTACCTGTTATTAAAGTTAATAACCTTGCTAGCACAATAGACGAACTTAAAGATAGAGGTCTATGGATTTATGCTGCTGATATGGACGGCAAACCGTGGTGTGAAGCAGATTTTAAAACAGGTGGAGTAGCACTTGTTATTGGTAATGAGGGCAGTGGAGTGCAAAGATTAATCAGAGATAAATCTGACTTTGTGCTGTCTTTACCTATGTGTGGTAAAATTAATTCCTTAAATGCTTCTGTTGCATGTGGTATTTTGTGTTATGAAGTTATGAGGCAAAGAAAAGGTTTATAAATCGGAGGAGAATTATAAATGAAGAATAAAAAAGGTGATGAAAAAAAGCCTAAAAAGTCTTGGTTCTGGCGGAAAGAAAAAGACTTTGATGAGTCAGAAGATATATATTATGGTATTGAAGCAAAGCCATTAAGCGAGCTTAGACGTGGTTTTGACATTACAGGCGAGCTTAACTTGGAAGAAGAAAGCTTTAAAAAACTGTTTGACGATAATCATATTGATGAAGAATCTGAGCAGAATTATAATCGTATTAGAGAAGAAAGACGTAGACGAGTTGAGACAGCAGCCGAGACAAGTGGCGTTGATGTAAATGAAGTTGCAGAAGAATTTGGAGTAGCAGCGCCTATGCCTGTTACTTCTCTTAATGCTGACCCTTATGTAAAAACTCACGGTTTGGGAGAGACTGCTGATGATAGCGATTTCCAAAAAGCTATGATGCAAACAGCAGAAGCACAAACTATGGAGATTAAGCTGAATGTTCTTAACGATACTATAGAGCTTAACAAAAATGTTAACATACAAAAAGAGGACGAGCAGACTGTTAACGAAATACTTAACAGCAAAGCTAGCAACACAGTAAATGAAGATGACGAAGACGTTGACTTTGTGCTAAAGCCTATATCTAACACATCTGAAATTGATATTACTGTAGCTGATGATGTTACCGATGAAAACAAAGAAAAAGTCGAAGAAGCAGAACAAAGCGTTAGCGAGCAAGCTGTAGTAGAAGAAGCTGTAGAAACCGAAGAGATTGTTACAGAGTCAGCAAGTGCAGAGACTACAGAAGACTTAATGAACGCTTTGGATAAGCTGATTGAAAAAGCTGATACGGACAAGCAGGACGAAACTGAGAATGTTGAAACTAGTGAAGAAGTAGCAGAAGAAAAAACTGAGGAAGCTCCTACTGAAACTACTGTTGAAGCCGAAGAGCCTCCTACTGAAAATATCGACGAGACAGATGAAACTCCTGTGGTTACTCAGTCTAATGATGATGTAGAAGAAGCAGAAAACGAAGAAACTGCGAGTATAGAAAAATCAGAAGATGAAATAGATACTGAAAAAGTAGATGAGCCTAAAAAACCAAAGAAGAAAAAGAAAAAACATAATATTCACGATACTATGTTGGATCTTAACATCAAAGCAGACTCTAGCAAAAAGTTAGAGGAGTTAGAGGACACTACTACTTATAGAGATAAAACTCTACCTTTACACACAATAAAAATTGGTGTTTTACAAAATGCAATTTCTAAAGAGGCACTAGGATTTAGAAAGAAACGCATAATTCCTCAAACAGCAGAGGTAAACCTACCTGTTGACGAGACTGTAAAACAAGAGGAGCAAAAACAAGAGGAAGTAGTTAGAGAGTTAAGCCCAGAGGAACAAGAGGCAAAAGAGCAACTAAAAATCATTAAAGATAATATGAGAAATGTCTCTATTAAATTTATGGCTTCCGGTGCAGTAGCTTTGCTTATGTTCGTTTATTCTCTAGCGATGAATGTCACGTTCACACCAGAAGCACCAGCAGACTTAAATATAAGCGTGTATTTAGGAGCATCTTTGCTAGCATTAATTGCTGTGTGTGCACTTATGTACAAAGACTTATTTAAAGGCTTTAAAAGATTATTAGAGTTTAAACCTAACCGAGAGAGTGCTATGGCGGTAGCAAGCGTTGCAGTTATTTTGCAAGTTGTGTTAGGATTTTTCTACACTGATTTGATACGTGTTGGAACTGTTGAGATATACGCATTCTTAATTTATTTCTCCGTATTTATCAACCAAACAGGCAAGTTAATTGGTTTAAGACGAGTATATAACAACTTTAGATTTATTGCTTCAAGAGAGCAAAAATACAGCGTAAATATATATGATGATTATGATAATTCTTTAAAATTTGCAAAAGACACAGTAGCTGGTAAGCCTTATATAGCATATCAAAAGAAGACAGCTTCATTAAAGAACTTTTTCAATAACTCTGTTAAAACAGGCAAAATTGAAAGCTCTTGGCAGTCTTTGACACCGATAAGCTTTGCGTTATCACTTCTTTTGTGTTTAATCATATTAATCATGTTTAAATCAGTATACGTAGCAGTGTCTATCTTGGCGGCTTCACTTTGCATGACAATGGTAATAGGCAATGTTATTGCTGTTAAATTGCCACTTTCTAAACTATCTAAAAGAGTTCGCAGAGCAGGAGCTATGGTTGCAAACTATGACGCAGTGCATGACATGGCAAATGTTAACGCTGTTATGGTAGACGCAGAGGAGCTGTTCCCATCTGGTACAGTTGTGCTAGAGGGTATCAAAACTTATGGCAAAGGCAATAGAAACTTGCAAATGCGTTTAGCTGCTGCACTTCTTGCAGAAGTCGGTGGCACACTTTCAGATATCATTTCTCAAATCAACAACGAAGATGACTCCGACCTACCAAAAGCATTTAATGTTGAGTACAAAAACGAAAACGGAGTTATAGGTATAGTTGATAACAGAACTGTTTTTGTTGGTAACAGAAACTTAATGCTTAATCACGGTGTTGATGTTCCTGAGGTTGAGGACATTGCAAAATACACAGCAGATGGCAGAAAAATTATATTTATTGCGATTGACGAAAAACTTAAAGCAATGCTTATAGTGTCTTACAAAGCAGATAAGAGAAAGAAAATCGAAGTTAAAAAGATAGAAGAACATGGTGTAGCATTGATAGTGCGTTCTACTGACCCTAATATTGATGTTGACATGATTTCTAAAACTTTTGGAATATCAGAGTATTCTATAAATGTTATAACAGGAGAACTTGGCGAAGAATATGCTTCTCTAATTAAAGAAGAAAGCGAGCACACAAGCTCACTTGTTGCAACAAAAGGCAGGGTAGAGTCACTTATGACAGCCGTTTATGCGTGTTTGGTTCATAAAAAAATGCTTAACCTTGCAGTTATAATTCAAGCAGTAAGTATAGTAACAGGCTTTATTTTAGTTCTGTTGTTAAGTGTTTTAGGTAGATTTGATTTAATCACAGCAGTGAATATACTCTTATACCACCTAGTATTCTTAGCTATAGCAACATTAATTCCAGGTATTAGAAAATAACAGAAAAGATATGGTGTAAAAGCCATATCTTTTTTTGTTGTAACAATATTCAGGAAAACTCACCTAAAAATTTTCTTTGCATAAATACTGGTAAGTAAAGACAATATAACTGCACACAATATAATTAAACTCTCGTACCCTATCAAATATTCAAAAGCTATACCATAAATTAACTGACCTAGTGGAGACGCAAACATACCCACTGTCATAATTAGCGCCATAACTTTTCCTACCATATTTTCAGCAGTATTACTTTGAATATAAGTGATTATCATAACAGTTGCCAACGAAGAAGCACACATAGCTGAAAAAACAGTTATCAAAATTAACAGATATGATATTGTAGGGTTGCTACTAAAAATCACTCCAACTGACATAGGGATAAGGCATACAGCCACCCAAATTATAAATCTATATAAGCTTTTTATGTGCAGTTTATCTCCAAGCACTCCTGCCAACACACCACCAACAAGTCCGCCAAAAGCAAGCACTCCAAGTGAAAAACCATACATTTCTTCACTTAGTAAAAGTCTTTCGGTAATAAGTACAGGTAGCGATATAATGATTAAAGCAGATATAAGAGCGTTTAGTATGCATATAACTAACATCAATTTTCTGAGTTCTATTTTTTCTTTACATATAAATTTTATAGAAAGTCCAAAGTCTTCTTTTACCATAGCGAATACCGACAAAGTAGATTTTTCTTTTGCATACGGAATTGTAATGAAAAGTTCGAGAACAGCCGATATAATAAAGCAAATAATCGACACTAAAATAATTGGTGTAATACCAAAGCTGCCAAGCAATATACCGCCAATCACAGGCGCTACCAAATTTGCTAAACCTCCAATACTACTTACAATGCCATTTCCTTTCACAAGTATTTTTTCATCGAGAAGCA
>CAYJKT010000005.1:55048-105581 GCA_964370775.1 uncultured Eubacteriales bacterium | reverse complement strand
GGAGTAGGACTTGGACTAGCTGTCGGCGCTACTGTAGGAGTAGGACTTGGACTAGCTGTCGGCGCTACTGTAGGAGTAGGACTTGGACTAGCTGTCGGCGCTACTGTAGGAGTAGGACTTGGACTAGCTGTCGGCGCTACTGTAGGTACTGGACTAGGTGTTGGTGTCACTACAGGCGCTATCGTTGGAGGCGCAGAATATATGTTCACAAAAGTTAAAACATTGTTCTCGGTTCCGTTCACTTCACCATATCTATTTACATTAAGGTTATATACTGTGTTGTCAGTTACCCAATTCTCAGAAAATTTATCGTTAATTTGTTTAACTGTAATATCTAAGCCATTTTCGCCAACATAAGTATTTAGGTATTCATTTTGTGCAACATTAAATGTTATGTTTTTAATCAAAGTGCCTTGGTTGTAGTCTGTTTCTTCAAACGTAATCACTGGAGTAGCATTAACACCATTTACTTCGTATTCAAAACTTGTGCTTAATTCGCTGTAATCTGCTATATCGTCAGGTATATTTATCTCTGTTTGAATAGTAAATGTCAAATCGCCTGCATTAACGTAAATTTCAGCTTCACTTGTATATATTTCGTTTACCACTGTGTTTATTGTTTTTGTGCCTGTTTCGCTAAATGCACAAACATAGTTGATATGTGCAACTTCGCCTTTGCTTAGGTTAAACTTAATCTGATTGTTCTCTAATATAAATTCAATCGAATTCCCAGCGCTATCAGCAACTGTTATGTCTTTAGCATTAGTAAAATCGCTATTAACTGTAACAAAACTGCTCTCATTAAGCGACAAGTTTTCTACTGTAGTTTCCACAAAAACGTTTTGGTTTACATTGTAATGAAAATTATAAAAGCCGTCTAGTTCATTTCTAGCCGTTGTTTTAACTTCAAACGCTTCAAGTTCTTCATCCAAAATCAGCCCGTCTATATTATAATTGTTTGAGCCAACTTCCTTAATAACATACCATATTATCTCAGCTTCGTCAGGAATTTCCTCTCCGTTTGCTAAAGTGAATTCACCCTCTGGGAAATCCTTGCTAAAGTCGCCGTAAGTACCGTAAACTTCGTTTATATTCGACGCAAATTTCTCTACAAATTCTACATTATTATAAAATCTTTGACCGTTTTTTTCTGAGTAACCCTCTATAAAATCATGCTCTGTAGGTGGAACAGGTGTATCTATCACAAGTTTAGGGGCATGAGTAGCTTGTGGAATATACAAGTTAGCGCTTTGACTGCCACTACCATATTGCTCTACTGCTTCTTCTAATGTCAATCCGTCAGCAGCGTGAATATATAGGTTCGCGGTCACTGTGTTTCTTCTGCTTGCATCTGTTGGTGTTGTAGCTAAAACGCTAAGTGAAGCTGTGAAAGCTACTACCAATAATAATGCCATAGCTATAATTCTGTTTTTCATTGAACTACTCTCTCCCCTTTCCATAAAATTTTCTGTAATTTATTAAGAATTCTGTTGGTTTTCTATCGTTTTTAATCGACTTCTAAAGTTTAGAAGTCGCTACTTATCCCATGTTAATATACTATAATAATATCCATAGTTATTATACCTCATTGTTCATATTCTGTCAACATAAATTTTAATTTTTTTTGAATAAAATAGATTTTTATTCAGACTTTACTTGTGAAAATTCAACTAACAATCAATTTAAAGCGTTATATCTTTTGAAATATTCATATAATTTTTTCAACATTTTATACAAAACTAATATTTTTTAATGTTTTTACCGCTTATATTTCGTTTGTAGAATATTAACATGGTAGAATTTCTAGAACAACATATATTTTATTTGTACAAAATATTAATTTTATATTAACATATCCTTATTCTGTTTATATTGTTTATTTGTTTTATATGTAAGACTTAAATTTAATTTGATTTATGTGCTGTATTGTGGTATATTTTGTGTAGTAATACGATTAAATTTTATGAGGTGCTAGTTATGACAACCGAAAATCTTGGAATAGAAAAAAATATGCAAAAAATTTATCTCACTACAGTCACAATGTGTGGTACTATACATTTGGCTCAACTTATATTTTATGCATTTACTGGATATAGCGTTTATACTATTTATAATGTTTGTGCTGTAATTTATTTTATATTTTTATGGCTTTTTACTTTAAGAGGCAACTATAGATATGTGATGTCACTATTACATGTAGAACTTATGCTTTATGTTTGCTTTAGTGTGTATCTAATGGGTTTAGACACTGGCGACCCTTATATCCTGCTGATGGCTTCTTCTTTTACTTATCTTAATCCATATAAAAAAAGCATGACAACTTACATGTTCTCTCTTGCGCATTTATCTGTTTTTGTTTTAATTGGTATATACGGTAGCTATTTTTCACCTTTTTACACAGGTGTTAATGAGACTATTTTCGAGGTTCACTACTTCTTCTTTATTCTAATATGCTTTACAATTACTATATCTATGGCGCATACTGCAAAGGTAACTTCTCTTGCAGCTACTGCAAAATTTGACGACCCGTATGATATAAAGATAGATAAATTAACTTATCTTAATACTAGAAGACATTTTCTTCAAACATATAACGATATAGATGTAGGCAACTACATTGTCGCTATTGTAGATATGGACAATATTGCAAAGATTAGCTTGAAGTATAATTTTGATTTAGGCAACCACATACTAGCGTCTGTTTCTAATATTCTTTTGCGTTATAAAAACGATTATATCGAGCTTTGTAGATGGGATGACGACCAGTTTTTGATTTTGTTTACTGAATATAATTATAGTTATGCCCACGAAGTAGTCGATAATATTCTAAAAGACATTAGATATATGGAGTTTAGGTATGAAAATGACAACTTTAATGTTACAGCAACTGCTGGCTTAGAGCAATCCTCAGATGAAGATGAGTTCTTAGATGTTATACAAAGAGCTGAACTAAAAATGAAATCAGGTAAAATCTCTGGAAAAAACAGAGTTATTAAATAAGGAGATGCTATGAATAGTGAAATGATTGGCAATGTTTTAGGCACATTAGTTTTCTTGGCTTTTCAAATATGCGGATTATGTATTTCGTTTTCTTTTAATAATGATAAGCCTTATGTTGTTAGAGTATTAGCTGGCTCTGTCTTTGGCTCTGTCTCTCTGCAATGGTTACCTGTACTGTTCGCTTTTGCATTTGGCTTTAATGTGCTATCTCATATTTTATCTTTACTTTTACTTACAGCTTTAACCGTGGTTGTGGTAATAAAAAACAAGTTTGATTTTAAAACTGTTATGCCTAAAAAGTTTTCGTTTAACATAATAACTATTTTGGCTATACTAATATATATAATTTTTGCGGTGCTAGTTATACACAGTTTTAGGTTTGAAAACGGAGCGTATCATTCTTCTCAAAACACTTATGGTGACATGAGTATGCACTTAGGCTTTATAACAAATATTGCAACAGCAAGCGTTTTCCCTCCTGTTTACTCAATTTACCCTAGCACTATGCTATCATATCCGTTTTTGTGTGATAGCATTTCTTCTTCAATATATATTTTTGGCTCATCATTAATGTATGCATATTTTTTGCCAATGCTTTTTGCTGGTGCTCAAGTTATATTAGGTTTTTACAGCTTTATGACCTTATGGCTAAAAGATAAATCTAAGGTGTTTTTTGCTTTGATTTTGTTCTTTTTCTGTGGAGGATTTGGCTTTGTCTACTTTATGTCAGGCGCTATCGCAAACCCAGATAACTTCACAAGAATATTCACAGCTTTTTACGAGACACCTACAAACCTAGTTACAGAAAACATTCGTTTTGTTAACGTTATCGTAGATTTATTAGTGCCTCAGCGTTCTACTTTATTTGGTTGGGTAGTACTTTTCACAGCACTTTATTTCTTACTAAATGCAGTTATGAACAACTGTAAAAAAGACTATATTATCGTAGGAATTTTAGCAGGTGCTTTACCTATGATACATACTCACTCATTTTTAGCGTTAGCTATAGTGTCAGCAGTTTGGTTGTTGGTGAGCATTTGCAAGCATGCCTCAGTTTGGATACGCATATTACTGTGCTTCCTACCATTTGGAATGTCGCTTGTTCAAATTGCTTTGGGTGGTGAAAAAGAAGTAGATTTTCTACTATTTTTATGCTTAGGTATCGTAGCAATATTTTTATTACTACCAGTAATATATGCTATAAAACAAAAAGCAGATTTCAAAAAACTTTTACCTGGTTGGTTAATTTATTTAGGAATTACTTTAGCTCTTGCACTGCCTCAGCTATTTTTTTGGACATTCTCACAGGCAACTGGCTCTGGTTTCACAAGAGGATATTTCAACTGGGGAAATATAGACGACACATATATATGGTTCTATATAGTAAACTTAGGTGTAACTGCACTGCTTTTTATACCAGCAGTTATATATTCAAGAAAAAAATCGTTGCTAATTGCGTCGCCTATATTAATCATAATGCTTATAAGCGAGCTTATTGTGTTTCAGCCAAATACTTATGATAACAACAAACTGATTTATATAGCATACTTGTTATTATGTGGTTTGATAAGCGACTTTGCACTAGATACTTACAGAGCGATAAAAAAGGTAAAAGGTAAAGAGATACTTGCCGTGTGCACTGTGTTTTTATGCGTATTTAGCGCTGTGTTAACCATGGGCAGAGAGTTCGTAGCAACGTATGAGATATATGGTGCTACCACTGTTAATTTTGCAAATTATATAGAAGAAAACACACCGACAGACTCTGTGTTCCTTACAAATGAACGGCACTTAAACGAGGTGTCCACACTGACAGGCAGAAACATCGTTTGTGGTTCATCAATTTATCTGTACTTTCACGGCTTGAGCTATGACCAAACGGCACTTGAAGCTAAGGAGATGTACGAGTACCCACAAAATTCGTTAGCTTTATTCGAAAAAAATAACGTAGACTACATTGTGTTAGGCTCTTATGAAAGAAGCAGTTATAACGTGAACGAATCACAGCTAGACGCTATGTTTGAAGTTATTTATAACGCAGACGGAATTAAGCTTTATCAAGTAAATTAAGTAAAACGGAGACTGTCAAAAAAGTACTATTTTCGTTATATTGACAAAACATAAGAGTTTTAATAAATCTTTTTCAAAAGATTTTGGGTTCTTAGGGCAACGCCCTGAGGTGTTTTCCTCAGAAAACGCAATCTTTTTCCTTAGAAGAGCTTTTTTGAAGGTGAATTTGTTAATATATTGACAAAAAGGAAACTTTTTGCGATAGAAAAAGTTTCCTGATACATTCCATTTGTGTTTTTTATCACAAGAGTTTATCGATACGTTAAAACGGAGACTATAACAATTAAGTTAAAGTCTCCGTTTTTTAGTTAGCTGACATATATTCCTCTTTGGTTAACGAGAACAACATATCATCGTGCAACACATCTCTATGCATTACACAATTTCTAATACAGCCGTCTTTATTAAATTTTAACTTAGATATTAAGCTTATAGACGCCACGTTATCTGCAAAAACTCTTGCAGTTATAGATAATATATCGTGCTCTGTAAAAAGCGATTTAATAACTGCACTCAGCGCTTCGCTCATATATCCTTTGCGTGCATGTTTATCTGATGTAAAAAACGAAATTTCTACAGATTTTTCCCAAAATCTAAGGCTATCTTCATCTACAAACAGTGCACCAACTATGATATTATCATGAGTTTGCAAAATTCGCATACCGTCATTTGTGTTAAACTCTCTTTTAATATCTTCTTCGTCTTTTTTCTTCATAGGATTATACTTAAGAACATGCTCGCTGTTTTGTATCTCTTTATAAGCCTGCACATCACTTAAAGTCGGTTTGCGAATTATAAGTCTATCTGTTTTAATATCTGCAATCATAATAACCTCTGTTTATTCTATCACAGCAAATTAGCAGAGATATTGTAGCATATCTCTTTTACGTTTGAATTTGATGTAAACTCAAATCTAACCATACCAACGCCAGAGAACCACAAAACAAGTTCGCTGTCTAAATCAAACACACCAGAAGTCTCCACTGAATACACTTGGATTTTTCTGTACGGCATGATTGTCATATCTTTTTTCTTGCCTGTTACGCCCTCTACATTAATAGCGATAATTCTTTTGTCGGTGAACACCACGCCATCTCTAACCGTTCTATAAGCTGATATTACATTTTCGCCCTCAACAAGCAGTGGTTCTATCACTTTGTTAAAATCATCGTCATCTACTCGTCTAAGTTTCAGAAAGCTTGCGTTTTCAAAGTCTATCATACTAACACCTCTTTTTTATTTATTCTATCATATATATCTACTTTTTTCAAGAAGTCACACAACTTCTTCTATAGACGGAATAGAGATTTGCGCCCCTTTTTTAGATATAACTTTCTCTGCAACCTTAGTAGCAAAGAGTATCGCCTCTGTTATGCTACTACCTTTTGCAATATTTAAAGCTACAGCCGCTGTAAAGCTGTCTCCCGCCGCCGTTGTGTCTATCACTTTTATATCTTTGTTTGCACTAAACTTTTTAGCTCCATTTTCGTTGAATAAAACTGCACCATCCTCACCCAAAGTAGCAATAATATTTTTTACTCCTCTGTTATATAAATGCTCACAACGCTCTTCAACACTGTTTTTATCGGGGCAAAGAATTTTAAGCTCTGTCTCGTTTGGTTTAATAATGTCAACATCATAAAGAAATTCATCAGATAAATTCTCCACTGCTGGCGCTGTGTCTAAAATCACATATTTACCTAAATCTTTGGCTTTTCTAACACAGTATTTTACGGTGTCTAACGGAATTTCTAACTGCATTACAATAATATCTGCTTGTTCAATATAATGAAAATTTTCCTCTATATAACCGACAGTTACTAAATCATTTGCGCCTGAATTAACCACTATGCTGTTGTCCCCGTCTTTATTAACGCAGATTACTGCAAGTGCTGTTTTTTCTTTATCAGATACTTTTATAGCAGAGGTATCTACATTCACAGAATTCAAGCTGTCTAGTAAATTTTTTCCATTTTCGTCTTCACCAACAGCGCCAAGCATAGCTACATCAGCGCCTAGTTTTCCTAATGTATACGCTTGGTTTGCACCTTTACCACCTGCAATAAAATTTGGACTACTTTTAGCCAAAACTGTTTCGCCTACTTTGGGATTATGCTCTACCTCCATAACCATATCCATATTTATACTACCAATAACAAGCACTTTTTTCATACATATCAACCCTTTACCACCAGATTTTTAAACAGGCATCTGCCAGAATTATGCACCATAAAACCAGTGCAACCATGAGGGAACGCACTGTCTTTTACACTTAATCTACACTCATTAACATTTACACTTATCGTGTCGCCATAAGCACTTGCAGTTATTGTATATTCTTTTCCGTGTTCCCATGCAAAATCTTTTTCAACTAAAACCTCATATCCACAATCATTTTTCAGAATAACAAGTTTGTCTCCTTTAAAACCGACTGCGTAACTACGCATAGCTCCTTGCACTCTAATACCTAACAAATGAGTATCTCCAAGCATTGGTTTTATGGTCGAACTAACGCTGTAATCTGTAAAATCTATGTGCCCTGTGTACATCTCTGCATAATCGTTGCTTGCTATGCTCAAATAATCTCCCTCTAAAAAGATATTACCTTTTAGCTTCGTAAACTGGTTTATCTCCTTGTGCATGAAGTACCACACTTCTTCTTCGGATTTATTAAAGTCAATTCTATATGACGGTGCACCACTCACAAGCAAATTATCGAGATACACTGTAAGAGTGGTAGTCGCAAAGCCACCTGATATTCCACAAACAGTGAAGCCAACTTCCTCAACGTAATCGTCAGACTCAGGGATAACCATGCTTAATTCATACCATTTTTTCTCGCATAAATCTACGCTTTCACCACGTACTATTTCGCCACTTCTGCCCATTTTTGCATACGCTGTCGCTTTTATATGCATTTCATCAGCATACATCGCAGGCATTACTGCCATGCTTACTGTTTGAGACGGATATGCTATAGGCGAGAATGACGGATCATATCGAGAGTCGTGAAAATCGCTAGGCTTGTAGTAGGTTTTCTTGTATATAAAAGCTTCGTTTCCAGAGAATTCGTTCACTGTAACTTTCAAGCTACGCTTACCCTCAAACGCTTCTTCATCTGTGTTTCTAACGCTACAAACATTAGAGCCTCTAACTCTTATAGCATGAGTGCTTTCCTCAAATTCAAAGTGGCACGCTTTGCCCTCTAGCTGAGTTTTTAGCTCATCTGGAATTTTTTCGCCTGCTAATTTATAGGCAAGTGTCGCAAAATAGCTTGCACCCTGTGCAATATCTTGAATATTAAGCGAACCAATAACAGAGGAAGCTGCTAGGAAATCGTTTATAGGCTTAATCCATTTGTCGTAATCTATATTTTTTGTGCCACAAATCGCACCCATAATTGTACCAACATTACCAACGTTACAGTCGGTGTCCCAACCACAGTTGTTGCAAATGTTCAAAGTATTCTCAAAATCGCCCTCACCATAAAGCATGGCTAAAATCATCACTGCAATATTTGGAATAATATGGCAGTTGCCAGCGTATTTATCATAACCAAAGTTATCATAAACATAATTAAAGCAATCTCTCCAGTTGCTAGGGTTTTCCTCATAATAAGCCATTACAGCTTTTACAACACGAGTGAACTCACACGTTTGAGGAATGTAATCAAGCGATTTAGTCAAAACAGTTTTTATATCTTTGTGAGTAAAAGCAAGGCTAATTGCTACAGCAACATAAATTCCACCATATACCCCGTTGCCGTCATGGGTTACACTCGCAGCTTTACGTGCTAGTTCTGCTGCAAGTTTTGGGTTGCTAGGTGCTACAAGACCCCAACAATCAATAAATATTTGTCCACCGATTTGCTCTGCCATTGTATAACCATTTTGCTCTATACTTCCACTTCTAGGAGCTTCAATTCCGTTTCTTAAATTAAGATACGCTGTGTGTTCTGTGGATATTCCGTATCCTCCCCACCAAAAAAATCCTTTTTCATAAGGCGCATAATTTAGCAACGCATTAGCAACATCTTGAGCTGTAAAATTGCTAATATCTTTGCAGTCTTCTAACGCTCTAATAAAAAACAATGGTCCATTGCTGTCGTCATCTGCTGCAAAATCTCTGTAATCTACCGGATAACTCGTTATCTCGCCATATACATTTTTAATCTTTTGGTATGTCCAACCCTCAACAGGCGCACCCAGACGAATTCCTATGATTTTACCCATCCATGCAGAGTATAAATCGTATAAATAATTTTTAGGTATGTTCATTTTAATCTCTTTTCTAATATTTTTTTATTTAGTTATCTACAATTAAATATTATTACAATTATATCAAGTATTACTTTAAAGTCAATTAGCAATAACTAATAAAAAGTTATGTGAAAATGTGTTGATGATTTTTATAATATAAAGCACCGAACCATGCTTGAATCCTGCAAAGTTCGGTGCTTTTTCATAACAATTTATGCTAATATTATTTTTTGGAAAGTCTTTTTACCTTTTTTCACAACGATAAATCCTTTGTCAAAATCAGCTTTTGTGATAGCCTTAGATATATCTGCTACTTTTTCGTCGTCAACACTCACTCCACCTTGTTGCACAAGTCTTCTGCCCTCGCCTTTTGACGGAATTAGTTTAACTTCTAACATTAAATCTAGGATATTAATGCTGTCGTCCACAAATTTATCTGCACTAATCTCAGAAGTCGGCATGTTGTCTGTGCTTACTTTTCCACTAAACAACGCTCTTGCGCCCTCTAAAGCTTTTTGTGCTTCTTCTTCGTTATGAACAAGCTTTGTTAGCTCAAATGCTAGGATTTCCTTGGCTTTGTTAAGCTCGCTACCCTCCCAAGAGTCCATTGCTTTAATTTCTTCAATCGGTAAGAAAGTAAGCATTCTAATGCATTTTAAAACATCAGCGTCGTCAACGTTTCTCCAGTATTGGAAGAAGTCGAACGGGCTTGTTTTCTCTGGGTCTAGCCACACTGCGCCACTTTGAGTTTTACCCATTTTTTTGCCCTCGTTGTTAAGCAATAAGGTAATTGTCATAGCGTGAGCATCTTCGCCTAGCTTTCTTCTGATAAGCTCTGTACCACCTAGCATGTTGCTCCATTGGTCGTCGCCACCAAATTGTAGGTTACAACCGTATTTTTGGAACAATGCGTAGAAGTCGTAACTTTGCATTATCATGTAGTTGAACTCTAAAAAGCTCAAGCCTTTTTCCATTCTTTGCTTGTAGCATTCAGCAGATAACATTCTGTTAACGCTAAAACATGCGCCAACCTCACGCAAAAGCTCAATGTAGTTAAGCTCTGTTAGCCAGTCAGCATTGTTAACCATCAACGCTTTACCCTCTGAGAAATCAATAAACTTGCTCATTTGCTCTTTAAATCTGTCGCAATTGTGTTGGATTGTCTCCACTGTCATCATGTTTCTCATGTCTGTTCTGCCAGACGGATCTCCTACCATACCAGTACCACCACCAAGCAGTGCTATTGGCTTGTTTCCTGCCATTTGCAGACGTTTCATAAGGCATAGTGCCATAAAGTGGCCAACATGCAAACTGTCAGCAGTTGGGTCAAAACCTATATAAAAAGTTGCTTCTCCTGCGTTAATAAGCTTTTTAATCTCTGGTTCGTTTGTTACTTGAGCTATAAGCCCTCTTTCAATTAATTCTTCGTAAATTCCCATGATTTTTCTTCCTTTCGGTAAAATTAAAGTTTAGCAGAAGATATAAAAAACCCTCTGCAATTATTTTTGCAGAGGGTGAAATAATTCACGGTACCACCTCAGTTTATCCGTACCTCACGATACGAACCTCAAAGGATACGAGGTAAAAACCTGTAATATCCCGACACTTTAACGTGTGTAAATCGGCACAACTCTAATTGCAAAACCCTGCGTTCAAGTGGCAGCTCCGAAATGTATTTGGGGTGGGTAGTAGTCCTGTTTTCAGCTAACACAGGCTCTCTGAGCTAAAACGTCACCTTACTTCTTTTCTTCATAGCTATTAAAAGTATTATAGTATCATAAATCTTAATTGTCAAGCATTTCTTTTGCCATAGTTCTTTTTGTGTCTGTAATTTCGTCGCCACCAATAATTCTTGCAAGCTCGTCAATTCGTCCGTTTGTGTCAAGAGTTTCAACACTTGTGTATGTTTTCTCGCTTGAAGTTTGTTTGTTAATGAACAAATGATTGTTTGCCATTGCAGCTATTTGTGCAAGGTGAGTTATGCACAAAACTTGTGTATGTGATGAAAGTTCCTTGATTTTTTTGCCGACTTTATTCGCCGCCTCGCCACTAATTCCAGTGTCAATCTCGTCAAAAATCATCGTGTCTATACCTGCGTCTTTGCTAAGTATTGCCTTAATCGCAAGCATTATTCTTGACAATTCACCACCAGATGCAATTTTAGACATCGGTTTTGGTGCTTCGCCACTGTTAGCAGACACCATGAACTGAATTTTATCACAGCCACCATTATATAGATTACATCTCTCTAACTGCACAGAGAAATCCACGTTTGGCATGTTTAAAAACTTAAGGTTTTCTTTTACTTTTTCTGCAAAGTTCACAGCACATTCTTTTCTTTTTACTGATAACTCTTTCGCTAGTGCAATCGCTTTAGTTTTATAGCTTTCAAACTCAGCAGAAAGTTCTTCTATCCTCTCGCCTGACATCTCTATATCTGCAAGCTCTTTTTTATAAAGCTCTAGCTTATCAAGTATTTCTTGCTCGTCTTTGCCATATTTCAAGCTAAGTTTATATAGCAAATCTATTCTATCTTCAGCTTCTTCAAGTTCGCCCTCGTCAAACTCAACCAAGCTTTCTTTCTCTCTTAATTCTCTGCCAATGTCTTGCAAAGCGTACTCAACGTCTCTAAGCTTTTCACTGCATGTTTCAAGATAATCCACATCACTAGATACAGAGTCTAGCTCCTCAGCAGCAGTTTCAACCATGCTGATAATTCCGTCAGCTTCGCCGTCTCCGTTAAGCAGTTCTCTCACAGCACTAATACTTCTGCTCACATTCGCACTGTTTCTTATCAAATCTCGCCTTTTAACAAGCTCGTCTTTTTCGCCTATTTTAATGTCAACACTCTCGATTTCCTCTATCTGATAAATCAAAAGGTCACGTCGTCTTTCTTTTTCTTCTTCGTTGTCACTTAATAAATCTAGCTGTTTTTTTATGATTTTTAGCTGATTAAATGACTCTAAATATTTTCCCAATAACGTCTCTAATTTGCCGTAAGCATCTAAGTATTTTCCATGAATATCAGTAGACAAAAGTTCGTAACTATCATGTTGACCATGCACTGCAACAAGCTTTACGCCAACATCTTTTAGCATGGCTGTTGTCACTGGTGTTCCGTTAATTTTGCAAATTGTCTTACCGTTTTGCCTAATTTCTCTATATAATTGCAATTGTCCATCTGCCATATCAACGCCTAAATCTTCAACAGCTTTAACAATCGCCTTGTCGGACACATCAAACATAGCAGTAACACTCGCTTTGTCACTACCTGTTCTTATCAAATCTTTAGATGTTCTCTCTCCAAGCACTGCACCGATAGCATCAATTATAATAGACTTACCAGCACCTGTCTCACCTGTTAAAACATTGAATCCCTTAGCAAAGTCTATCTCTGCTTTTTCGATAACAGCAATATTATTTATAAACAAACTCTCAAGCATAACTACCTCTTTTATCTAATCCAGTCTTTGTAGAAAATTTGCTTTTCATTAGCTATCTCGCTTGTTTTGCACACAACCATAATTGTGTCTTCGCCAGCTAATGTTCCAACAAATCCTTGAATAGAATTAGCATCCATGCAAGCACAAACTGCTTGTGCCATGCCTGTTAGGCACTTAATAACCAAGATGTTTTGCGCAGCCTCAATAGACAATACAGAATCCCTAAACATATCCTCGAATTTAGAGCTTATGTCCTTGGTGTTCTCTCTGCCGTAAGAGTACTTATACTTTCCGTTTCCTAAAAGAATTTTAACAAGTCTAAGCTCTTTAATGTCTCTTGAAACAGTGGCTTGAGTAACCGCAAAGTGTTCTTCTTTAAGCATTTTCAACAGGTCTTCTTGAGTTTCAATCTCATTTGTTTTGATAAGCTCATGAATTTTTTCGTGTCTTTTGTTTTTCATTTTCCTACCTCACTTTACTGAATTATTAGCAGTTTTTTATTTATTAAGCTATAGAAATTTCTTTTTTCTTTAGCAATTAATTTTACTGTTTTAGTAGATTTTTTAAACATTACAGTATCGCCAGAGTTTAGTTTTACCGTGTATTCTCCGTCAAGCGTAACATACGCAGCTCCATTATCTCTCGGCTTAACCTTTGCCCTTATAATCGAATTATCGTTAAATACTAAACTTCTGTTAAAAAGAGAATGTGGACAAATTGGCGTGAACACAAAGCATTTTTGAGTAGGGTCAACTGCTGGTCCTCCAGCCGATAAAGAATACGCAGTGGAGCCTGTAGGCGTAGCAATAATCAATCCGTCAGCTCTGTAATGAAAATCAGAGTCATCAAAGCTTACATCAAAGTCTAAAAGCCTGTTAACTTCACCGGCAATAACTCCGTCATTCAGTGCGTTACCAATATACTTATCGTTAACACAAACGTCAATCATCATGCGTTCTTCTTGATAATGCTCGCCATCTAAAATGTTTGGAATATGATGAATTTCATCGCTCTCTAACCCAGCCATATAGCCAAGTCTGCCCAGATTCACACCCAAAATCGGTTTATTCTCATTAATGAATTTAATAGCGTTAATAATCGTGCCGTCTCCACCAATAGCAATCACAAAATCGCAAATTTCACCTAGATTAGAGTGGCTTAATTTAACAATGTTTTTGCTGTTTATCATGAGGTCATCATGCACATAAACCTCGTGTTTATCACAAATTAAATCTGCTATTTTTTTAGCAGTGTCTATCGCATTACTTTTTTGTGTGTTTACAAAAAGTCCTATCTTCATAAATACCCCTTAGGTTTTTGATGTATTAAGGCTTTGGTGAGCCATTTCTGCTATGTTTAATATATCTATATGCTCTGCTGTATAGCTTTCTGACACTTTTTTAAGGTGCGCTAAGTATTCTATATTACCCTCAGGCCCTTTTATTGGTGAAAAACTTAGGTTAAGCAGTGCAAAACCGTTTTCCACAAAGAATGTACAAAGGTCTGTTAGAACTTCTTCATGCACTTTTTTGTCCTTAACCACACCTTTTTTACCAACTTTTTCTCTGCCAGCTTCAAACTGTGGCTTAATCAAACATGCAAGCTCTGCATCATCTGCAAGTAAGTCATAGATAGACGGAAGTATTTTTTTTAATGAGATAAACGAAACGTCAATAGATGTAAAGTTAATTTTATCAGGAACTTTTTCTTCTGTTAAATACCTAGCGTTTGTACGCTCTAAATTAACAACTCTCTCGTCTGTTCTAAGCTTCCATGCTAGTTGACCATAGCCAACGTCAATGCTATATACTTTTGTAGCTCCGTTTTGCAACATGCAATCTGTAAACCCACCAGTAGACGCGCCTACGTCCATGCATATTTTATCTTTAAGAGTAACACCAAATTCGTTAACTGCTTTTTCTAGCTTTAAGCCACCACGACTAACATAAGCAAGTGTTTTACCACGCACTTCTATCTTCGCTTCATCCGATACAACTGTTCCTGCTTTGTCGAATTTTTGGTTATCGACATACACTATGCCTTCCATAATATAAAGTTTTGCTTTTTCTCTGCTTGGTGCCAAACCTTTTTCAAACAAAAGTATGTCCAACCTTTTTTTCTCTGCCAAAAAATCAACCTTTCAAAAACTTATCGTTTATCGTTCTAATAATTCCGTTACTGTCAAGACCTAGGTGTGCAAGCTGACTTTGCATAGATGCTTGCTTCACAAATCCGTTTTCTATGTCACTTATATTGTAATCTCCTCGGTAGGAAATATCATGTAAATATCTGCCGAATAAATCAGATATACCACTCACTGCTTCTTCTACAAACAGTATATTTTTGCTTATTGATGCCTCTAAAACTGCGTTTTTATCTATAGGTAAAATCTTGTTTAGCTTAACAATTTTAATAGGGATACCAAGTATCTCAACTGCTCTTAAAGCTTCGCAAAATGTTCTACCGTACGTCACAATGCATATATCAGACTCTTTGCCATATACAGTGTAATCTGTGTCTGTACACTCAAAATCTGCCTTGTAACCCTCGCTTCCTCTCGGGTATCGCACTGCAACTAAAGAGTAATCTTCACTAACTGCTCTATCCATGCTATAGCGAAGTTCTTCGTAATAAGTAGGTGAAAAAATTGTTGCATTAGGAATTGATTTTAAAAAGCTAACATCAAACACACCTTGGTGAGTTTTTCCGTCGTCTCCTACAAGACCTGCTCTGTCTACTGCTAATATAACTTTTAGGTTTTGCAGCGCTACATCATGCACTAAACTGTCATACGCTCTTTGCAAAAATGTTGAATACACTGCAAACACTGGGATTAAGCCTCTATACGCTAAACCACCGGCATACGTAACAGCATGAGCCTCTGCAATGCCAACATCAAAAAATCTGTTTTTAAACTTTCTGGAAAACTCAATCAAGCCTGTTCCTGCTTTCATTGCCGCAGTTATAGCACAAATTTTTTCGTTTTGCTCGGCTATATCTATAAGTTTATTACCAAAAACAGAGGAAAAATTCTCTCCAGTCATTTTCCCATACGCACCAGAAGGTATATCAAAGCCAGACACTCCGTGATACGCTTTTGGGTTGTCCTCTGCGTACGCATATCCTTTACCTTTGGTGGTTTTTAGATGTATGATAACAGGGTAGTTAAGCTCTTTTACAGTGTCTAAAACATGCTCAATATGCTCTATGTCATGGCCGTCATAAGGTCCGTAATAGGTAAAGCCCATGTCTTCAAAAATGGTTGAGTTATAAAAACTTCTTTTAACTAATCTTTTCATTTTTTTAGAAAATCTGCTTAATGATTTACCTACGACAGGCGTTTTCTCAAAAAATTCTCTTATGTTGACTTTTGCATGAACATAGCCTTTTTTTGCTCTTAAGTATGTTAAATGCCTTGACATTGCTCCAACATTTTTGGATATAGACATGTTGTTTTCATTGATGATTACAATAAAATTTTTGTGTATTCTACCAGCGTTATTCAATGCTTCATACGCTAACCCACCAGTTAATGCGCCGTCGCCAATAACTGCAATAGAGTACTTTTTGTTGTCTAAAATATCATTAGCTGTGTTAATTCCAAAGGCAGAGGAAATCGAAGCAGAGCTGTGACCTGTTGTGAAAGGGTCGTACTTGCTTTCGTCTCTGTTTGGAAAACCAGACATTCCATTCTCTTGCCTTAATGTAGAGAAAACGTCGTATCTGCCACTAAGTAATTTGTGTGCATAACATTGGTGTCCAACGTCCCACACCACTGTGTCATTTGGGAAGTCGAACGAAGAAAACAGAGCCACTGCAAGCTCTACTGTTCCTAAATTAGACGCCAAGTGGCCTCCGTTTGTAGCAACAGTATTTATAATAGTCTCTCTAATTTCTTCACATAGTGTAGTTTTTTCTTCTATTGTTAAATCTTTAACTTTTTTACCGAAGTTAATATCATTTAAAATGTTCATAATAATTATTTGTGCTGAATTTTTGCCGCATTTACTGTATTTTGCATAAGCATTGCGATTGTCATAGGTCCAACTCCACCAGGAACAGGAGTGATGTGAGAAGCAAGCGCCTCTACATCGTCAAAATCTACGTCTCCACAAAGCTTGCCGTTTTCGTCTCTGTTCATGCCAACATCAATAACAACAGCGCCCTCTTTTATCATTTCTTTTTTTACAAATTTAGCAATACCAACAGCTGCTACCAAAATGTCAGCTTGTTTTGTAATCTCTGCTAAATCTTTAGTTCTACTATGGCAAATACTTACAGTACCATGACTATGTAAAAGTAACATCGCCATAGGTTTGCCAACTATATTACTTCTGCCAATAACAACACAGTGTTTACCACTAATGTCAGTACCAGTAGATTTTATAAGCTCCATTACACCAGCAGGTGTGCAAGGTAAAAAGTTATAGTCGCCTATCATAATTTTACCAACATTTTCAGCATGGAATGCGTCAACGTCTTTCAATGGTGAAATTGTCGCTATAATCTCGTGTTCGTCCAAACCTTTTGGCAAAGGTAGCTGAACCAAGATTCCACTGATTTTATCGTCGTTATTTAAGCTTACGACCAAGTCTTTAAGTTCTTCTTGCGTTGTTGTAGCTGGCAGTGCATACTCTACAGAGTAAATACCACAAGCCTCGCAAGCTAGTTTTTTGTTTCTAACATATACTTTAGATGCAGAGTCGTCGCCTACGATAATAACGGCAAGCCCTGGGTTTATACCCTTAGCTTTTAGTTCTTCAACTTGATTTTTTACGCTCTCTTTTACAGCAGCTGAAACAGCTTTTCCGTCAATTATCTTTGCCATTTACGCCTCCACCTTTTCTTTGTCTATTTTTGTTTCCTCGTTATCACCACTTAAAGAATCTTCTGTTTCTTCAGCCATACTCATGTATTCTTTGCCTTTAAACAGAGTGCTTTCGGTAGGTATTTTTGCTTTTATTTTAGCTTCTTTTTCTTGCTGTTTTGCTTTTTTCTTTTCAGCTATTACAGCTTTTTGCTCTGCATCTACAGTGCCTATAACAACGTTGTTTAAAAGCATTACATCTTTATCGCCACAACCTGTTAATGATGTGCGTTTTCTAAATTTAACAAGCAATGCGATTGCAGCAACAACTGTAACTAATGCAACTGCTTGCGATACTCTAATATCTGTGTTTGGGATATACAAGCTATCTGTACGAAGTCCCTCGATAAAAAATCTTGAAATTCCATACCATACTAGATACAGCAAGAAAGTTTGTCCGTCGTATTTTCTGAATTTTCTTGTAAAAAAGTGAAGAACAACAAAGCCTAATGCACATAAAATGCTCTCATACAAAAAAGTTGGGTGAACAGGGGAGTCAAACATTGCTACTGTGTTTTCACTTTGCATACCCCACGGTAAATCAGTTGGGCCACCAAAAGCTTCTTGGTTGATAAAATTGCCCCATCTTCCAATGGATTGACCAATTAAAAAGCCAAGCACTGCAACATCTAAGCAAGCAAAAATGTTGATTTTTCTGATTTTTGAAACAACCACACCACCAGCTAAACCACCAATAATGCCACCGTATATGCCTAAACCACCTTGATGAATATATAAAATCTCTATAGGGTTTTGGATATATTTGTCGCCTGGGTAAAAGATTACATAATAAAGTCTTGCACCTATGATACCTAAAATCAAACCAAGTATAATAGCGTCAAAAAGGTGGTCGCTATTTATATTCATTTGTTTGCAACTTTTTACAGCATATACAGTACCAAGTAAAAAACCGACAGCTATAATTATGCCGTACCAAGCTACTGAAAAACTACCTATAGAAAAAGCCACAGGGTCTATATTAAAATTAAGTCCTAATTCTGGAAACATTACCGTCTGCATTCTATCACTCCGTTCTATTAATCTTGAGGCGAAATCACGGACAATACCGCGTAGTCCTCGTTAAATAAAGTATTTAATCTATTATTTATATCCTCTAACGTAATTTGCTCAAAACTTCTGATATAAGTGAAAAGCTCTCTGTCTTTAAAATGAAGCCCTGTTATAGCATTTGCAATTGTAGCAGAGCTGTTTAGTCCACTAATATTCGCTCCGTATATTGACTTGATTGCTCTTGTGAAATCGTCTTTATCCACACCAGTAGTTTTTAGTTCTGCAATATGCTTTTTAACTTCATCAAACACTTTTTTAGGGTCTTTAGAGTCTCCACCAAAAATTACAGCAGAGAATCCTTCGCCCTCAAAATATTCATAAGAGAAAGAAGCATCGTTTATCAAGTTCATGTCATAAAGTTTTTTGAAAAGTGGAGAAGAAGTAGACGCTATTACATCAAGCAAAATCTCAGTAGTAGCAATGTCTTTTTCGCTTTTTAAGCCTTTGATATTCTCTTTGTAACCAATTTGGAAAATCGGCATAGCTACAGATAATTTATCTTCTATAACACTGCTTACAATGCTGTCTGGCTCGTCCTCAAAATATCTTGTGATATTTACGTTTTCGCTTTGTTTTAGGTTTTTGTCGCAAAGTTCAAGTATTTTATCCACATCAATATTACCAGCAACTACAAGTGACATGTTATTAAGGTTATAGAATGTTTTGTAGCAGTCATATAAATATTCAGGAGTTATCTCTGATATACTCTCAACTGTTCCAGCAATATCCTCTTTAACGGTGTGGTTATGATACATTCCTCTAAGCAGATTAAACATAGCTCTCCATTGAGGGTCATCATCATACATTTTTATCTCTTGTGCAATAATTCCTTGCTCTTTTTCTACTGACTCTTTTGTAAAAAACGGATGTTGCACAAAGTCTAGCAAAATGTCTAGTGCTTCATACAAATTTTGTGTTGTAGAAAAAAGATAGCAAGTATTCTCGAAAGAAGTATAAGCGTTTGCACTTGCACCAGTTGCTGCGTATCTAGAGAATGCATCACCGTCTTCACTCTCAAACAATTTATGCTCTAAAAAGTGAGCGATACCTGCTGGAACTTCGTTAACTTTGTTATCTGTATCAAGCTTGAATTTTGTGTCTATAGAGCCATATTTAGTGCTAAACATAGCATAGCTTGTGCTAAAACCAGTCTTTGGATAAAGTATAATATCAAGTCCTGTTTTGTGTTTTAATTTATAATAATGTTCGCCTAATTTTTCGTCTATAATTTTTTCTATATTACTCATTCTCGTTTACCCCTTTCAATACATATACAGTATCAAGGCTAAGTTTATTAGCAGCTTCTATAATTTCTTCTCTGCTAATATTTTTAATTTTCTCTGCAATTTCCTCAGGAGCTATAAATTCTTCGTTCAAAAATTGTGATGAATACCAGCTCTCTATCGCATAAAGTGAGTCATTAATAGCATTGTAAGAGTTAAGCATAGCAAGCTTAGCATACTGAATATCATCATCAGTAAACACACCGTTTTTAACGTCGTTAAGCTCGTTAAATATAGCTTCTTTTGCTTTATCTATGTTAACAGTTTCAATACCACTTTCTATAAACATAGAAGATTTTTCGACATTCAAAGTAGATGAGCAGTAGTAGCAAAGGCTTAGTTTTTCTCTAACATTTAAAAAGAATTTAGATGAAACAGAACCACCAAGCAACACGCACATAACTCTCGTTGCATAGCTTTCTCTAGCCACAACACCTGTTCTAAAGCCAATAACTAGCTTACTTTGAGCAAGTTTTAGCTCCTCTGTTTCTTCTTTAACTTTTTCAGCTTTCATAACAGAGTTAACAGCTAGTGCAACTGGGTTTCTCTTTATATTAAAGTATTTTTTGAAAGTGTCAGCTACTAAATCTACATTACAGTCGCCAAGCACTAAAATCTCTATTTTAGCTGTCTCTAAAAGTGAGTTAAGCACTGTTATTAAATCTTCTCTTTTTATTGCATTTAAAGTATCTTTAGAACCATATTTATTATTCTCTGCTGGCTCGCCTGCATACATTATCTCTGTGCAACGAATTTTTGAATACACTTTTTTGTCGTTAAAATCAGCATCAATGCTCTCGTCAATTTGTCTTTTCTCTTGCTCAAAAACATCTTCTAAAAAGTTGCCTGTATCATCTTTAAGAGGTTCAAACAAACTTTCGCAAAGAAGTTTAGCGAACTCCTCGCTTATATTTTCGTTGTTCAACGCATATTTGTCTGATATACCTGATGCACTTATGCTTAAAACTTGATTGTCGCCAGCTTTTGCAACAGAGCAGTTAAAGTCCGCACCATAAAGCTCTGATAAATACTGAGACAACAAAGTAATGCTAGGGTACTGTGATGTTGCTCTTGTCACAACAGATGGTATCAACGCATTTGCACTTGCGCTCTCTTTACTCAGTGGTAAAATAAAATTCACCGATATTCTCATTGTTTTGAATTTCGTATCTGTAAAATCTCTAATAATTACTTTGTCAGCAATTTGAATAGGTTTTCTTTGTTCCATTTATTTTGTTCTCCATTCTCAAACTATATTTTAAACAGAAATCTTTGTGTATAAATATGATAAATAAAAAAATACATATATTTGCGTCCATACACAAAGTAAGTATAGCTCTGTATAGTATAGCACAAATATATGTATAATAAAAGTCTTTTTGATGAATTACTGTGATTTTTTATGCATAAATAATCACTGAGACGGAGTAGTAGCAGGCACAGATGCATCTACTATATCGCCAATACTAATAACGACGCTGTACTGCCCTGTTACCCAACTTGATGTTAAACCAGACACACCAACGGATACTGCTACCTCTATATTTCCTGTTTGGTCAGCATAATTTGCAACATCAATGTTGCCATAAACGGAGTCAGGTGTTAGAGTATTAATTTGAGCTGTAGGCCCTACCACACTAGCAAAAATATTTTGTGAAACCAGTTTAGCTTCTTTGCCCTCTGGCACATTAATTAGGTTAATATTAGAGGTTAAAACATCTTTTTCGCTAAACCCATTTAGGTTGATTGTAACCGTTGCTGTTTTTTCACCAGACACTGCTATAACATTTTCTGGCATCGGAATTTCTATCTCCATATTATTGTTATCTGGCGTGATATTCGAAAAGTCAATTGGAGTAGCCAGTGTGATTTTAGCGTAGTTAGATACAACATCTAGCTCACCTGCAATGTCTATCGTGCTAGGCTCAATTACAATTCTAGACTCACTAAATTCAGCTGGTAAGTTTAGTGTTGTAATCTCTAGTGTTGCAGTTTGTTTGCTCAACACATTGATAGCTACATCTATTTCTGTCACACTTAATGTTAAGAATAAATCTTCTAAATCAAGCTCTTTACCATCTGCATCATATAAAACTAATTTTGATGTTAGCGACTGACTTTGAGTAACGTCGTTATCGATAGAGTCAACTATACTAACCTTAGCAATTCGGTTAACAGAAGTCTCAGGTCCTGATATCATTACGCTTGATTGAGACAGTACTGGTGCTTCAACATAGTAAGCAGAAGTTGTTGAATACTTTATCTCGTTTTGAATATCGAAAGTTGCTTCTTTGTATCTGTCATAATAAACAGTAATGCTTTCTGGATTAACTGACTCTACGTTGTAGTCGATAAAATCTTGTGTATTTTTTTGTGCAGAAACATCTAGTGTTTCTGTAACTAAGGTGTGACCAGATAGCTTTTGTTCTGACGGGTCAAGCTGTGCCACAACCGTAATGTTATCTTTGTCTATATTATTGATTACAAGCGTGCTACCTGAAACCGACACAGAAGCTGTCTCTTTGTCTTGGTAAAACACTCTAACACCTTGTTCCTGTGCTGCTTCCGTAAGTTGAATTTCAATAGGAATATCAGAAATAGTTCTAGGTCTGTCAAGCAGATTGTTCGCCGCCATTAAAAACCAAATTATCACAGCACAAATCAAAGCAAATATCCAAACAAAAATATCATTATAAAATATATTGCCGTTAAATAGGTTGAATTTTTTATTTGTCTGTTTATTCATTTATTTTGCACCTCTTTTCTTTTTGAAAAAAGGATTTTTTACCTTTACTGTTTCGACTTCGTTTTCTAAAATACTCTCCAAATATTCACGCAAAGTATCTTTTGTGTAATCTCTCTTTAACTCGCCATTAACAGCTGTTGATATTTTTCCTGTTTCTTCGGATAACACAACAACAACTGCATCGCTTTCTTCACTCATTCCAATCGCTGCCCTGTGTCTTGTGCCAACATTAGCTGTGATAGCATCATTTTTTGTTAGTGGCAAAATGCAACCTGCTGAAATAATATTACCATTTCTAATAACCATAGCACCGTCATGCAAAGGCGCTTTGTTATAGAAGATGTTAGAAATCATCTTAGCACTTGGCGTTGCGTTTACCATAGTACCTGTCTCTATAATATCACCCAATTTTGTTGAACGCTCAAAAACAATAATTGCACCCATTCTAAGGTTTTGTAAAACGCTAATAGCCTCAACAGTGCTGTTGATAGCTACTCTAATAGCTAACACGGAGTTCTCATTATCACGTGATACCATAACGCCTGCAATGCTTTTACCCACATTGCTTCTACCCATTTGCTCAAGTGCTTTTCTAATCTCTGGCTGAAACACAATAAGCAATGCAATAAACGCATATTGAAATAAGTAGTTAATAATGTTTTGAAGTGCACTCAGCTCAAGCATTATTGATAACAAGTATAAAACCAGAAGTATTACTATACCTTTTACAAGTTGACCTGCACGGCTTTCTCTCACGAGACGTACTGCGCCAAAAATCAGCACAGTTATTATGGCGATGTCTAGTAAATCAATCAGTCTAAAACTTTTGGTTAAATCTATTACTAAATCCCAAAAATCTCGCATTTCATTCAATATATCACTAATATTAATCGCCTCCTTTTCATATCTTCTCTTATTTTAACACTTTTATAACATTAGGTAAAGAGTTTTATCGATAATTTTATTTATTTTTTCAAATTAAAATCAATTATTTTTTTGACTTATATTCATACAGGCAAAATTATCACCAGTGCGAAATATCGTTCATATCACACTGGTGTTTGTTATACTAATATAAAGCTTATTTCAATCATTTTTTCTTAAATAATTTTTTAGAGAAAAAATCGCCTATTTTTTGTGTAGCTAAATCAAAAGCATCTGCTGTAGCTCTTTTTTTAGTTTTGTTTGACTTAATAGCTAAAAAACCTTTGATGTTTGCTTTTATGTATTCAGGGTCAAGATTAGGAACAATCAAATAAACATGTTTGTTTTTAATCATCATTCTTAATAAGTATGCTTCTTCCATGTCAGCAGGTTTATAGTTAAAATATGTTACAAGCTCTACATCGTGTGATAACGGATTTCTCTCTAGTGTTTGCAACTTACAATATGTATCATAAGAGCTAACGGTATCTTCAGCATCAGTAGTGTCATATTCATAAGTTTCTTCAACACGAACTGGCACTATAACACATGCCCCTGTAGATATTGCTGTCAGCACCTTTTTCAAGTCACCTTTATACATAAAGTTAACGTCTACATCTTTAAGCGCATCTGCCAAGCTTGCATCAACAGCTTGATAGTGCAATGCATTAATATCGACAATCGGCAAAAGTTCAGCTCCACACTTCTCGCACACCTTAGCACCCTCTGGATTTCTCCTCTTACAATAAACACAATCCATAATATTATTCCTTTCAAAACATAGTTTATGTCTTGAATTATAGCACAATATTAATTTTCTTTCAATAAAAAAGGTGGAACATTAAGCACTTTCTTAATGTTCCACTATTTACAGTAAATAATTGTATCTTTATTGGTTAATATATAATTAACTAGCTATATTTTGACCTAATTTTATGCAAGCTTCTTCGCCGTCGCCATCAGGTGTTGCTTCAAGTGCTAGAACTTCTATCACGTTAGCACCTAAAGCTTCACAGTCGCTTTTCCATGTGTCTAGCCATTCACCGCCACCCCAGCCGTAAGAGCCAAATAAAGCAATGTTTTTACCACTTAAGTTAGCTTTGCATTCGTCAAACATTGGTGCAAATTCACTTTCCTCAAGCTCTTCTGCGCCACTTGCTGGGCAACCAAATGCTATAACGTCATAATCAGCAACTGTAGCTACGTCAAATTCAGAAGCTGAAAAAATGCTTACCTCTGCACCACTTGCTCCATCAGCTATTTTATTAGCCATAATCTCTGTATTTCCTGTTCCGCTCCAAAATACTACTGCAATTTTTTTCATCATAATGCCTCTTTTCTTGTATTTTTTTAGTTTAATTTGTATAATTCGTGTCGAATTAAAAAATAATATTAGTTATTGATTTGTTATTAAAATACCACATATTTTTTTTGTTGTCAAGCTGTTTTAAGAAAATGATACATAAAATTAATAACTTTTTTACAAAATTATTTTAATTTTATGGTTGACAAAAATAAGAATGTGTGTTATTTTTATATCAACGGGTAACAACCCCAAATAAAAATTAATGAGAAGAGGTATACAATATGTCACAAATAGGAAAAAATATAGTAGATTTTAATGTACAAGCGTTTTATAATAATGAGTTTATCACCGTAAAAAATGAGGATTTAGCAGGAAAATGGTCTGTTTTCTTCTTCTATCCAGCAGATTTTACTTTCGTTTGCCCAACAGAGCTTGAAGACTTAGCAAATAAATACGAAGATTTCAAAAACATCGGTTGCGAAATTTACAGCGTATCTTGCGACACTCACTTTGTTCACAAAGCATGGCACGATACATCTAAAACAATCAAAAAAATCCAATACCCAATGCTTGCTGACCCAACAGGTGTTCTAGCTAGAGGTTTTGAGGTTATGATCGAAGAAGCTGGCCTTGCAGAGCGTGGAACATTTATCGTTAACCCAGAGGGTAAAATCGTAGCTTATGAAGTACTTGCTGGTAACGTAGGTAGAAACGCAGAAGAACTATACAGACGTGTACAAGCTTTACAATTTGTTGCAGAGCATGGTGACGAAGTTTGCCCAGCTAAATGGAAACCAGGCGACGAGACATTAAAACCAAGCCTAGACTTAGTAGGTTTATTATAATAAAATTTTAGGGCGACTTAACGGTCGCCCTATGTCTATAAAGGAGTAAAATATGCAAGATTACAATAATTTTTATGATGTCGTAATAGTCGGTGCTGGCCCTGCTGGTTTATCTGCTGCTATTTATATGGCACGTGCAAAATATAAAGTATTAGTTTTAGAAAAAGACAAAATAGGTGGGCAAATCACAATAACAGAAGAAGTTGTTAACTACCCTGGCGTATTTAAAACAAGTGGCGAGGAGCTTACTCACAACATGTATAAACAAGCTCGGTCTTTTGGTGCAGAGTTCCAAATTGCAGAGGTTTTAAATCTTGAGCTTAAGGGTGACATTAAGACTATCCAAACAACAAGAGGAGAGTTTAAAGCTCTTGGTGTTATTTTGGCTTTAGGTGCTAACCCTCGCAAACTAGGCTTTAAGGGTGAAACTGATTTCTCTGGCAGAGGTGTTGCGTACTGTGCAACATGTGACGGAGAGTTCTTCACAGACAAAGATATTTATGTTGTAGGTGGAGGCTTTGCAGCAGTTGAAGAAGGTGTTTTCCTAACTAAATACGCTAAAAAAGTTCACATGATAGTGCGTGAGCCAGAGTTTACTTGTGCAAAAACAGTTGGAGATAAAGCTGTTAATAACAGCAAAATAGACATCACATATAACACAGAAGTTGTGAGTGTTGAGGGAGAAACTGCTCTAACAAAACTAACTGTTGTGAATAATCAAACAAACGAGCAAACTGTTTTTGAACACCAAGACGGAATGGGTGTGTTTATCTTTGCTGGCTACACTCCTAACACAAAATGGCTGACAAATGATGTTGAGAAAACAAGCAGTGGTTATATTATCACAGATGCTAACCAAAAAACAAATATTGCTGGCGTGTATGCTGCTGGTGACGTTTGTGTAAAAGAGCTTCGCCAAGTGGTAACTGCTGTGTCAGACGGAGCAAGTGCTTCAACATCTTTAGAGAAACATGTTGAAAACATGCACTCAGTTTTAAAAATCCCTGCTTTTGAGATTAACAAAGCAGCGGTTAAAGAAGAAGTTAAACAAACTTCTACTGCAAGTGAGGAAGACGGTTTCTTCACAGCAGAGATTAAATCAAAACTTGCTGATGTTTTCGATAAGTTCGAGAGAAATATCACAATTAAAGCGTTCTTAGACGACAGCGACTTAGCCGCTAGAATGTCAGAATTTTTAGCCGAGTTCTCACCTCTTTGTGAGAAAATCTCTTACGAAAAAGTTGTGGTTAAAGATAAAATATCTGCCGACCATTACCCTTATTTTGAGATATACACAGATGCTGATAAACCAAGTGGTGTGATATATAAAGGTGTGCCAAGTGGACACGACTTTAACGCATTTATCATAGGTTTATATAATGTCGCATCAGCTGGGCAAGCAATTGATACAGAAACAATGGACAGAATTAAAAAGATTGACAAAAAAATCAATATACAAGTGCTAATTTCAATGTCTTGCACAATCTGCCCTACAGTTATCATGGGTACTCAAAGAGTAGCTTCATTATCTGATAACATCCGCGCTGAGATGGTTGATTTAATGTACTTCCCTAATCTTAAAGAGCAGTACAATGTTATGAGCGTACCTTGCATGGTTGTTAACGGAAAAGTAGCAAGCTTTGGCAAGAAAAACGTTAATGAAATTGTTGATATTTTAGAGAAATCTTAATATAGTATTTATAGGGTTGTCGCATTTAGATAAATCATAGTTAAAATCAAAGATAGCGTAGGGGCGAGCTGTGCTCGTCCGTTAGACCTAGTGTACGAATTATAATAATTTTCGATTTAATATAGCTACAAAATATAAAAATTAAACATATATTAAGTTTACAGAAACCTATGCTTTCGGACGAGCACAGCTCGCCCCTACCTAAAGCATGGGTTTTTATGTATGTTTATTTTAATACAGAAGTCCCTTTTCATTTTAATGATAACACATAATTATTTGTATATTTTCAATAAATAATACGTTTAATTTTCTACAAGTTAATCGTTTACTTTCCAGGCATTAAGGAGTATAATTATGCTTAATAAAAGCAACGTGTATAGTACACTTGCATATTAACGATAATACGGAGGATTTATAATGACATCAAAAGAACGTGTACGTGCAGTAATGATGAAACAAAAACCAGATAGAACTCCAGCAGCTTTACAGGCAGTTGATGTGGTAAATAAAAAGCTACTTAAGCATTATGGTTTTACAGAAATGGAAGAATTATATCAAAAATTCGAGATAGATATTAGATATGTAGGGCCTAAATATATTGGACCTAAGTTAAAAGAATATACAGATGATAAAGGACAAAAAGTAAAAGAGAATTACTGGGGATTTGAAGCTACCATACACGAAACAGAGCATGATTCATACCCAACTACTACATATTATCCTTTAAATGGTGTTGAAACTATGGAGGATTTAGATAAGTATACATACCCAGACCCAGACTGGTTTGATTATTCTGTTTTGAAAGAACAATGTGCAAAACATGCTGACAAAGCACTAGTTATCGGTCACCCAGGGCCTTTTCAAATGGTAACCAACTTAATAGATATGGAGCAGTTCTTTATTTTAATGATAGAAGAACCTGAGGTTGCAAAGGCAATTTTAGACCGTATGGTTAATTTTGAGCTAGAGCATTATCGTAGAACATTTGAAGCTGCCGAGGGCAAGATTGACATACTAAGAACACATGACGATTACGGAACACAAATTTCTATGCTGTTTAGTGTTGACATGTGGAAAGAGTACTTTAAAGAAAACACAAAAAAATTGGTTGATTTAGCACATGAGTACGGTGCGTTTTTCATGCAACATTCTTGTGGTGCAGTTGCTCCTGTTATACCAGAGCTTATTGAGTGTGGAGTTGACGCACTTGAACCTGTACAAAAAGTTGTAGGTCTTGAGATTGACAATTTAGCAAGAGATTACAAAGGCAAAATTGCGTTCCACGGTGGTGTGGATACTCAGTGGTTATTGCCAACTGGAACAGCCGAAGAAGTGCGTGAGCAAACTCAGTATATTATCGACACATTAGGCAAAGATGGAGGCTATATTTTAATGTCTAGCCAATGCCTTGAAGTAGATGTTCCAATAGAGAATATAGAGGCAATTTATTCTGCAAAAAGATAGTAATATTATGTAAATATTTAGCAAATAATAACAAGTACAGACTGTAAAATTTCAGCCTTGTGCTTGTTATTTTATTTATTGCATAAATGTTTGACTTTTCATTAATATTATGGTAGCATATTACTATTAAATTTATATATTTTATGTAAAATATAGTTAAATTTAATTAAAATATGAGCTATAATAGGTAAAGAGGAGAATATCTTTGAAAAATTATCCGATATTGTATAACAACATCTCAGATTTAACTAATTTAATAACAGAAAACAAGCTAAACACGACAGATGAATATTTGGTTCGTGTAGTTAGTTCGGATATTACAAGGTCAGATGCGCTACAACTTGCAAATGATATCAAACTATTACTTCCTAATAGTGTTATTGTTGGCATGACATCATGCATTAGTGTGCTATTTAAAGGCGACACAGTTGACCGTGCTACCATGATTATTGTTGAAGAATATTCAAAACTGACGGTTCGTAGAGAGTTAATTAAATTTACCGATAAAACTATAGAGGAATTCGCAAAAGATATTCATAGTTATTGTACAGATACAAACAGTTTTAATTCACCTTTTAATATATTGTTTCCAGCTACATTTTTAAGGTCTTACAAATTAGTAAGCGAGATAAACAAACTAGAACCTAAATTGTTGCTTACTGGTGGAACAGTCGGAAACATGTCACATCTGGAAAATGATAGCTTTGTTTTTACTGAGAACGGAGTGTATGATGACCATGCATTGTTATTTAGCGCGTGCGGAGAAGATCAACATCAGTTCTCTTTAATAAGTCATGCACACGACACATTAGATGACAATATTTACACTATCACAGAAGTTGATGGCGAAGTTATAACAAAAATAGATAACGAAATTGCTGGGCCGTGGATATTAAACAAGTTGAATTTAACAGAAGATCAAGTTATTGTTAACACAAATGAGATTGATTATGCTGATTTTTATGCATTGCAAACTCAAATCAACAATGACTATCTTGCTCATTTCCCAATTATTTTTGAAGAAGACGATAGTACATGGTACATGAATTATAATAACGATAAGCATGGATTAAATGTATATTCGGCAATACTAAAAAGTGATGCTAGGTTTAAGCTCGGTTTTATCAACCCTGCCGTAGCTATGCAAAACACATATAAAATGATATCAGAAGTTTATGATAAACCTGTTGAATCTATTTTCACATATACTTGTATTGTGCAAAGAGTGTATCTTTCTAACTGTGCAAAATGGAGCTTATCTCCGTTTCATAAACTAAATATATGTGGTGCGTTTATGTTAGGCGAGATTTACTATGAAAACAACCAAACACACTACTGTCATGGTGTATGCGTGGTATCTGGTGTATCAGAAAACGACAAATATTTTGTGCCTGATTTATCTGAACTAGAGAAAGTTTCACTTGTGCAAGAAGACATAGCCTTCACCTTAAAAGCTATGGAAAACAGAGGTCACAAGGCTGATTTAGTACACAGCTTAAACGAAAATTCAGGAGACACTGAGATTAACTCATATCTGGTTGACGCAGAAATAGATGTGCCAAATATGTTGCAGTATAAGCTGGATTTAGACAAGGTTAGGCTTAACAAAGTGTGTGTTATTGAGATACAAACAGCAGATGCTACAATCGCTTATGTTGGCAACGAACAATACAATAAAGCTTGCAAAGATTTATTAGCATCTATAAAATTGATTTTCTCAAACCACCCTGTTTCTGTTTTCACAAAAACATATAGCTTTAACTATAAATCGCTTGTTATTGCGTGTTTAGACTGCGTTACCAACATGGAATTTGTTGATTATTGCAAAGATATTTACCACCATTTTGGGTATTCAAAAACCAGTATAGACGGCATTACTATGGTTCTTAAAACAGTAGTAGTTCTCAATCAAGATGACCCAATTAGTGCAGGAATGAAATTTTTGTTCTCAAGTAAAGACAGCATGGAGAACTTCTTAATATACAGCGATAATTCTTATGAAGAAAACACAAATGCAGATGAATTAAACATGCTTGAAGTCATTAACAGAGCAATCGCACACGACTTAGTTACACCATATTACCAAGGTCTTTACAACAATGATTCTAATAAAATAGATAAATACGAGAGTTTGATGAGAATAGTCGACCTAGACGGAACAGTTTATACTCCGTATACGTTCTTAGGTGTAGCACAAAAATATAAACTATACCCTCATCTAAGTCGCATGATGATAGAAAAAGTGTTGGAAGATTTCGCAAATAAAACAGAGCAAGTTTCTATAAATTTGGCAATACACGATATTAATTCTATCGCTTTTAAAAGTTGGTTTTTCCATACACTTGAAAATTACGAAAAGCCTGAAAGTATTACAATTGAATTTTTAGAAAGCGATGATATAACTACATCAAAAGAATTCTATGAATTTGTAGATACAATAAAAAAATATGGTTGCAAAATTGCAATAGACGATTTCGGCTCAGGTTATTCAACTTTCTCAACACTATTGCATTTAGAGCCTAATTACATTAAGATTGACGGAAGTATAATCAAAAAAATATCTTCTAACGACAAAACCTTAATGGTTTTAGACACAATAAGCTATATGACAAATAAACTTGGGGCTAAAACAGTGGCAGAGTTTGTTGAAAACGAGGAAATACAAGAAATTCTAACACAATATAAAATAGATTATTCCCAAGGGTATCATTTTTCAATTCCTTCGCCTATAGATAAAATTAAGTAAATTGGTTTATTTTCTAACTATATATATAAAGAGGAGCTATTATTATGTTACATGAATTGAAGTCTCTAAAATCTAAGATGAAGAAAAAAGAAGCAAAAGATAAGATAAAAAAATTACAAGAAGATATATCTGCTTTGCAGTTACCTTTGAGTAAAACTAGCTCAGGAGTAGTGATTGTTTTTGAAGGGTTTAGTGCATCTGGTAAAGGCCAGATGATAGCTAATTTAATTACAGAGCTAGACCCTAGGTTTTATCAAGTTCACTCTACTCCAAAAATCACAGATACTGAACGCAGGCTACCGTTTTTTCACCCATTTTGGAGCAAATTGCCACTTAAAGGGAACATAGCTATTTTTGACAGAAGTTGGTATAACAGAGCCGTTAACGAGGACAAACAAGAAGAATTTGCAGACGACATAAACACATTTGAACGTCAGCTAGTTGATGACGGATATTTAGTGTTAAAGTTCTTTTTGTATATTTCTAAACAAGAACAAAAAACAAGACTAAAAGCTTTGCAAGACGATGATTTTACATCATGGCGAGTAACCGACCGAGACATAAAACTCAATAAAGATTATGATGATAGATTTGACATGATTGATAATCTTTTGACAGATACTAGCACAAATTATTCTGAATGGTATCCTATTTGGAATGAGAACGAATGGGAAGGCACTCTGAAAGTGCTAACAACCGTTCACGACAAAATTAAAAAAGTTATCGAAAAAGGTGTTAAACAAACAAAGCCTACCGAGTATAAGTTCCCTCTAATAAAAATGCCACTGCTTGACGATTTAGAACTAAGAGCTAACATAACTGATGATTACTATAAAAAGGCTTTAAAGATAGAAAAAGCTTCTCTTTCTCGCTTACACAGTGCGATATATAAAGAAAAAATCCCTGTTGTTATTGCATTTGAGGGTTGGGACGCAGCTGGTAAAGGTGGCGCGATTCGAAGATTATCTTGGGCACTTGACCCTAGAGGCTTTGACGTTATTCCGATAGCTGCACCGTCTTTCGAGGCAAAAAATCGACACTATCTATGGAGATTTTGGAACGAGATACCAAAAGACGGACACATAGCTATTTTTGATAGGTCGTGGTATGGCAGAGTTATGGTGGAAAGAGTAGAGAAGTTCACTCCGAACTCACGCTGTATTCAAGCTTTTAGAGAGATTAACGAGTTTGAGAAAAACCTTGCTGATTGGGGTGCGATTGTCCTTAAATTTTGGATTCACATAGACAAAGACGAGCAATTAAAACGCTTTACGGAAAGACAAAACACACCTGAAAAGCAATATAAAATTACTGATGAAGACTGGCGAAACAGAGAAAAGTGGGATAAGTACGAAGTGGCAGTTAACGAAATGCTTCAAAAGACTTCCACAGAATATGCTCCTTGGATAATTGTTGAAGGCAACGACAAAAAATATGCACGAATTAAGATTTTAGAGACCATAAAAAAAGCTTTTGAACAAAAACTTAAAAGCTTAAACGATGAATAGATGTGTAAACTTATAAAAAATAAAAAAGTGCTTTATTTTTAACACAATATATGGTAAAATAAATAAAAAAATATACGAGGTGATAATATGGCTCCACAAATGGTAGAATTGCACGATGTTGATGTACCTAAATTTTTGAAAATACTTGATAGCTGTCAAGGTGAAGTTTATCTAATGACTAGAGATGGCGACAGACTTAATCTAAGAAGCAAACTTTGCCAACTGGTTGGACTAACTGCTTTAATCGAGGGTGGTAAAATCGCAGAAGCGTTTGTTATGTGCGAAAAAGACGAAGACGAGCGCAGATTATTTAGATTTAATTTATATAACGAAGATGTAGGTTAATGTAATACTTAAATTAATTTCAGCATAAAATTACTCATAAGATATGAGGTGATTTTATGCTGAAAAAATTTTTTACAGGCTTTTTTGTGATAAGCTTAATGCTTTTTAACCTAAACACTAGCGCAGTTTTTGCAGAGGAGCTTACACTTTCTTCTCCGTCAGCTATTTTAATGGAGGCTGAAACTGGTGCGATTTTGTACTCTAAAAACTCGGACGAACTCCGTTCTCCAGCGTCAATAACAAAGGTAATGACGTTGCTTTTGACTATGGAAGCCATTGAAAGTGGCAGACTTAATCTAACGGACACACTCTACGCCAGTGCCCATGCGTCGTCTATGGGTGGGTCGGACATCTGGCTTGAAGAAGGCGAAGCCATGACAGTAGACGATTTGCTAAAAGCTACAGTTATTATGAGCGCTAACGATGCAGCAGTGGTATTAGCCGAAGCAATAAGTGGAAGCGAAGATGCCTTTGTGACAGAGATGAACAAAAAGGCGGCTGAGCTTGGCATGGAAAATACTGTTTTTAAAAACTGCAACGGATTAGACGAAGACGGTCACCACACAACAGCTAAAGATATAGCAATTATGAGTGCAGCACTAGTGCAACACGAGAAGATTTTTGACTATACTTTAACGTGGATGGACAGCGTTAGAGGCGGTGAAACTCAGCTTGTTAACACAAATAAGTTAATTAGAACTTATGACGGAGTTACAGGTTTAAAAACAGGCACAACAAGCACTGCTGGTAGTTGCATAACTGTTACAGCAGAGAGAGAGTCTTTGTCGCTTGTAGCCGTGGTGCTAGGTGCAGAAAGTTCTGACACAAGGTTTGCAGATGCAACTGCGTTGTTAAACTATGGTTTTGGCGCATGGGAAACAGTACAGCCTGTTATAGAAGTGCCACACTTTGCCGAGATAACAGGTGGCATGAAAGACACCGTTAACTTAGAAGTATTAGGATATTCTAACGTGTTGGTTAAAATAAGCGAGGAGGAAAAAATAAGCACAGAAGTGATAATAAGCGAACATATTCAAGCTCCTATCCAAAAAGGAACAATACTTGGTAGGGTGGATATTAAAATCGGTGATAACTTGTTGAAATCACTCAACATAACAGCCAGTGAGAGCGTTGAAAAAGCTGATTTTTTCAAGGTGTTATATAGTATTTTAAGTAATTATGATATGTAAAAATATAATACGGCTATGATGAATTTTTGCATCATAGCCGTAAAATTTATTCTATACAGATACAAACTCTACTTCGTATATTTCATATAAAAAAAGCCTTGCAATCTCTGCAAAGGCTTTTTAAATTATGTACCGAAAAATAGTCTATCTCCACTTGTAGCATCATACATATCAATGATTTTTCGTGTTCCGTCATCATTTACGCTATAAATCTCCCACAAAGGCGATAACGTAGCATAACCATCAGGATAATTCCCACCAACTTGCATATAGTATTTAAGCTCAAATTTCAGCTCGTCTTCGTTCACATATTCGTCTTTTGCTACTCCTATAATTTCTTTACCTTGTTGCTCGTTATATAATTCTAGCACTTCTTCTTCTGATAATAATGTACCATAGTTTATGTACTCGGTGTTATCACCCTCAACAAATGCGCCTGGTAAATAAATTTCAAGAACTTCATCTGCATACACAATATGTCCTTTTGCCATACCGTATGGCATCGCACCTTCTGAATTTCTTATAGGCTCTGTGCTTACTTCATATCCGTTAATATAATTTGTTATCTCTATGTAATGAATATAACTGTCCTCTATTTTATGGTATATTCTATAAATCTCATACCCTTGGTCAGTACTTAAACCTAATTCGTCAAATAACTCGGTAAGCTCGCTTTCCAGCTCCTGTACCACTACCTCATCTGTCTCTATATAATCATCAGATTTATTTAAGACATACTCAGACCCTTCTTTTATATCAGAGTTTTGTTTGTCAAAAACTACATCATATATAATTTTTCTAGACTTATTATACGTAAATAAAGAATAAGTTACGTCTATATTCTCAATTTGTTCGGTTTCTTCTCCGTTAGCGTTTACTTCTGTATATACATAAGTATATTCTACTCCGTCGTCTCCGTCAAATACACTATTTTCTTTAGTAGCCTTTGACATTTCAGGAAAGACATTAAAAATTGCTTCTTCACTAACTCCGTCAGGACTGATAGGTACAATTGTTATTTCTTTTCCACTATTGTTACTTGTTGTAAAACTTTCTGCTGTACTGCACCCAGTAAATAATATAGCTATTATCAAAATAGATAGTATTTTTCTCATTCTTTTCTCCTTAAAAAAGCTTTACTTTATTAAAGCTAATATGTATTATTATATAACGATTAAACTAAATTGTCAACATTTTAACCTTGCTAATTTTAGTGTATTAAAAAATCCTTGCAGTCTCAATTGCAAGGATTTAACTCATTTATCCAAGGTATTTAGATACAATACTAAGCCTTTTGTAAACATCTGTTTAAATTCAGGTGCCACATAACCAATGCCAGATATTTCTATAGCTTTAATTTGTATGTCAGTTGAAAAGCACATTGAATATAACCCACCAGCATACACTAGATAAAACACATAAAACTCACTTAATTCCGTATCACTAGCTTTAGAGTAGAACCTTTTTAACCTTTTATTAAAAGGCCTGTTGTACTTCCACTATTTCTCTTTTAAACTCTGCTAACGCTTCCACTCTCATATTTTTTTCTCTAATAGAATGTAAAATAGTGTATAACCTCATAAAGTTTGGGACTTTCAAAAATACAGTTGTTAAAACTTCTGTTATTTTTTGTGCATCAGTTTCAATTTCATTTTTCAAATTATGTGCAATGTAATCTGAAAATCTCTTTGCCTACATAACAACAATTTTAAGCATGATTTCATCTTTTGTTTTAAGATATTTATATATCGTAGATCTTGTGAACTTTGTCTTTTTAGAAATCTTTAAAAAATTCACTTTTTCATACTCTTCTAATTCATATATATCTGTCGCACAACCAACAATCTCTCTAATCCTGTCTTCAATTTGGTCGTTAGTTCTTCCCTTTCAAAATGCATTTCATCACCTCGTCTATAAGTATTATTAGGAATGACCAAAACTTATAAAATCTATTATCAAAACTGATTTTTAAGCATAGCAAATCATAAATACAAAAGGGTGATAAATTAATCTCATCGCCTTTAAATCAGTTTATGTTCCTTTTTTGTCTTTCAAAAGTGGCTTAATAGCTTTATAAATCTTACCTGTCTCATCAGTTCCATATCTCTTTACTAAAGCATTGTTGATACCTTGTTTAGTTTTATATGCACCAATTATTTTAAAAATAAACTTATGTTCTTCATCAGAATAATCTGGCAAGTATTGCGTAATGCTAAGTATTTGATTTACTTTAGCTTCTGCTAGTAAATTAGTACAACAATTTACTTTTATATCACGAGCTTTCCAAAATTCCTCAACAAAAGAATAACCGTTATCCTTACTAACAATGTAGAAATCATCATCAGGATTAGTTGCTACAGCATAGCCTAAATATGTTGACAACTGAAAATCTAGCGAATTTTTGCTACCTGTATTAACTTGTACATACTCTTTTATAACATCAGAAACCTCTAGTTTTCTGTGTACATCTAAAGATATTGTTGCATTGTTCGGATAAAAAATAATTATCTTATCAGCTTCTGTCAAGTTTTCTATACCCATAAAACCATTGCTGTGAACGTTCTCAAAATCTATAAAAAATATCATATTATCTCCTACTACATAATTGTTAGTTTCATTATATCACATTAAATTAGATAAAACAATAATAGCAAAATTTTTTTACGTCTTATCACTATTATCAATACAAAACTGTCATTTAGCTTTTCTATTGTAAATTTTTGAGTTTTTAAGTAGAGTTTTTCTCTTCACTCACATAACATTATACATACATGCAAAAAAACGGAAGATTTTACTCTTCCGTTTTAATAATTATACTAATTCTAGTACAGCCATTTCCGCAGCATCGCCACGACGAGGGCCTAATTTAGTGATTCTTGTGTAACCACCTTTTCTATCAACATATTTTGGAGCGATTTCAACAAATAGTTTGTTCGCAACGCTTTCTTTTGTGATGAAAGACATTACTGTTCTTCTGTTTGTTAGGTTATCTTCCTTAGCGATAGTTATCATTTTCTCTGCTAAAGAACGAACTTCTTTAGCTCTAGTATCAGTTGTTTCTATTTTACCATTCTCAAAAAAGAATGTAACAAGACCTCTAAGCATAGCTAATCTATGAGCAGTGTCTCTTCCGAGTTTTCTTGTTCCCGGCATGATTGTCACTCCTATTCTTTAAATTATTCTTCTTCCTTACGAAGATTATAACCTAGAGAAGCCATTTTCCAAATAACTTCTTCCAAAGACTTACGTCCCAAGTTTCTAACCTTCATCATGTCCTCTTCAGATTTATTAACTAAATCTTGAACTGTATTTATGCCTGCTCTTTTTAAGCAGTTAAATGAACGTACAGACAAGTCAAGCTCTTCGATTGTCATCTCAAGCACTCTTTCTTTACCACCATCATCTTTAACAACCATTATCTCTGTGTTTTTACCTTTATCAGACAAGTCAACAAACAGATACAAGTGGTCAGTAAGAACTTTAGCAGCAAGAGAAACAGCTTCTTGCGCGTTAATAACGCCGTTTGTCCATACTTCTAATGTCAATTTATCGTAGTCAATGCTTTGACCAACACGTGTGTTTTCAACACTGAAATTAACTTTTAAAACAGGTGTGTAAATTGAGTCAACTGCTAATTCACCAATAATACCAACTGGTAAGCTAGCTTTGTTTCTATCACTAGATACATAACCTCTACCTTTATCAAGCACTAACTCCATATAAAGTTTTGCGCCTTCACCTAAAGTAGCAATGTATAACTCTGGGTTCAAAATCTCAACTTCGCTATCGCATTTTATGTCGCCTGCTGTAACTCCCATAGGGCCTTCAGACTCTATAGTAACAGTTTTAGGTCCGTCACAATTTAACTTAGCAACTAATCCTTTAATGTTAAGTACGATTTCAGTAACATCTTCTTTAACACCTGGGATTGTTGAGAATTCATGTACAACACCATCAATTTTTATAGATTTGACCGCAACACCGGGTAAGCTAGATAGAAGAACTCTTCTCAAGCTGTTTCCCAAGGTAGTACCAAAGCCTCTTTCAAGAGGTTCAATAATAAATCTACCATATTTACCGTTTTCTGAAATTTCATCAATGTCTATTCGTGGTTTTTCTATTTCAATCATTCGCGATCCTCCTTTGAACATTACGTAGTATAACTACTGCATGATTTTCTTTAATAAGCCTACTAAATGGCATTATTTGGAGTAGAACTCAACGATAAGTGTTTCGTCAACTTCGTAATCTAATTGATCACGCTCTGGTTTAGCGATAACTTTAGCTTCAAAAGAATCTTTAACTCTTTCCATCCAAGCTGGAGTCATTTGTCCACCTCTAACCTCAATTAGAGTTTTGAATTTTGGAGAAGTTCTTGATTTCTCTTTAACGCTGATTACGTCGCCAACTTTTACTGCGTAAGAAGCAATGTCAACTCTTGAACCGTTTACTAGGAAGTGACCGTGTCCAACTAATTGTCTTGCATCTCTTCTTGTATTAGCAAGTCCCATTCTATAAACAACGTTGTCTAGTCTTAGCTCAAGTTGTTGTAGCATGTTAGGACCTGTCATACCAGGCATTTTTTCAGCTTTTTCATAGTATTTTCTGAATTGTTTCTCTAAAACACCATATATAAATTTAACTTTTTGTTTTTCAGTAAGTTGTAATCCATACTCACTTTGTTTTCTTCTATTAGGTTTTGGGTTTCTGTTTGTTTCTTTATGAACGCCAAGAACCGCAGGAGAAATACCTAGTGATTTACATTTTTTTAGGATTGGACCTCTCATTTTTGCCATATTAAGTTATCCTCCTTATACTCTTCTTCTTTTTGGAGGACGGCATCCGTTATGTGGAATCGGAGTAACGTCCTTTATCATGTTAACTTCAAGGCCTGCTGCTTGAAGAGCACGAATAGCTGCTTCACGTCCAGCGCCAGGGCCTTTTACGTATACTTCAACTGTTTTCATGCCATGCTCCATAGCTGCTTTTGCTGCTGTTTCAGCTGCGCTTTGAGCTGCGAAAGGAGTAGATTTTCTTGAACCTCTGAAACCTAATTCGCCAGCACTTGCCCAAGAAATAGCATTGCCTTGAACGTCAGTAATTGTAACGATTGTATTATTAAATGTTGACTGAATGTGCGCTGCGCCACGCTCAATATTTTTGCGTTCACGGCGACGTCTTACAGTTTGTTTTTTGTTTTGTTTAGCTGCTGCCATTTTTATCCTCCCGTTTATTTCTTCTTGTTAGCCATAGTTTTTCTAGGACCTTTTCTTGTTCTTGCGTTAGTCTTAGAACGTTGACCTCTTACAGGTAAACCTTTACGATGACGAATGCCTCTGAAGCATTGGATTTCGATTAATCTTTTGATATCGAAAGCTATTTCACGACGAAGATCGCCCTCTACTACACAATTTTTTTCAATATATTCACGAAGCTTTGCAGCATCATCTTCTGATAAATCCCTTACTCTGATGTCAGGGTTAACTTGTGTGTTTGCACAGATATCAACAGCAGTTTTTCTGCCGATACCGTAAACATAAGTTAAAGCTATCTCAATTCTTTTATCTCTTGGTAAATCTATACCTGAAATACGAGCCATACACTAGCCCATCCTTTCTGTCTTTTGACTTTTATTTGTTGTGCTTATCCTTGACGTTGTTTATGTTTTGGATTCTCGCAGATAACCATTATTTTGCCTTTTCTTTTGATTACCTTGCATTTTTCGCACATTTTTTTAACAGAAGGTCTTACTTTCATTTTTGACCATCCTTTCCTTTATGCATTTAAATCATTTTGTCGAACTAATTAATTATACCTTATTTTACTTGATTTTTAAAGTCTTATTTCGTAAAACTTTTATCAACTTTTTCGATATATTCTATTTATTTTTACTTAGAACGCCATGTTATGCGTCCTTTGGTTAAATCATAAGGCGACATTTCAACTGTAACTTTATCTCCTGGAAGAATTCTGATGTAGTTCATACGAAGTTTCCCTGAGATATGTGCCAAAATTATATGCCCATTTTTAAGTTCAACTTTAAATGTAGCATTTGGCAGAGCTTCTTTTACTACGCCTTCAAGTTCAATTACGTCTTGTTTTGACATAAAGTTCTCCTTCTGCCGAACATCGGCACAAAACCTATTGAATCGATTTATTTTCTCTGTACTCTCGTAACGCTTTACGAATTTGTTTGTTTGTTGTTAAACAGTTTTCACTAAGAACCGTGTTTGTTACTGCTAGGTGAATTAGCTTTTTATGTTTTGGATTTTCCATAGGTCTCTTCTTACCATCACATAACATAGCGTAATTTGCTTCGCTTTTAACAACCACCAAAAATGTTTCTTTGTCTCTGCCTGCTTTAGATTTCACTATAGTTCCTACTAACATATCCACCTCATACTTGTGTTAGTATTATCGGTCCATTGTCCGTAATCGCTATAGCATGCTCAAAGTGAGCAGAAATTTGTTTGTCCTTTGTTTTAACTGTCCAACCATCACTTGTTGTATACACTTCTTTAGCTCCCATGTTTATCATAGGCTCTATGCAAATTGTCATACCTTTAACAAGTCTTGTACCTCTGCCTTTAATGCCATAGTTTGGCACAGCAGGGTCCTCGTGTAAATTCGCACCTATTCCGTGGCCGATAAATTCTCGTACAACCGAATAACTGCGAGCTTCGACATACTCCTGTACTGCACTTCCTACATCGCCCAGTCTGTTACCAACTGTAGCTTGAGCAATAGCTTGAAATAAGCTTTCTTTTGTTGCTTCTAAAAGTTTTTTCGCTTCTTCGTTTATCTCTCCACAAGGGAAAGTCCAAGCGTTGTCGCCATGAAAACCATTATAGTAAGCGCCAACATCTATGCTTACGATATCGCCTTCTTTTAGTACGTGCTTTTTAGATGGTATGCCATGAATAACCACATCATTAATACTAATGCAAGCGCTTGCCGGAAAGCCATGATAATTCAAAAAGCTTGGTGTCGCACCTGATTTTGTAATATGATTATACACTGCTTTGTCTATCTCAAAAGTTGTTATACCAGGTTTTACTAGCTCACCTGCTAGCAACAAAGCTTCTTGTGATATTTTGCCTGCGTCACGCATTTTTTCAATATCTTGCTTTGTTTTAATGGTTATCATTTAAGCCTCCAGTGCTGCTAATGTTCTAGCGGTTGTGTCACTTAACTCCTCTTGTCCTTCTACAACACTCAATTTACCTTGTTTGCCGTAGTAGTCTTTTAGAGGTTCTGTTTGCTCATGATAAACTTCTAATCTATCTAAAACTGTATCTGGGTGGTCATCTTTGCGTTGAACAAGGGTGCCTCCGCATTTGCATTTGCCCTCTTGAGGTGGCAATTTGTAAATCAAATGATATGAATTACCGCAAACTTCGCAGACACGGCGTCCGGACATTCTGTTTACTATGTCTTCGTCTTTAACAAAGATTTCAATAACTTTGTCAATTTTAACGCCCATAGCGTCCAGAGCCTCGGCTTGAGGGATAGTTCTTGGGAAGCCATCTAGTACGAAACCATTTTTGCAATCATCGTTTGTTAGTCTCTCTTGAATAATTCCGATAACAACGTCATCAGGAACAAGTTGACCAGCTTCGATAAATGCTTTAGCTTTAAGTCCCATCTCAGTGCCGTTTTTCAGCGCTTCTCTAATTATATTACCAGTAGATATGGTCGGGATATTCAATTTTTCACAAATTACTTCTGCTTGTGTACCTTTTCCAGCTCCTGGAGCTCCTAATAATATCAAGTTCATAATAACACTCCTAAAATGAAAAATTAGTTGATTTTTGACTTATAGTATTAATAATAGCTTAAGTGAATAGCATAACTATCCACTTTAAGCTTATATATTAATCTAAAAATCCTTTGTAGTGGCGCATCATCATTTGTGACTCAATTTGTTTCACTGTTTCTAGTGCTACACCAACCATAATGATTACGGAAGTACCGCCCATCATTAATGAATCCATTCCTGTTATGTTACCGTAAATTAGTGGTAGTAAAGCTATGATAGCTAAGAAACCAGCACCGATTAAAGTAACTTTGTTCAAGATTTTGGAGATAAACAATGAAGTTGGCTTGCCTGGTCTAATACCAGGGATAGTTCCGTTAGATTGTTTTAAGTTGTTTGCCATCTCGATTGGGTTGTATTGAATTGACATGTAGAAATAAGCAAAAGCTATAATAAATACTAAGTATAGTCCAATATAAATCCAACCACCTGGAGCTAGAGCCTCAAAGAAGCCACCCCAGAAACCTTCACCATTTTCTATACCTGTAAAAAATTGAATAGTTGCAGGCAATGAAAGAATTGCAGAAGCAAAGATAACTGGCATAACGCCACTCATTGCAACTTTAATTGGTAGATGAGAGTTTTGGCCTCCATACATTTTTCTTCCTACCATTTTTTTAGCATATTGAATAGGAATTCTTCTCTCTGACTCGTTCATGAAAACGATTATCCAGATTATAGCTAAGAATAGGATTACGAATAATGGAGCTAGTACGAAATATTTGCCGTTTGTAGATGGATCTTGTATTGCCAATGAGAAATAGCTCCATAAATTAGCGGCAGTTGTAGGAAGTTGAGCCACGATACCAGCAAACAAAATGATTGATATACCGTTGCCAACACCTTTTTCGTTGATTTGCTCGCCCATCCACATAATAAGTGCTGTTCCAGCTGTGAATGTTAGAGTGATAGTAACAGCAGAAATCCAGAAGCCTACGCCATCTCTGAACTCTGTGATGCCACTATTGTGTAAGAAAGCGAAATACGCACCACCCATGATTAAGCCTAATCCAACAGTTGCAAATCTTGTAATCATTGCGATTTTTTTTCTACCAGTCTCGCCTTCTTTTGCTAATTTCTCCAAAGGAGGAATTGCAACAGTTAGCAAATTCATTATGATAGAGGCATTAATGTATGGGCCTATACCTAGGGCGAAAAGCGTTGCTTGAGCAAACGCTCCACCTGTTAGCATGTTTACGTATCCTAAAGCTGTGTCTTGTCCTAAACCTGACATAAGAGCTGTTAAAGCGCTCATATCTAGAAAAGGAACAGGAATTACAGAGCCGAATCTAAATGCGATTACAATAAGAACTGTGAAAAGCATTTTTTTTCTTAGCTCAGGCAATTTCCAAGCGTTCTTAAAAGTAGAAAACACTTTAAATCACCTCTGCCTTCCCTCCGGCAGCTTCTATTTTCTCTTTTGCAGCCGCTGAGTACGAATTAACTTGTACTGTAAGTTTCTTAGAAATCTCACCGTTAGAAAGTACTTTAACGTTACCTGCATTGCTTCTTATAATTCCAGCCTCTTTTAGGCTTTCTACAGTAACTGTAGCGCCGTCTTCAAAGCAATTTAGTTGAGCTACGTTAATAGCTGTAACCTCCACAGCGAAGATATTTGTAAATCCTCTTTTTGGAATTCTTCTATGAAGCGGCATTTGTCCGCCCTCAAAGCCTGCTCTAAAGCCTTTACCAGCTCTAGCTTTTTGACCTTTATGGCCTTTACCAGCTGTTTTACCGTTACCTGAACCGTGTCCACGGCCAACACGTTTAGCTTCCCTAGTTGAACCAGGAGCAGCAGTAATTTCGTGTAGTTTCATACGTGCACCTCCCTTATTTACTTACTTCGATAAGGTGTACGATTTTCTTTACCTTACCCATTGTTTGTGGATTCTCGGGTTGCTCTGTTACATCGCTAATTTTTCTCAAACCTAAAGAGTGAGCAGTAGCGATTTGATCCTTTTTGCAGCCGATAAGGCTCTTTTTTAAAGTGATTTTCATTATGAGCCCTCCTTAATATAATTCTTTAACTGATTTACCACGAATCGCAGCAACTTCTTCAGCTGTTCTTAGGTTCATTAAACCATCTAATGTTGCACGAACCACGTTGCAAGGATTGTTAGATCTTAGAGTTTTTGTTCTAATATCTTTAATACCTGCGCACTCAACAACTGCACGAACTGCACCGCCTGCGATAACTCCAGTACCTGGAGCTGCTGGTTTTAGAAGTACGCGTCCTGCGCCAAAAGCACCTAAAATTTCGTGAGGGATTGTTGAACCCTTTGTTGAAACGTTAATTAAGTTCTTTTTAGCATCGTCGATACCTTTTCTGATAGCATCTGGAACCTCGCCTGCTTTACCAATACCAAAGCCTACGATTCCATTGCCATTTCCTACTACTACTAAAGCAGCGAATTTAAAAATTCTACCACCTTTAACTGTTTTAGAAACACGGTTGATAGCTACAACCTTTTCTTGTAAATCAAGTACTGATGCGTCAATTTTACTAGCCAAAATCTTTTTCCTCCTTCTTAGAAGTTAAGGCCGCACTCACGTGCGCCTTCGGCCAATTCTTTGACACGGCCGTGATAAACGTATCCTCCGCGGTCGAAAACCACAGTGGTAATTCCTTTTTCTACTGCTCTTTTAGCAACTAATTTGCCAACTTCTCTTGCAGCTTCTTTGTTTCCGCCGTTTCCGGTAAACTCTTTCTCAACTGTTGATGCGCTAACTAGTGTAACACCGTTTACGTCGTCAATAATTTGAGCATAGATGTTTGCAGAAGAGCGATAAACATTTAAACGTGGACGCACAGGTGTGCCGCTGATTTTACCGCGAACTCTTCTATGGCGTCTAAGTCTAGCTTCATTTTTATCTGCTTTTTTAACCATTTAATACACTCTCCTATCTTACTTCTTAGAACCTTTACCAGCTTTACCCTCTTTACGGATAATTCTCTCGTCGGCATATTTGATACCTTTACCTTTATAAGGCTCTGGTGGTCTTTTTTCTCTTACTTCTGCAGCAAATTGTCCAACTTTTTGTTTGTCCATACCTACAATAATGATTTTATTCGGTGCTGGAGATTCAATTGTGCAATCAGCTGAATCGCTTACTATAACTTGGTGTGAGTAACCTAAGTTCATAACTAAGTCTTTACCTTGTTTTTGTACACGGTAACCAACGCCGTTAACTTCAAGCTCTTTTTTAAAGCCTTCTGTAACGCCTGTTACCATGTTAGCTACAAGAGTTCTTGTTAGACCATGTAGTGAACGAGCTGTTTTTTCGTCGTTAGGTCTTGTAACATTAATCTCTGCGCCCTCAACCGCAACAGTAATGATTGGGTTGATTTTTTGTGTTAATGTGCCTTTAGGTCCTTTAACACTAACTACAGTACCGTCTACTTTAACTTCAACGCCTGCGGGAATATTTATAGGTTTTCTTCCAATTCTAGACATGTTTAAGTCCTCCCTTCTTACCAAATAAACGCAAGAACTTCTCCGCCCATGTTATCTTTTCTAGCAACTTTGTCTGTAACAACGCCTTTAGAAGTTGATATTATAGCGATACCTAAGCCTTTCATAACTCTTGGTAGTTCTTCAACGTTTGAATATATTCTAAGTCCTGGTTTTGATACTCTTTTTAAACCTTTAATAGCAGCGATACCGCCTGTGTATTTTAGGTTAACAGTAATCATACCTTGTTTACCGTCTTCTTCAACAGTAAAGTTTCTGATATACCCTTCATCTGCAAGAATTTGGCAAATAGCCTTCTTCATATTAGAAGCTGGGATTTTAACACTTTTATGTTTTGCGGATTGTGCATTTCTAATTCTTGTTAGCAAATCTGCAATAGGATCTGTTATTTGCATTATTATTCCTCCTTACCAACTTGCTTTTTTAACGCCAGGGATCTCGCCTTTGTAAGCTAGTTCTCTAAAGCATATACGGCATATTCCGAACTTACGAAGGTAAGCGTGAGGTCTGCCACATATTTTACAACGGTTGTATTCTCTTGAAGAGAACTTTTGTGTGCGCTGTTGTTTAACTTTCATTGCGGTTTTAGCCATTTCTTACCCTCCTTATCTTGCAAACGGAGCGCCCATTAGAGTTAATAACTCTTTAGCTTGCTCGTCTGTATTAGCTGTAGTTACGAAGCATATATCCATGCCACGAACTTTATCTATTTTATCGTAATCAATTTCAGGGAAAATTAATTGCTCTTTGATACCGAAGTTGTAGTTACCTCTACCATCAAATGAGTTAGCATTAATTCCTCTAAAGTCACGAACACGTGGTAACGCTACGTTGAAAAGTCTATCCATAAACTCCCACATTTTAGCGCCTCTTAGTGTAACTTTAACACCGATAGGCATGCCTTCTCTTAGTTTAAAGTTAGCAACTGATTTACGTGCTCTACAGATCATTGGTTTTTGACCTGTAATTTTTGATAAATCGTTAACGATAGCTTCGATGATTTTGTTGTTTTCTTTTGCTTCACCAGCACCAACATTAATAACAATTTTCTCTATTGTTGGGATTTCCATAACACTTTTATAAGAGAACTTTTTCATTAAAGCCGGAGCTACGTCAGATTTATACATTTCTTTTAATCTTGGCATTTATACGTCCTCCTTATAGTGTTTCTCTGCATTTAGCACAAATTCTGTCTTTTTTACCGTTTTCACCGATTTTGTGCGCTATACGAGTTTGTTTTTTGCATTTTGGGCAAACGATTTGAACTTTGCATGCATAGATTGCGCTTTCAGCTTTAACAATTCCGCCCTCTTGACCCATTTTTCTAGGTTTTACGTGTTTGGAAACGATGTTAGCGCCCTCAACTATAACTTTTCCCTCTTTTGGAGAAACAGCCATAATTTTGCCTTGCTTGCCTCTATCTTTACCGCTTATAATGACAACAGTGTCACCTGTTTTTACATGAACTTTACTCATTTATGACACCTCCATTAAAGTACTTCGGGAGCAAGTGATAAGATTTTCATATATTCTTTATCACGTAACTCTCTAGCAACAGGCCCAAAGATACGAGTACCTCTTGGGTTTTTGTCTTCTCTTATTATTACAGCTGCATTCTCGTCGAAACGAATATATGAGCCATCTTCTCTGCGTAGTCCGAAAGCAGATCTTACTACTACTGCTCTTACTACGTCACCTTTTTTAACAACGCCACCTGGTGCTGCTTTTTTTACTGAAGCAACGATAACGTCGCCTATATTAGCGTACCTTCTACCAGTACCGCCAAGCACTCGAATACACATAATTTCTTTTGCTCCGGTGTTGTCGGCAACTTTGAGGTAAGTTTGCTGTTGAATCACAGTGTGTTCCTCCTTAAAGCCAATTTTATTCTAATCGTAATTATTTTGCTTTTTCTACGATTTCCACCAAACGCCATCTTTTATCTTTAGATAGAGGGCGGGTTTCCATTATGCGTACTCTGTCACCGATTTTAGCCTCATTGTTTTCGTCATGGGCTTTTTTCTTCATGGTTCTTTTGATGATTTTTTTGTAAAGTGGGTGTCTTACGCTATCTTCGATAGCAACAACGATTGTTTTATCCATTTTATCGCTTACTACTCTGCCCACAGTAGTTTTTCTCATACTTGTTCTTTCGCTCACGGTAACTCCTCCTCCCTTATGCGTTTTGTGTTAATTCGTTTGCACGAATAACTGTTTTTATTCTTGCTATATCTTTTTTAACTGCTTTGATACGCATAGGGTTATCGAGCTGGTTAATAGCTAGTTGGAAACGAAGATTAAATAGCTCAGCTTGTAATTCTGTAAGCTTAGAAACTAACTCTTCATTTTTCATATCTCTAAGTTGTGAAGCTTTCATTAATTAATCCTCCTGTCCTTTTAGTACGAATTTGCATTTTATCGGCAATTTATTAGCCGCAAGACGCATTGCTTCTCTTGCTGTCTCTTCAGGTACTCCTGCAAGCTCAAACATAATTCTGCCTGGCTTAACAACTGCTACCCAATACTCAGGTGAACCTTTACCAGATCCCATTCTTGTTTCAGCAGGTTTTTGTGTGATTGGCTTGTCTGGGAAAATTTTGATCCAAACTTTACCAAATCTTTTGCAGTAACGTGTCATAGCGATACGAGCTGCTTCTATTTGTCTTGAAGTGATCCATGTAGGCTCAGTAGCTTGGAGTCCGAACTCACCATAAGTGACTTTATTACCTCTTGTAGCTTTACCCTTCATTCTGCCTCTGTGGACACGTCTGTATTTAACTCTTTTAGGAAGTAACATTATTTACGGCCTCCTTCCCTTTTATTGTCTCTGTTATCTCTTCTTCTGTTGTTGTTATTGCTTTGATTTCTGTTATCTTGTAAAACTTCGCCTTTGTATAGCCATACTTTTACGCCTAATTTGCCGTAAGTTGTATCAGCTTCCCAGAAACCGTAATCAATATCAGCTCTAATTGTTTGTAGAGGTATTGTGCCATCGTGGTATCTCTCTGTTCTTGCAATCTCAGCTCCGCCAAGTCTGCCTGATACTTGAGTTTTGATACCTTTTGCGCCTAGACGCATGCATCTGCCAATAGCTTGTTTCATAGCTCTTCTAAAAGAAATTCTTTTCTCTAGTTGTAAAGCAATGCTTTCTGCTACTAATTGAGCATTTAAGTCTGGTTGTTTTACCTCAACGATATTAATAAGCACAGGTTTGTTTAAGAATTTTTCGCATTGTGCTTTTAATTTCTCTATCTCTGCTCCACCTTTACCGATAATCATACCAGGTTTTGCACAGTGAACGTGAATACGAACTTTAGTTGCGTCACGCTCGATTTCAATTTTTGGAACCCCTGCACTGTGTAGTTGTTTTTTCAACATTTTGCGGAGGTTGTAGTCCTCAACAAGTGTATCTCCGAAAACATTTTTCTTAACATACCAGCGAGAATCCCAGTCTTTTATAACGCCAACACGAAGACCGTGTGGATGTACTTTTTGACCCATAGTTCTACCCTCCTATTACTCTTTTTCTTTCACAACGATTGTGATGTGAGAAGTTCTTTTTAAAATTCTGAATGCTCTACCTTGTGCTCTTGGGCGAATTCTTTTAAGAATAGGACCAGGAGTTACAAAGCACTCTGCTACGTATAGCTTGCTAACATCCATGTTATTGTTGTTTTCTGCATTTGCAATAGCGCTTTTTAGAAGTTTTTGTAAATCTTCACATGCAGCTTTAGGTGTGTGTTTTAGAATACCCATTGCCAAATCAACTGGCTTATTTCTGATAAGATCAAGAACAATTCCTACTTTTCTTGGAGAAATACGGGTATATTTTAATATAGCTTTAGCTTCCATTATATACTTCCTTTCTCTTATCTGCTAGTTTTGCCACCTGCGTGGCCTTTAAATGTTCTTGTTGGAGCAAATTCGCCTAGTTTATGTCCAACCATGTCTTCTGTTACATATACAGGCACGTGTTTACGTCCGTCGTGAACAGCTATTGTATGGCCAACAAAATCAGGGAAAATCATTGATGCTCTGCTCCATGTTTTGATAATCTTTTTCTCTCCGGCTTCGTTCATTGCTTGAACTCTTTTTAATAGAACCGGCTGAATAAAAGGTCCTTTTTTTAAGCTTCTGCTCATAGTTTATTGCTCCTTTCTATTACTTGCCGTCTCTGCGTCTTACGATGAATTTATCGCTAGCTTTGTGTTTGTTTCTTGTTTTTAGACCAAGTGCTGGTTTACCCCAAGGAGTAACAGGACCTGAACGACCGATAGGTGATTTACCTTCACCACCACCGTGAGGGTGATCGCAAGGGTTCATAACAGAACCTCTAACTGTAGGTCTGATACCCATGTGTCTTTTTCTACCAGCTTTACCGATTTTCACGTTTTCGTGGTCGATATTACTTACTTGACCGATAGAAGCAATACATTTTTAGCTAACGTTTCTTAGCTCGCCAGATGGAAGTCTTAGAAGAGCCATTC
>CAYJKT010000005.1:0-55038 GCA_964370775.1 uncultured Eubacteriales bacterium | reverse complement strand
TGGGTAAAGTTCGATGTTGTGGATGAAAGTACCAACTGGGATGTTTTTAAGTGGTAGTGCGTTACCTGGTTTGATATCAGCTTCTGCACCAGCAACAACTTTGTCGCCAGCTTTCATGCCATTAGCAGCTGTGATGTAGCTTTTAGCGCCGTTATCGTATTGGATAAGTGCGATGAAAGCTGAACGGTTTGGATCGTACTCGATACCAACAACAGTTGCTTGCTCTGTGTTTTGACGTTTAAAGTCAATTAGTCTATATTTCTTACGGTTACCGCCGCCTCTATGACGAACTGTAATTCTACCGTAGCTATTTCTACCTGCGTTTTTCTTTAGTGGAGCTAAAAGACTTTTTTCAGGTCCATTTTTAGAAAGTACGCTATAATCTGTAACCGACATGTTACGTCTACCGTTTGTGGTCGGTTTATAGGTTTTTATTGCCACTAGATTCACTCTCCTTATATTTTGCTTTGCGGACGGGAAATTCGTCCATTCCTGCTTGACAATTGTTTTGTCACCTATCAAATAGGTTTTGGGACATTCGCCCCGTTAGGTTATTAGATCATTGATTCAAAGAATTCAATTGTTTTGCTGTCAGCTGTAAGTGTAACATACGCTTTTTTCCAGCTTCTTGTATAACCTTGTGTTCTGCCTTGACGGCGAAGATGTCCTCTTACATGAAGAGTGTTTACTTTGCTTACACTAACACCGAAAAGTTCTTCAACAGCTCTTTTGATGTCAATTTTAGTAGCTGCTTTAGCTACTTCGAAAGTGTATTTTTTGCTAGCGATACCATCCATAGTTTTCTCTGTGATAATAGGACGTACTATAATTTCTTGTGCGATCATTATGCATACACCTCCTGGATTTTTTCTACTGCAGCTTTAATTACTACGAATTTGTCTGCATTTAAAATGTCATAAACATTTATTGTGTTAACTCCTGCTGTTTTAACACCTGGGATGTTATTAGCTGAAGCTATTAATTTTTTATCATTTTCTGGTAATACGATAAGAACTTTTTTCTCAGCACCGATATTGTTTAAGATTTCAATCATTTTTTTAGTTTTGAACTCTGTAATACCGAATGTATCGATTACGATCATTTGATTATCTGCTACTTTGCTTGATAAAGCTGATTTCATAGCTAATCTTTTAACTTTTCTGTTAACTGTGAAGCTATAATCTCTAGGCTTTGGAGCGAAAACTACGCCACCGTGTCTCCATTGAGGTGCTCTTGTAGAACCTTGTCTTGCTCTACCAGTACCTTTTTGGCGCCAAGGTTTTTTACCACCGCCTCTTACTTCTGCTCTTGTTAATGCAGATTGAGTGCCTTGTCTTTGGTTAGCTAAATAGCTTTTTACCATAGTGTGCATAGCTGCCATGTTTGGCTCTATACCAAAAATCTCATTAGATAATTCGATTTGTTCAACTTCTTTACCTAAAGCATTTACTACTGCTACTGTTGGCATTATATTTCCTCCTTCCCTTAACCTTTGATGTTGTTGCGGATAACAACTGTTCCACCGTTAGGGCCTGGAATAGCACCTTTGATAGCGATTAGGTTGTTTTCAGCATCTACTTTAACTACTGTAAGGTTTTGAACTGTAACTTTCTCAACACCTAAGTGTCCAGCCATTTTCAAGCCTTTGAAAACTCTTGATGGGTTTGAGTTAGCACCGTTTGAACCACCGTGACGGTGAACAGGGCCTGTACCATGAGTTTCTTTTAATCTTGAGAAGTTCCAGCGTTTAATAACACCGCTGTATCCTTTACCTTTGCTAGTACCTGTTACGTCGATTTTCTCGCCTTCTTCAAAAACGTCTGCTTTAATTAAATCGCCTACGTTGTAAGAGCTTGTATCCTCAAATCTGAACTCTCTTAAAGTTCTTTTTGGTGCTACATCGCCTTTTTTGAAGTGACCCATAAGAGGTTTTGTAACTCTTTGAGGTTTTTGGTCTCCAAAACCAACTTGAACAGCTGCATAGCCGTCGTTTTCAACTGTTTTTAATTGAGTAACCACGCATGGGCCTGCCTCAACAACAGTTACAGGAACTACTTTTCCTTGTTCGTTGAAAATCTGTGTCATACCGATTTTCTTTCCAATGATTGCTTTTTTCATGTGTGAGCATCCTTTCTTTGGTTTGGCTTATTGGTTTACGAAAAAGCAATTATTTTTCGCAAACATAATCCTCAGTCTCGGTTGGTTGATTATAGTTTAATTTCTATCTCAACACCGGCTGGGAGCTCAAGACCCATAAGCGCTTCAACTGTTTTGTTGCTAGGTCTTAATACATCGATAAGTCTTTTGTGAGTTCTCATCTCGAATTGCTCACGGCTGTCTTTGTATTTATGCACAGCACGTAGAATTGTGATGATTTGTTTTTCTGTTGGTAGTGGCACAGGACCTGAAACTCTTGAACCTGTTTTCTTCGCTGTCATAACAATCTTCGCAGCTGAAGTATCCACCAACTGATGGTCGTAACCCTTAATTCTTATTCTTATCTTTTCTTTGACTGCCACTTAAATCGCCTCCTTAAAAATTATATTAGTATTGGGGACGGCATTTATCTTCTACCTTTTCGGGTGTTTGCTGTTAAAGGCACAAAAAACGGACATCGTAAAAAAATTAAACGAAATCCGAAATAAACACTTAAAAACACGTATTAACGGCCTACTAGTCTAGGACAAGTGGTTCCTTATATGTTTTGTCGCCCGGTTTAAAATCGGACATACTCCACGGAAAAACCAACGAAAATCGTTGCAACCTCCCGCTTCATCGCATATCTGTTGCAGTCACGCTCAATTATAATACCATAAGACTAGGTAAAATGCAAGTATTTTTTTAGTAAAATTAATATTTTTTTAAATTTTTATTTTTTATACTATATATAGTGCAATTATGCATATTTTAGCTGTAATTTGACATGCTTATTTCATTTTATAATCTTTTTTATTGAATAAATTTCTTTATCATGGTACAATAAATCCTATACTAATATATAGGGAGTAATATTATGAACTTTACATATAAAAAACCGCTTATCTGCGTGCCTGTGACAGCTAAGAATAAAAATGATTTACTGAGCGACTTACAGCTTGTTACAAAAAGTGGTGCTGATATTATCGAATGGCGTGTAGACCATTATTTAGACGACATATTTGATGTGAGTGATACAGTTATCGCCTGTGGAACTCCGATTATTTTAACATATAGAACCACTACCGAGGGTGGCGAGGGCGACCCTACAGCTTATGAAGCTATTTTAGACAAAGCTATCACTCTTGATAATTTGTGTGCAATTGATATTGAGCTTAGTCTTGGCGAGGCAAAAGTTCAGCATTACATTAAAAAGGCAAAAGAGAAAAACATCACAAGTATTGTTAGCTCTCATTATTTTTATCATACACCAACAGAAGCCGAAATGAGCGATATTTTCAAGAAAATGATTAGCCTAGGTGCTGACATTCCAAAGCTTGCTGTTATGCCAAAAAGTTTTCATGATGTGCTTGCTTTAATGAAAGTAAGCTATAACATAAGCCGTGAAACCGACCCTATCATTGCTATCTCTATGGGCGAGCTTGGCAAGTGCACTAGACTTTGTCCTTCGCAAATGGGTTCTTGCCTAACTTTTGCAACTGTAACAAAAGCTTCCGCCCCTGGGCAAGTTGAGATTGATGTTTTGAAAAAATCGCTTCCTCACATTTCATAGTGAATTGCTAGTCCTAACATTCACTTATCTTCATAAGTCGTTTTACACTCTACTATAGCAGAACGAGATAAGATCAAGAAATTTTGTCACCATGTTTATACATTTTTTTAACATATTTTATCAAAATATCTTTGTCGTTAACAATCTTATCGCTAATCACTTTGTTCAAAACATCATTTAAAATAATACCTATATTCTTGCCGCTAGGGTAACCTAAATTCAGCAAGTCTTTTCCGTTTATTTTTAAGCTAGACATATCAAAACAAGCACCACTAGATATTATGTTATCTAATATAGCAAGCTCAGTGTTTATTTGATTTTCTGATTTTTGATAAAATTTTAGGTTTTTTCCACAAGCATCTGCTAGTCTTAGTTTTTGTAAATCTCTAAAATTTTGTTCGCCTATTTTGTTAAGATATTTTTTTATATTTTTATCAGTCATATTATAATAAATAGAGTGGTTTTTTACAAGCTCTGTCACTCGATTTATTGTTAAATTATCAGATTTAAAACTTGTTAATATCTCCTTTAACATATCTGTACTTACGTACTCGTGCCCTCTAAATCTTTCTTTGCCGTCAATCATTCTTTTAGCTTTTGGCTTACCTATATCATGAAACAAAGCTGATAACCTCAGTACAGGTTCAGGGTCTATAGCACTAACCACTCTGCAAATATGCTCATACACATTGTAAATATGATACTTATTATGTTGCTCACATTCATCACATGTTTTTAGCTCAGGTATCAAGGTGAACATCACTTTTTTATACCTCAACATGGTGTTTAAAACATGCTTTCCACAAAGAAGTTTCTTTAATTCTACAAACTGTCTTTCAGGAGCCGTGTAAGTTAAATCCTCACACTTGTTATACATTGCCCTCTCGGTGTTTTTTTCTATAGTAAATCCTAGCACAGAAGCAAACCTAACACATCTTAATATACGTAAGCTATCCTCGCTAAACCTATTTTCTGCTACACCAACTGCTCGAATTATCTTGCTATTCAAGTCGTTCAATCCAGCAAAAATATCAACTATTCCGTCACGCTCATTATACGCAATAGCATTAATTGTAAAGTCTCTCCTTGCTAAATCTTCTGCTAGTTCAGCCGTAAAAATCACGCTGTCAGGTCGTCTGTGGTCGCCGTATTCTCCGTCTTTTCTAAAAGTCGTTATCTCTATGTTGTTACTGTCGATTATAACAGTCACAGTACCATGCTTAATACCTGTCTCTATAACCTTGTGGTCACTAAAAGTTTCAGCTATTTCACTAGGCAAAGCAGATGTGCAAATATCCCAGTCGTACGGGGTAATCCCCATAAGGTTATCCCTAACACAGCCACCCACGATGTATGCCGAAAAGCCCTTATCTTCTAACAAGTTAAGGGCTTTTTGTACGTAATTTGGTAATGAAATTTTCTTATCCATATTATTCATCTTCTGTAGTAGTATCGTTAATTAGTATAGCAGTATTGATGTTGTAAAAACCACATAAATGTGCAATGCTATCCGTAAAAGATAGTCCGTCTACTTCGCTCAATCTTGTCGCTATAAAAAAGTCTTCCAAAGTAAACGTAGCATTTTTTCCGTTTTCATATACAACTTCTATCACATCTTCGGTCACGTCCATTGCTGTTACAGTGCCGTACATTATCTCTTTGTTATCGGCAGAAGCCAAACTAATAAGCACTGGGTTACCCAGATCTAAGCTATTGTAAATTGAAGTTAAATAATCTAAATTGCTGTAGTTATCTATAAAAGAAATAGTTTTAGTAGTTACCATATCTGATATTTGCTCATACAAAAATTTTGGCACTAAGCTTAAGTTGTCAGACACCACACTTGGTAGCTCATGATGATTAAGCAATGCTTTTACTATAGTGTTTGGTGATCCGCTATCATTACCACTCACAGTGAAAGAACTCACGCTTACACTATCTTGGAATATAGACATGCGAGACATCTCTGCGAGGTCGTCGTTACCCAGTGCACTAAGCGTTACTTGCCTTGCCCACATGCCACCAGCTAATAATGCAATCAACACAGCAACAATCGCTAATTGCGTTATAATTTTTTTAACAGCTATAAAAAAAGGTTCTTCGTGATTAAAAGTTATATCAGATAATCTAAACTTTGGTTTGTGAATAACTCGTCTGTTAGTTGCTACAGCTTGTGCTGGTTCGCTTGCAACATAACTTTCAAAATCTTTGCCGACATCAAGCTTCTCGCCAGAACTTATGTCAGCAAATTGCATACCCTCTATGTCATTTTGTTTATAATTTCTTGTATCTTCCAAGGTTACACCCCCAATAATACCTTATTTTATCACAAAATCAGCTTTACTGCAACAGCTAACTTGCAAAATTATTATTATTGTTATTCAGTTGTAAAACAGAGGATAACGCAAAAAAATATGTTATATATAATAGTATGCTAAATAGTGAGCAAATACTGTAAAATTATCTTCTAAAATATTATGTGTTGAAAAAGTTTTTTAAAACAGCAGGGTTAACCTTTGCTTTAACTGCTTCTTCGTTTTCTTTAATCGCATCATACAATTCAGTACGCCAAACTTTGTACTCCTTTGGGGCGTCAATTGCGATATGCGCTTGCTTTCCGTTGTCGCTAATATCAGACACAGCTATGGTTATTATGTCATTACCGACTTGTATAACGAAACTCTCGTTTTCTTTTCTACTTATCTTTAACATGATAAACTCCTTTTAAATATTAGCTTATTCAGATTTAGCAAGGATATTATGTCTAACAGAATAATTCTCTGCAAGAATAATTTGCTTGCCTACTTTGTTAACTTCGTCAATAACTACAGGGCTTTTTAGGTTAACGGTGGACTTAGCAAAGTCACTGCCTATAGTACATATCACAAAAACTGTACCGTCACTGATGTTTGGTGAGTATACATCTGCAAAGAATTTTGCCTCCAACATAACAAAGCATAAACTGCTTTCAGTCACCGATTGCAACCACACAAACGAGTCACTAACGCTGTCGTCATGAAGCAAAATGTACTCAGTGTACTCCTCAAACCCAAAAGGAGCTTGGCTAAACGTGATAATGTCATTTTTTGTGTACTCAATTTCTCCAAAATCTCTTGTATTGCATTTCATATTCTGCACCTCTATATTTCAATTTAAAATCTTAGCGACTATTTGATATAATTATACTATATTTTACAAGATTATTGTTAAGTTAAAGTTAAATTTTTTATTTTCTTTTAAGGAAAATGAATATAAACACGTGATTTTAAGTGTCAAAATAAACGAATATTACAGAAAAGTAACAAAAACATTAAAATATTGTACTAAATTATTGTACGCATACAAGATACATATTTTCATATTATGTGCTTTGTAGGTGGAACTTTGTGATAATGCAATAAAAAGTTGTTCTCTAGTGGTGGATTATTTACTCTGATTGTTAATTGTCAAAGACGATTTAATGTAGTAAAATTATCTTCATTACAGTTCATGTTATGATTATGTAAAAAAGAAAGCGGAGGAAATATTATGAAATTAACTAAAGTTCTTGCTTTAATTCTATCAGCTAGCATGATGTTAACATCATTTGCAGCATGTACAGCAGAGCCTGCTGAGTCATCAACAGATGAGTCAAGCACAAGTTCAGCTACAGAATCAAGCGAAACAACAGAATCTTCTGAAGAATCTTCAGAGCCAACAGCAACAGCTACAGGTCTATATCCAGGTACAGCAGGTGCTGACTCTATCGTAGTTAACTTAGGTTCAGAGCCTACAAGCCTTAACTCTCTATTAGCTACTTACACACATGACTTTGATGCAATGCGTCACATGTACGAAGGTCTAGTTACACTAGATGCAGACAACAATGTTGTTCCTGGTGTTGCAGAGAGCTGGGAATTATCAGAAGATGGTTTAACAATTACATTTAAACTAAGAGAAGATGCAAAATGGACAAACGGTGACAGCGTTACAGCTCACGACTTCGTGTTTGCTTGGTCACAACTTATCAACCCAGAAGTTGCTTCTGAGTATGCATACTTTGCATTTATCATGAAAAATGCTGAGGCTTACTACAATGGCGAAATCACAGATATTAGCGAAGTAGGTTTCGTAGCTACAAGTGATTACGAGCTAGTTGTTACTCTAGAAAACCCAACAGCTTACTCTTTATTCACATTCTCATTTGGTTCTTTCCACCCAGTTAACCAAGCTTTCTATGAGGAAGTTGGCGCAGATAACTATGCTTTAGAGCCAGAGTACACATTAACAAATGGTGCTTTCATGATGGATAGCTGGACACATGATTCAGAAATCGTTATGAAGAAAAACCCAGATTGGCACAGAGCTGACGAAGTTACTCTAGAGACAATCAAATTTGTTATGATCTCTGACACAACTGCTGCATTAAACGCATTTAGAGCTGGCGAGTTAGACGTTGTTGGTCTATCTGGCGACCAAGTTACTCTAATCGAGCAAGAGGGTCAACCTATTACTCAATATGCAGACGGCGCTGAGTTCCACATCTTATTTAACCATGACAACGAATATATCTCAAACTTAAACCTAAGACTAGCTTTACACTACGGTTTTGACAGACAAACATATATCGATACAGTTTACGGCACAAACAGTGGTACACCAGCTACAAGCTTTACAAGCCCTGACGTTAACGGTGTTGACGGTAAATTTGTTGACGCTTTAGAAGCTGAGTACGGCGTTCTAATTCCTCCAACAGGAGACGTAGCATTAGCTAACCAATACCTAGATACAGCTTTAACAGAGCTAGGTATGACAAAAGAAGAATTAGGCCCTGAAATTATCATGAACATCGGCGATAGCGATACAGCTCAAAAACATGGTGCTTATATGCTAGAGCAATATAGAGTTAACCTAGGTTTAGAGATTGCTCTTAACCCAATGCAAACAAAAGCTCAATCAGAAGCAAGAGCTGCTGGAAACTTCGTTCTTGACTTCACAGGTTGGGGACCTGACTACAACGACCCTAACACATTCCTAGACATGTGGGTAACAGGCGGCGGAAACAACTCAGGTAACTACTCAAACCCAGATTACGATGCATTAATCGAAGCTGCTAAAACAGAAGTAGACCCAGTTGTTCGCGAAGGTTACTTCCTAGAAGCTGAGAAAATGGTTATGGATGAAGTTATCGTATCACCAACATACTGGAGAGTTAGAAACTACACAGTAAGTGATAAAATCACAGGTGGATACTGGAGAACAACATTCTCTGACTTAAACTACATCTTCACAACTATTGCTGCTGAGTAATTTAATACAGACTTAATTTAAGCAACCCGAAGTAATTCGGGTTGTTTTTTCGTCATAACGACATGATTAAATTAGCTATATTGATATTGATGAATTTATATAAAATTAACTATTGAAAAAAACAGAACTATCATATATAATAAAACGTAATGAAAAGCGAAAGGAAATTAGTAGAAATACTATAAAAAATAAAATGAAAAAAATTAGAACAAGATTTGCCCCAAGTCCAACAGGAATGATGCACGTAGGAAACCTAAGAACAGCTTTGTATGAATACTTGCTTGCGAAGTCTGAAAACGGTGACTTTGTGTTAAGAATAGAGGACACAGACCGTGAGAGACTTGTTGAGGGTGCAACAGAAGTTATATATAAAACACTTGCGTCAGTAGGTTTAGTGCATGATGAAGGCCCTGATGTTGGTGGCGAGTTTGGCCCTTATGTTCAAAGTGAGAGAATGGAAATGTACAAACCTTATGCTGAGGAGCTTGTAAAAAAAGGTGAGGCATATTACTGTTTCTGCACAAAAGAGAGATTAGACGGCTTGCATAGCGACGGAAGCTTTGGTGGATATGACAGACATTGCAGAGATTTAAGCGTTGAAGAAATCCAAGCTAACCTTACAAATAATGTACCTTATGTTATAAGACAAAAAATACCTACAGATGGTTCTACTTCTTTTAGTGATGCAGTTTATGGAGAGATTACAATAGAGAACAAAGAGATTGAAGACCAAGTTCTTTTGAAATCTGACGGATACCCAACATATAACTTTGCGAATGTTGTGGACGACCACTTAATGGAGATTACTCACGTTTTAAGAGGCAGTGAGTACTTGACTTCAACTCCAAAATACAGCTTGCTTTACAGTGCATTTGGTTGGGACGAGCCTGTGTATGTTCACTTGCCATTGATAATGGGTAAAAACGAGGACGGAAGCACATCTAAGCTTTCTAAAAGACATGGTTCAACAGGTTTTAAAGATTTGCAAGAAGACGGATTTTTGCCAGAAGTTATCATAAACTATATAGCTCTTTTAGGCTGGGCGCCGAGAGACAACAGAGAGGTTTTCACACTTAAAGAACTAGCTGAAAGCTTTGGTGTTGAGGGAATTAGCAAGTCTCCAGCTGTGTTTGACTATGATAAACTAACATGGCTAAACGGCGAGTATATCAAAGCTATGGATAACGATACGTTTACATCTTATTCTATGCCATATTACAAAGAAATTTTCGGAGACAAAGATATTAACACTGATTTATTAGCAGAGATTTTAAGACCGAGAATAGACAAGTTCAAAAATATACCACAACTTATTCACTTCTTTAAAGATTTAGCAGAGTACGACAAAGAGTTATTTATAAATAAAAAAAGCAAAGCTAATCTAGATAACGCACCACTTATGTTAAAATCTGCTATAGAGAAATTAAGCGAAGTTAACGAGTGGACTGTAACAAATATACATGATGTTTTGATAGCTTTAGCTACAGAACTTGAAGTTAAAAACGGCACACTTTTATGGCCTGTTAGAATAGCAGCGGCTGGTGTTACTGTTACACCTGGTGGAGCTATGGAAATTCTAGCTCTTTTAGGAAAAGACGAAGCAATATCAAGACTTAACAAAGGTTTAGCAAAATTATAATAAGCACATATTTTTATCTAAGGTTTCATTAATCGACAATATTATTTATATATATTAAAAATGAAAGTAGGGTATTTATGAGAGTTATTTATGTTGACATCGACACACTAAGACCTGACCATTTAGGTTGCTATGGTTATGGTAGAAACACTTCGCCGTGCATTGACAGCATTGCAGGTGATGGTATTCGTTTTAACAAATACTACACACCAAATGCACCGTGTTTGCCGTCTAGAGCATGCCTTAACACAGGTATGTACGGAATTCACACAGGTATTGTAGGGCACGGAGGAACAGCAGCGGACATGCGTTTGCAAGGTTACAGCAGAGGTTTTAAGGACAGAACTAGCGAGAACAGCTTGTTTAACGTTTTTAGAAAAGCTGGTATGCACACAGTTTCTATCAGTACATTTGCAGAACGTCATTCCTCATGGTGGTTTAACGCTGGATTTAAAGAGGTTCACAACTTTGGTAAAAGTGGTAACGAAATTGCTGCTGAGGTAACACCGATTGCTGAAAAATGGCTGAATGAAAATGCAGAGACAGATAACTGGTTTATGCATTTCCATATTTGGGATCCTCACACACCTTATAGAACTCCAGAAGACTTCGGTAATCCATTTGAAAATGAACCTTTATGTGACGACTGGATTACAGATGAGATTTTTGAGGAGCACTTAAACCACGTAGGTCCTCACTCTTGTAGAGAAATCGGAATGTTTAACAGCGACATGAACCCTAATTTCCCAAAACATTTGGGCGAGCTTAAAGATAAAAAAGACTTAAAATTCTTTATGGATCAATACGATTGTGGTATCAGATACGCTGACGACAACTTAGCAAAGCTTATAAAAATCCTTAAAGAGAAAGGTGTTTATGAAGACACTGCAATTATGATAAGCTCTGACCACGGCGAAAACATGGGTGAGTTAGGTTTGTATGCAGAACACGCAACTGCTGACGAGCCTTGCTGTCATATCCCTATGATTATCAAATGGCCTGGTGTTAAACCTAGCACAGATGATAGCCTTCACCTTAACTTAGACTTAGCACCTACAATGGCAGAGATGTTGAATGTTGTACCAAGCCCAGATTGGGACGGCAAAAGCTATGCTAAAGTTCTAAGAGGTGAAAAAGATGAGGGTTATGAGTGCGTTGTTGTTAGCCAGTGTGCTCATGTTTGCCAACGTAGTGCAAGATTTGGCGACTACATTTACATTAGAACAGTTCACGGTGGGTTACATCTATTTGATGATGAAATGTTGTTTAACATCAAAGAAGACCCACATCAATTGAACAATTTAGTAAACGAGCTACCTGATGTTGTTGCTAAAGGTGCTAAGTATATTCTAGATTGGGAATATGACATGATGAAAAAATCTAAATATGACACTGACCCAATGTGGACAGTTATGAGAGAAGACGGCCCGTTACACTCAAGAGGCTACTTTGATGAATATGTTGAGAGACTACAAAACACAGGCAGAGCCGAGGGTGCTGAACTGTTGAAGAAAAAATATCCTAACGCTATATAATTTTACATAAGTTAAAGAAAGTGAGGCTACATAGATTACCTAAACTATTAAGTTAATGGGTGATTTATGTAGCCTTTTTATATGAATAAGGTGGTTAAATATGCTAAAAAAATACTATCAAGACTTAAATGTTGTGAGAAAGAACACAGTAAATGACAGAGCTTTTTATATTCCGTGCGATAAAAACCAATTGACAGACAGCAAAACGGATAACTTTAGAGTGCAAATGCTGAATGGTTTGTGGGAATTTCATTATTTTGACAGCGTGAGCGATTTTTGCTTTACGCCTGACAGTTTCGATACCATAGAAGTGCCGTCTAACTGGCAAAATCTAGGCTATGACAGACATCACTACACAAACCAACGCTATCCATTCCCTTACGACCCACCGTATATGCCAAAGCAAAACCCTTGTGGATTGTATAAAAGAGATTTTCACGTAAACACTGGTGAAAACAAAAGATTTTTCCTTAACTTAGAGGGTGTGGACTCATGCCATTACATATATATTAATGGTGAGTTTGTGGGCTATAGCCAAGTGTCGCACTCCACAGCTGAATACGAGATAACTGATTTTGTGAGCGAGGGACACAACAAGATAGAGGTTGTTGTGTTGAAATGGTGTGACGGTAGTTACGCTGAGGCACAAGACAAATTTAGAATGTCTGGTATTTTTAGAGACGTTTATATTTTAGAAAGACCAAAAGCATTTGTTTTTGACTATAAATATAAAACTGTTATAGGAAAAGATACAGCAGAAGTTCACTTCACTTTTGACGATTTAGGCGAGAATATTGATAAAAATATAACTATAAGCTTAAATAATGAACTTGTTGACAGTGGCGAAACGAATGGAAACACACTTACCTTAAAAATCGGCAATCCAAAACTTTGGACAGCAGAAACCCCTAATTTATACGATATAAAAATCGAGACAGCGGACGAAATTATACTAGACACTATTGGTGTTAGAGAAATTTGTGTTAAGGATAAAACAGTTTTGCTTAATGGTAATCCTATAAAAATCAAAGGTGTTAATAGGCACGACAGCTACCCAGACAGTGGCTATGTAAGTAGCATGGAGCAAATTATAACCGACATGAGAATTATGAAACAGCACAATGTTAACACTATAAGAACCTCACACTACCCTAACAGGCCAGAATTTTATAAGCTTTGTGATAAATATGGTTTTTACTGCATAGACGAAGCTGATATTGAGTCTCATGGAACTAGAACTAGCAGAACTGACGCAAGCTATGATAGCTACGGAATGTTACCAAATGACGAAAGGTTTATCACTACAATTATAGACAGAGTGCAAAGACTTGTTCACAGAGATAAAAATAGACCTAGCGTTATAATTTGGTCGCTAGGTAACGAGAGTGGTTATGGTATTTGTACAGAGAAAGCGATAGAAAATCTTAAACAAATTGATGACACAAGGCTTTTGCATTACGAGAGCACATTGTTTGGCGAGGATAAAATAGTAGAGGAGTCTTACGAGCCAAAGTTTGCTGATTTAGACATGGTTAGCAGAATGTATTGCAGTATAGAAAAACTTGAAAGCTATTTAGAAAACCCAAAACACGCAAAACCGTTTTTCATGTGCGAGTATGCTCACGCAATGGGCAACGGCCCTGGTGGTTTTAAGGAATACTTGGATTTATTCTATAAATATGACCATTTGCTTGGCGGTTGTGTGTGGGAGTGGTGCGACCATGTGGTTATCACTGGTTATGACGAAAACAGACAGCCAAAATATGGTTATGGTGGCGATAGTGGAGAGTATCCACATGACGGCAACTTCTGCATGGACGGCTTAGTATACCCAAACAGAAAACCACACACAGGCTTGCTAGAGATGAAAAATGCATATCAACCAGCTAGCATAGATTGCAGAGACGGAAAGTATTATGTAACTAACCGACTAGATTTCGCTAACTTAGGTGATGTTGTTTATATCAAATGGACTATGACACAAAACGGCAACAAAATAGCTAGTGGAAACATAGATAATCTTGACATAACTCCTAGAAGTGAAGCTGAAATAAGCATTAACATGCCTAAATTTATTGGCGAGAGAATATATATTATCTTTGAGATTATGAATAAAAAAGCTGATTTCCTAGTGCCAAAAGGTTACTGCTTTGGTTTTACACAATTCGATTTATCTACCGAGAAAATCCTTAGAGATATTAACAGAGATAACAGCGCACCAATTCAGTTTAAAGAAGATAAAAACGATATTTTTGTTATAGGAAAGAACTTCCATTACATTTTTGATAGCAACTTAGGTGCGTTCTCTAAACTAGAGAAAAATGGTAAAATCATAACAGAAAAAGCTATGGTTTACGATTTATACAGAGCGCCAACTGACAATGATATGTATATTAAAAGCTTATGGAAAGACGAGGGTTTTGACAAAGCTAAACCTTATACTTATGATGTTGCAGTGTCTCAAAATAGCAATATTATTGAGATTAAATGCAAAATGTCGTTGCAAGTTGTTGTTATGGAGAACATTGCAAATATTGAGAGCGTGTGGACTATTAACGCAGACGGCGATATTAAGTACACAGCTGATGTGGTTATCCCAAGAACCAAAACACCTCTACCAAGATTTGGTTTGAAAATGTATATGCCAAAATCATTTAACAACCTAAGTTACTTTGGTTATGGACCTCATGAAAATTACGCTGACAAAAAAGTGTCTGTATATAAAGATAGATTTACATCAAGCGTGAAAAGTATGCACGAGGACTATATTTATCCACAAGAAAATGGTGCAAGAGGTGGAACTGAGGAGCTAGAGCTTGTGTCACCAAATAGCAAGCTAACAGTGTATGGAGACAGTTTCTCTTTTAATGCTAGTCATTACACAAGAGAAGAACTAGAAAGCAAAATGCATAATCACGAGCTTGAAGAAAGCGAATATACAGTGCTGAATTTAGATTACAAGCAAGACGGAATAGGTTCTGGCAGTTGTGGACCTATGCCACTTGATGAGTACAGATTTAGCGAAAGACAATTTAGTTTTAGCTTATTATTTGTGATAGAATAACACAAAACCTCTTGACCTTAGTTTTGGGTCAAGAGGTTTATTTTATGCTTTCAATTCAAAATCTACTTCTAACAATTGTTCGTAATTATCGGAGTTTTCTTTGATTAATCTTTGGCTTTGTTTTAAAATAGCAGTTTCCACAATGTTTCTTGCCATTCTACCATTGCCGTGCATTTTAGGGTTATCAGCTTGCATTTCATTAAAGAAAGCTGTAAGTTTTTCTTCCATAGTATCATCTATAGAATACGCCTTGCTTTTAGCGATACTTAAAGTAATATCCCAAAGTTCTTCGCCTGTGTAGTCTGGGAATTCTACAATGTTAGGGAAACGTGATTTTAAGCCAGAGTTAGAGGTTAAGAAAGTGTTCATCTCGTTTGTGTATCCTGCAAGAATTACAATCAAATTGTCTCTGTTATCTTCCATACCTTTAACAAGAGTGTCGATAGCCTCCAAACCGAAACTGTCGTCATCACTTCTGTATAAAGAATATGCTTCGTCTATAAACAGAACACCGCCAATTGCAGACTCAATAATTTGCGTGGTAAGTGGTGCAGTGTGACCAACGTATTTACCGACTAAGTCACTTCGGCTAACCTCAATAAGTTGACCGCCACTAAGCACGCCCATAGCTTTTAAATATCTTGAAACTATACGTGCGATTGTGGTTTTGCCTGTTCCTGGGTTGCCTGTAAAAATCATGTGCATAGACGGATTTGCCGATTTTAAACCGAGGTTCCCTCTGATTTTTTGCACTTTGTAGTTTTCTTCTAAAGAGAAAATATAATCCTTAACAGGTTGCAGTCCGATAATATCGTCCATTTTCGCCTTAACTTCAAGCACTCCAGCGTTGTCTTCATATTGATTTTCTATAGTCACCTTTTGGTCGTCGAATTCAAAACATAAAACACCGTCAGTTAAATAAGCTTTGCAGTCGGCGTCAATACGAGAAGTTTCCAACTTGTATTCGCTAAGTTGTTTAAAACATTTTAAGCTGTGTTCTTTAATAGAATTAACACCACCAGAAGCTGTGAACTTGCCACTGAAATATATGTCTAAACCATCGCTATAATCTATGTTAAAACCTAGTCTATCTTTTGTTTTTTGTTTTAGTTCGTCCAAAGTTTGCAAGGATATATCTCGTAAACTAGCAGAAGAAAAACTTGCAGTAGTGCAAATATCTTCAATGTTTGTAATGAAATTGCTACCAAAGTTATCAGCAATTTCTCCCTCTTGCTTAGAGGTTAAAAACACAATGAATTTATCGGCACAACTTATGCTACTAATAACATTAGGCACAAGTGCAGAGCCAACATCAATTAGCATACCTTTTTGGTTGGCGTATCTTGCTCCAAGTTGAACTTTACCAGTTAAAACAATGTCGCTTAATGTGCTAATCAAAGACTTATGACATTTTTCGTAGTTTTCTAGCACAATAACTTGCGATTTAGTTTGAAAAGAAGAAAATAAGTCTTGAATAAAAATCTTGTTATCTCCGTTATTTTGGTACAAACTAAGGTTAATAGTCGCAGGTGTCTCACCTTTAATTATGCCAGAGGACGCAAGCTCTTTTGTAATTAAATTAACAGCTGAATGTCTACCAGTACCAGTTTTACCATTCACAATCATGCTTGTAAAAGGTCGGTTCTCTTGCTTGCCCATAACAAAAGGACGCTTAAAAGCCAAGATAAGCTTGTGCAAAAACTCGTCTTGCCCTAAAATCTCTGTCTTTGTGTGAGCCTCGACATCAGCAAATATCTTGTTAATGTCTTTAGTCTCAGCGATTTTCTCCACGCTAGGTTCTTTAACTAGACCATCTTTTTCAAGGTGTTCGTTCATATCTGCTATATTTTTTTTAGCACTACTGTGTGCTACCTCTAAAGCTTCTAACTCTTTAGATAAACTGCTGATTTCATCATTAATAGACGCACTTTTATCAACAGTTTTTTGGTTAAGACTGTTGAGAAAGGCTTCTGCTTCCTGAGCAGCACGGCTTTTGCCTGTTGTATCGTTTCTTTCAAAAATAGAATTAAGTATATCGTTAATATCGTTTGGCATAAAATGCTCCAATCTAAAATAAATTTAATTTGCTATGTTCTTTTGTATATAAATAGTGTATACTATATTTAGAAGAAAATCAAGACCGTGAAAGGGATAAAAATGAATACCGAGATATTAACAAGCGAATATAGAGGCTCTCTGCTAGATTTAGTGCACAGTGGGTACATCAGTGTAGTAGACGAAATGGGGAATATTATAGGGAAAGCAGGCTCTAGTGATGAAGTTGTGTTTTTCCGTTCTTCGTCAAAACCTATTCAAGCACTGGCGACAATAGCTAGAGATTTAGATAAAAAATACTGCTTAACAGATGAGGAAACAGCGATTTTTTCAGCGTCTCACAACGCAGAGCAGTTTCATATAGATGTGTTGGAGTCTATATACAAAAAAGCTGACTTAAAAGAAGCAGATTTAATCATGCACCCTACAAAGCCAGCAAGTGAAAAAGCGAACGAAGAAAGAATAAAAAAAGGTTTGCCGTTGCGAAAGATGCACCACGTATGCAGTGGTAAACATGCAGCACTGTTGATGTTGCAAAGGGAGCTTACAGGTAGCGTGAAAGATTACGAAAAAATGGACTCAGCTGTACAAATAGAGATTTTGCGTGTTATATCGGTGTTATCTGAATATCCACAAGATAAAATTGCTATATCAAAAGACGGCTGTGGTGTGCCAGTTTTTGGTGTTCCTATGAAAAATATAGCTCTAGCATACAAAAATTTGGCATTGCCTAAAAATATTAAAGACGACAACCTAGCAGAGGCAGCGGCGAGGTATATTCCAAGAATTACGCCGTATTCAAGAATGATTTCTGGCACAGGAATGGTTTGCACAGAGCTTAACAAAGACAAAAACATAATAGCTAAAAGTGGTGCAACAGGTGTGTATTGTATAGGTTTGAAAAATGAGGGTGTAGGAATATCTGTAAAAGTGAAAGACGGTTCACTGTCTCCAATGCCTTTGATAATTAAAGAAATTTTTAATCAAATTGGATATAGAGAAGAAAAGACGATAAAAGCTTTGAACGATTTAGACAACGGAATTGTTATGAATGACAGTGGTGATGTTGTGGGCGAGCGTAAAGCTGTTTTTAAATTAGAGCGATAATGAAACAAAATAAGGCGATGAGTTAATAACTACTCATCGCCTTAAATATTTTACTCGTCTATTTCTACTAGGTGCATTAAATCGCCATAACCAGCTTCTTCCATTTCTTCATACGGAATAAACTTCAAAGACGCACCATTAATGCAATATCTCAAGCCGCCATCTTCCTCAGGACCATCACTAAAAACATGCCCTAAATGAGACTCACCGACTCTGCTTTTAAGTTCCAAACCAGTATAATCATTCACGTCTCCCTCACCCTCAGTCACCACTTGTGGTGTGATAGGTTGTGTGAAGCTTGGCCAGCCTGAGCCACTGTCGTATTTATGGGTAGAAGAAAAAAGTGGTTCACCAGTAACTACATCAACATATATACCAGCTTCATAGAATTTATCGTACTCGCTAGAAAACGGAGCTTCCGTTCCACAACTTTGTGTTACATAATACTGTGTGTCATCAAGCATATTTTTTATCTCGTCAGTTTCAATCTTGTTGTAATCTTCGGCTTTAACAAGGCTGTTGTCCTCTGTTGCTAAGTTCAAGTTAATGTGACAGTACCCGTTAGGATTTTTCTTCAAATAATCTTGGTGATAATCTTCTGCTAGATAAAAGCTGTCCAAAGTAGATACTTCAACGGCTAGTGGTTGGTCGTACTCTTTCGCAACTTCTTCCATTTTTTTATCTATGGTTTCTCTGTCTAGTTCGTCAGTGTAGTATATTCCTGTGCGATATTGAACACCTGTGTCGCCACCTTGTTTATTCACACTAACAGGGTCGATTATCACAAAATACTTGTCCAAAAGTTGAGTTAAACTAACCTTGAATGGGTCGTACAACACTCTAACAGTTTCTGCGTGTCCTGTGTTTTCATAACTAACTTCTTCATAAGTTGGGTTCTCTGTGCTACCATTTGCATAGCCAGATGTCACATCATACACACCCTCAATTCTTTGGAAGAATTCTTCAACTCCCCAGAAACAGCCACCTGCTAAATAAATTACTTTCAAATTGTTTTCTTTCATAATTTCATCTACCTCGTTTTCGCTAATGCTACTAGTGTTTATGCTTGCGCTGTTTACATCAATCTTCGTACCGCCATTATTAAAGTACACAACACTTGCAATTATCACAAAAATCGCAATAAGGCTTACAGTTATCTTAATTTTCTTACTCTTCATAGTTTTGCTCCTTTTACTAAAACTATGCTCTACCTTACCCTATTTATAATATATCATGCTTATATGTATTTTATGTGAATAATTCTTATTTTTATGTATAATTATAACAGTATTTTATTGTGCAATTTGCTTGTTGTGCAATTTTTGTATAAAATGTTGTAGAGGACGGGTTATCCGTCCCGTTTTTATTTAACTGAATAATTCGCCTATCATACGGTCGGATATGGAATCCGACCCTACGAAACATACAATCTCTTTTATCTGTATGACTGTTCGAAATCAGTAAATAAGTCTATAACACTTTTCAACCATTCTTCTTGATTATCTGTTGTGCAAATATATGATTCGCCATTAAATCTAATTTCTAAATCACCATAAAAATTAGACACTTTAAGTATATCCCCACTCGTGCTGTTTCCATTTGGCATAACAATTTCATCACTTTGAAAAGTAATGTACCACGAAAAATCTCCGTCTTCAACTCTATGACTATCAAATGTTTGATTTACTAAATTTCCAAGAGATTTTCTAAATTTTTGATTACTAAACATATCAAAAATAGCGTTTAACTCCTCTTGTTTGCTAGTTTCAAATGATGAATGTTCCTCTTCTGGTGCAATAATAAATACGGCTTCTATTGCTTGATATTGTGTGATTTCTACACCTTGACTTAGTTCTGAGATAGTCACTGGTTTTGTGTAGTTTATTACAAAAATTCCAATCACCAACACAAGCACAACCAAGCCTAACAACCTTTTTTTCTTTTTCATGCTATCCTCCATTCATTATACAGCTAGTAGACAAGAGCATAACCCTTGCCTACAACAATACACTCTGAAAGTGCTATCTTATTAATAATTACCCAGCTATAGTTTGTTCTATAATGCTTTCCATAATCTCATAAGTTAAACCACCAGGTACGTATCCGAACACGTTTCCGTCCTCATCTATCATAAAGGTAGTTGGGAAAGCAGAAAGTCCATAACTCGCTGCTAGTTCGCCTGTCATATCCATAATAGTTGGGTATGTGTAACCGTTTTCATCTAAGAAATCCACAACACCCTGACGGCTACCCTCTTGTGTATATTGGTTTTCGTCATTAGGCATTGCAACGCCTAGAATAATCACATCTTCTTCGTTTAATCCGTGGTTCTCATACAACGCTTGAATGTCAGGCATTTCCTCTATACAAGGTGGGCACCAAGTAGCCCAAAAGTTTAAGAAAATAACTTTACCCTCGTAATCTGCAAGAGTGTGAGTGTTGCCGAATTGGTCTTGAAGCTCAAAATCAATCGCTGGTATCGCCTCGGTGTCGGCAGTATCTGCACTAACGTCACTCTCGTTTGTTTCCTCTGAGTTTTCAGAAACCTCGCTACTTTCTTCACTTGTTGCTTCTGAATTAGAACTATCTTCGCTCTCGCTAGTGCTATAATCAACATTAGTACCAAGGGAAGAAAGATAACCTGTAATTCCGTTCATCAAGCCAGTTATCATCATAACGCCCATTAAAATCATCAGCACAGCACCTATTTTTACGGTGTATGCAACAACTTTTTTGTGCTTTTTAAAGAAGTTTAAGCATTGAGTTGTAAATATTCCTACTAATAAAAATGGTAGCGTAAATCCAACAGTATACACTGCCATAAGCGTAATGCCTAGAGTAGTAGAACTTGCACTTGAAATCATAATTAGCACTGTTGAAAGTGCGGGTCCTACGCATGGTGTCCAAGCAAAGCTGAAAGTAAATCCCATGATAAGCGCTGTTATCGGGTTCATTCTTAGCACATCTATTTTAATAGGAAGCTTGAATTCTTTGCCACCAAACGGCTTGGTAAATAAGCCAAGTTGCATTAATCCTAATAAAACTACGATTATTCCACCAATTCTAGAGAATAAAAGTTGGTTTTGAGTAAAAAATAAGCCTAAGGCAGAAAACCCTAGTCCTAGTAAAAAGAAGGCAAAGCTAACTCCTATGATAAAAAATAATGTGTTTAACATTACTTGTTTTTGGTTATATTTTTTGTTGCCGTTTTCATCTGTTTGTGTAGCTCCTCCAGACAAATACCCCATATATAAAGGTATTATCGGAAGTATACACGGCGAGAAAAAGCTTAATATTCCTTGCAAAAACACGGTTAATGCAGGAATAGTTGTATCTAGGTCAAATCCCATTTAATCACCTAATTTTCCTTGTCAAAATCGACATATAAACTGTTCATTTGTTCGAATATTTCAAGAAACTTATCAAGTTCCTCTTTTGTGTGAGTTTTTTCAAGTTCAGAGAACACATAAGTATCTCTTTTGCTTAACGCATCTTTGCAAGGGCAGTGTTTTTCCACCCCATATAAATACGAAATTCTTTTGTCATTTTCACACTGTCTTCGTTCTACAGCACCTTTTCTCTCAAGCTCATTTACCTTTTGTGTTACCGCAGTTGTTGCTACTGATAGCAAGTTAGCTATGCTAGAAACCGTATGCTTTCCTGATTCAGTACAAATAATTTTGCGATAAAGCATGGTGTTAAGACTAAAATCATCTTGTTTTTCATTAATATTTTTTATCTCAGACAATGTGCTTATGTAAACTAATTTGTCTACAAGAGAAGAAAATTTATCTAGCATAGTAACCTCCTATAAAATTGATTTTTCTTAAACTGCTTCTGACAAAGCTTTTGCCAGTTGATCTGGACATGATGTTGGTTTGTTGCCACATGTAACGCCACTGAACTTCTCGATAATCTCGCTAGCTTCCATGCCTTCTACAATTTTGCATATTCCTAGTAGGTTACCTGGGCAACCACCCTCGAAGTTTACGGATTTAACTTTTGTACCGTCTAGTTCAAATGAAATGTTTCTAGCGCAAACGCCACTTGTTTTGTAATTCATAATTTACCTCCATTGATAATTGTATTTATGTAAGTTTGATTACATAATAACACTTATGTAATTTTTTGTCAATAGTAACTTTTTTAGATATTATAAATCTTTGTTTAATAATATGAAATCTTTTTAAACACAGTTCTTGTAAAACCCAACATAATGTGGTAAAATTAATATATATTATTATTTTTTTAAGGAATAAACATGAATATACAAACTTACTTAATATTTGCAATATCAATATCAATACATTCCTGTTTGTCATTGACCTTAGCTAGAAGAATAGTGAAAGGTCAGCGTTTTCATGCGTCAATTTTATATATTGTTAGCTTAATAAACGGTTTTACTGCTCCATTTTTTTTAGACAACCTTTCTATTAGTCCTGTTTTAAGCTATAACGTAATAATAGCAGTCTTTTTAATAGAAGCCTTTTTGTTGTTTAGAGATAGATACATTGGTATTCTTGGACTTATGACAGGCGTATTTTTGCACATGTATACACTGCGACCTATTGTTATTGGTGTGCACTCTTTGTATACCGGCAATTCAATGTATGACATTTTACACACCCAAAATTTGTTTGAAACAAATACATTAGCTTTTATATGGGTGCATATTGTGGTGCTTATCGCCTTTATCACTTTTGTTCCTCCAAAAGCTGTTAAACATATCATATTAAACAATTTGTTAGTTAAACCTATAACCTTATTAATGTCTTTTATAACTGTGTTCCATATATATAATGTAACTATTTATAAGGTAGATGCTGACATAATGCAACTGGCTGTTCAACAAATTGTGCTATCTATTTTGTTACTAGGTGCGTTTTATACAATGCTCATTTTTATGATAATGTTAGTTTCTCAAGATAAATACAGCAAAATTATAGCAGAGCTTGAGAAAAAGGTAGACAAAACAGAAATGCTTACCAATGCACTGTTTAATTTTGCAGAGGTAGTAGTTGAATACAACTGCACAACTAACTTGACTACAAGAGTTATTATACATTCAAAAGAGCTAACATTAGATACCTTTTCTGATTTTTCTGAACACTTAACAAGCGAGTATTTGTCTTTGGTTCACCCAAAAGACGTGCATAAGCTTATCGAAATAGTGCCAGAAAACCTAGTAAAAAAGTATAAAAAAGGCGAGAGAGAGACGCTTATCGAGTTTAGGTCTTACGGTATAGGGTTTAACGAAAACGGAAACAGTGTTAATATAGACAGAAGTGATTATTTTTGGTATAGATTGCGTATAAATACACGACGAGACACAGAGAGTGGTGACATTCTTGCTTTGTCTACACTAGATGAAATCACGGAAGAAAAAGAGAAAGAGCTACACTTAGTTAAGCAATCTGAGGTAGACCCACTAACAGGAGCATACAACAAAATTGCTATGCAAAATAAAATATCTGAATACCTAGAAGACGGTGGTAAAGAAGGCACATTATTTGTTTTTGATATTGATAACTTTAAATCGATTAATGACACTTTAGGTCATGCACATGGCGATGAAACCTTAGTTGATATTTATGGTATAATTAACCACCTATTCCGTTCTGATGATTACATTGGTAGATTTGGTGGAGACGAATACGTAGCTTTTGTTAGAAACCACTTATCACCAGAAGACACTCACAGAATGGCAGAAAGAATATGTGAGTCACTTCATAAAACTTATGTATCAGACGACGGAGAAGCCGTTACAATATCTACATCAATAGGTATTTCTGTAGCTCCTAAAGACGGTGAAACTTATGATGATTTATTCCGTGCAGCAGATATTGCACTTTATATGTCTAAAAACAGAGGCAAAAACACCTATACTATATATAGTAAAAATCAGTCAAATTAATTTATTCGGCTATAACAAAGTAATTTTTGTTATAGCTGTTTTATTTTTTAGCTTCATAAAAGTAATTATTAAAACAAAGTTCATTCAAATTCAATAAATTTATGTTATAATTCAACAAAAAATATAGTTTTTATTATGTAAAAAGAAAGAAGGATAGTTATGATTGCTTTATCTGTATTTGTTGTTTTTGTAGCTGTTTTAGTGATTATCGGATATATCAATGAAAAAACGCTTAAGCTCCCTACTGAAATCAGCCTTTTAATAGTCTCTTTTATTATTGGGGCAGTCTATATAATAATTTCTTATATTATAGACAATAACAGTACGCCCAAAGGTTTTCCTATTGATTATTTAAATGACTATTTAATTAACGGTGTATTGTGTTTTATGCTTTTTTCTGGCTCTTGTGGAGTAACTTTTGAAAAGTTAAGGAAAAATATAAAGCCTGTTTCTCTACTAGCTTTTGTCACAACTACAATATCTACTTTTATTTTTGGGTTTATACTATACCTTCTTACATATCTAATAGGTTTTACATCATTTTCTATTATAGAGTGCCTTTTGCTAGGCGCAATTATTTCACCTACCGATCCAATTGCTGCTACTAGTATTCTAAAAAAAGTTGGTTTATCAGACGATTTAATTGTGACAATTGAGGGCGAATCTCTACTTAATGACGGAGTAGGTATTGCAATTTTTATCGCTATATCTGGCGCTTTAAAAAGTGGTTCAAGCTCTATAAATATGGTTTCTTTTCTAACAGTTTTAGGAAAAGAAGTTCTTGGTGCTGTTTTAGTAGCATTAGTTATAAGTTTTATTTTGTTTAAACTTTTTAAAACCACGACTGACAAAGTGCGACAAATTTTTATTAGTATTTTAGCAGTTAGTGCATCTTATATATTGTGTCATTATTTTGATTTTTCCAGTGCTATTGCTTCTGTTGTATGTGGAATTTACTTTGCAACTTATGTAGAAAAAAACAACAAAGACCATTCTTTTTCTCTGTACTATGATTTTTGGGAAGTTGTCGACAATTTGTTGAATTCTTTACTATATATTATCTTAGGTATTTTCTTTTTAAATATATTTATCTATGTAAACCACCATGTACTTATTATCATCGCAGTAGTCATCTCTGTTGCAATTTCAAGGTATATAGGAGTATTTTTGGTTAGCATACCTATGAAAAAAATCCCAGGTAATTTAACAAGAACTAAGTTTGCTGGGCTTCTCACTTGGGCAGGGTTAAAAGGTGGACTAAGCTTAGCTCTTATGATAGAAGCTTCTGACTTAATATCAAGTTCTAACTTCCATATAATGATAGTCTCTGTTTTTGCAGTGGTTATATTTACAACTGTAATTCAAGGATTAAGCGTGGAAAAATTCTACAAAAAAATCTCATAATAACTGCGATGCTGTGATACAATAAAAAAGTGTACCGACCCCTAAAAGTTAGACCTAAAGTCTAACTATATGGAGGTCGGTACACTTATTCACAGCCACTTTTAAATATACCAATATTAAGTATTATTCAAAAGTGATAAATTCATCTATGCTATCTGATAACGACTGTGAGATATAATCCACTTTGCCTTCTTCATCAAACTGAACTGCACCACTTGCGGTTATCTCTTTTTCTAAATCACCTTTTGTAAGCACAAGAACTGCTTCATACATTATCTTGTTTTCTTCTGTTTCAGACACAGAAGTTGTTACCTCTTTTGTAGCAGTAGAGTACTCATGCATATATGCGTCCATATAAAAATTTATTGCAGGACTTGATGCACGTGTGAAAGACTCTAATAAAGAGGTCGCTAATTTTTCGTCAAAAAAAGTATTAAACCCCTCAATCATTTCTTCTTGTGTTGGTGCGTTTTCTGTCGCATACATATACACCAATTCATCGTTAGGCATGTTGTATAGTTTTTCAATCACTTCGACAGTAGTAGCTTCTCTGTTATCTGCTGTCTCAGTACTGCAAGATATTAAACCTACACTTAAAACCACACAAATTATTAATGGTAATATTTTTTTCATTACTTACACCTCCAGTTAATTTTTGAACTATACCATCATTATACTCTGTAGATATTAACAAAATATTAATTTGTATATTTTTGTGAAATATGCCTAAATATCTTAAGCTTTCCAGTTTTCATATAACTGTACTATCACTTTTTCTATAGGCGTTTTCTTAATCTCCACGTCTTTTATATCGTCTATCTCAGATAGCTTTTGCAAGAGGTTTGATACTGGCGTGCGGTTCAAATTTATCTCAAATTCATACACTCCGTCACTTTCTGAAATCAGTGTAGCACCCTTTATCTCAGGCTTGTTTTTTTCAGTTGTAACTACAAAGTTTGTCACGCTTCCTGTTATGTCTCTCAAGCCAGAGAAATCTCCGTCATAAACCTTTTTGCCACCAGAAATCATCACAATTCGCTGTGCCATTTCCTCTAAATCGTCCATGTCATGGCTAGTTACCACAATGGTGGTTCTTTCTTCTTTGTTTATCTTTTTTAAGAAGTCTATCATGTTTCGTTTCGCCACAACATCAAGCCCTAAGGTAGGTTCATCTAACAAAATTATTTTAGGTGAGTGAAGCAACATTAGCGCTAGGTCTGCTTTCATGCGCTGACCTAAAGATAGCTCTCTAACAAACGTTTTGAGAATATCGCCTATATCAAGCAAATCAGTCACCATATCCAAATTTCTTTTATATACGCTTTCCTCAATATCCCACACGCCTTTCTTCCATTCAAAACTTTGCAAAACAGGATGATCCCACCAAAGTTCTGTCCTGTTTCCAAACAGTACCCCTAGGTTTTTCATAATCTCTACTCTATTTTTTAAAGGTGACATTCCAAGCACTCTTACCTCTCCGTCAGTTGGTTGTAACATGCCTGATATTATCTTCATCGTGGTGCTTTTGCCAGCTCCGTTAGGCCCAGCATACGCAATAAATTCACCTTGTCTCACGTTAAAGCTCACGTTGTCTAATGCTTTTAACTCTTGAATTTGAGGGTTAAATAAGTTTTTTATCAAACCTTTTCCAGCGTTTTCTCTCAAACGTCTTTTATATATTTTGCTAACACTTTTTATCTCAACGAAATCCGATGTTTGTGTATCTATTAATTCCTTTTTTAACATAATGTTTCATTCCTTTTCTAAATAAATATGTAGTTATAATCCAAAGTAGTATCACAAAAATTAGTGGATACCACAGGTTTAAATCTAATGGCGATTTACCCAAAAGTGCTAGAGTTGGAAACCAACCTAAAAGCCCAGTTGGCACCACTGTTATCAGAGGTATTTGCAAAAATGCTGGCATTCCAGAAAGTGGATACATGCCAACCCCTACCACTTCTTCAACTGATGTCGTTATCTCCTCTGCCCCAACTGGTGCATAAAATGCAAAGGTTGAGAACAAGTACATAAAGCCTAAATATATGGCAAAGCTTATGATAACGCTTGCTATTATGGCAAAAACCCACCACCAAGTTATGCTTATACCAAGGTTAATTGTAGCGATGATTAGCATTGCAACTCCAGAGTAAAACGCACTGCCACCAGTGAATGGAATAATGCCACTTGTGATGATTTGCACTGGCAAAGGCACTGGCTGAATTAACATGTGTTCTAGCTGACCTCTGCCGATTACTCGTGAGATATGCCCCATGTTTCCACCACACATTAACATTTGCATAAGTCCTGTTACTATTGTGAAATACGCTAGCATAAAAAACACTTCGTACCTTGTCATGTCTCCAATTCCGTCAAACCTTATAGCCAATAAAAATATGCTGATAACAGAGGCTATACAGCTTATGAAATCCGAAAAAATTGCTAAAACTGCAAACACAAAATCTCTTAAAAGCCATGCTAAGTCCATTTTTGCATGAAGAACCCATAGCTTAATTACTTGTTTGATTTTACCCACCATAACTCACCAACTTTTCTTTAGATTTTTTGAACCACAGCAAAGCTATAGTCCACATCACGAAGTTCCAAGTAATTTGCGTGATGATAACTTGTGGTATATTAGCTGTCCCCACAAAAATAGACAGTGGTGCACTGTTAAGGCTTCCAAAAGGTTGATATACGAATATTATCTCTAACCCAAATGGTAGTAATCTAAACGGAATTACTGCACCTGAAAACAATGCTATCATTGCACCTCTAATAACTGTCACAAGCCAAGTTATGCCTTTTAGCTGAATTGCAAAGCACGCAAAGATTAAGTCTATCGCAAAACCTAAGCTTATGCATAGCACAAGGCTTATGAAAAATGCTCCGTGTGCTGGAACTATGTTAACTCCGATAAATGGTGCAATAATTAACAAAACTGGTGTCACAAAAGCTAGGTTAAATATCCACGAACCTACAGTATGTGCAACAACTTGCCCAAGTATCGGATATGGTCTTGTGAAAAGGTTTGCAAGTTCTCCTGAATAATTCCACGCAGAAAGCATGGTTTGCACATTCAAAATGTTGCTAAAAGCCATGTTTATATAGGTGTATGTAAGCAGAGCTTCAAGACTCATACCTGTGTCTACTCCACTGTTTGCAAGAACTGTCCACAAAAACATTAGTGGCACAGCGTGTACAATTTTTAAAGCAATGCTAGGCAGAAATCCGATAATTCCGTCGTTTATTTTTGCTTTAAACACCATTATCGCAGTGTATTTATATTTTTTAAGCATATAAAATGCTCCTCTCTTCTTAAATTTGGGCATAAAAATGCCCTGCAACGATTGTTTAATCATCACAGGGAAATTAACTGTATAGCATTAAAGCGTCATACAGCAGTATCACAAAGTGAAAGGCGATTAAAACAATCTTTATCATAAAAATGGACGCACTTATCCCATATATAGCCAAAATTGAACGCTAAAATATGGTTTTCTTTTGATAAAAGGGCGTGTTTTTCCCATGATAAAGCCATTTTTACTGCTCTTTCATTTTTAATCATACCACAGTATAATTCTTTTGAATAAACACTTGTTTTCATAACCTTTCACCACCTTTCAATATAATATTTTCATATTATCATATAAAATTAGTATTGTCAACTTGTTTAACATGAATAATCACACAAAAATCACATAAATAAAATAAAAAATACTTGAATTATTTTATAATTCATGTTAGAATTTAACAATAATAAAGTTTAGGAGAAATAATATGGCAAGATATACAGCTGATGTTTTTGTAGAATACATGGTAAAGAAAAAAAGAGATAGTAAGGACTATCTGATGATTTTTGGTGGAGTGGTGCTGTCTATACTTTTAGTTGCTGCTTCTGTTCTATTTCTAACTCCGATAGTCGGAATATCAATTCCTTTTATGTTAACTGCTGGTGTATGCTTCGGTTTATACTATTTAATTGGATTTACTAAAGTTGAATATGAATACGCTTTCACAAATGGTGATTTAACTATAGATAAAATCATCAACATGCGTTCTAGAAAAAGATTAACTGGTTTTGAAACTAACAAAGTTGAAGACATGGGATATTATGCTAAAAATGCAGACAAGCTAAAAAACAGAAGATTTGATAAAACAATTATCGCTTCTGAAAACCCTGCTTCAGACAAAGCAATATATATCATAGCTCCTTGCAAAAAAACAGGAAACACACTGATAGTTTTCGACCCAAGTGAAAGAATTTTAGATAGCATGAAAATGATGTTGCCTAGCCAAATTCGTGTTAACTTCTTTGTTAAAAATAAGGATAACGGATAATTTAATTCAAACAAAAGAATGGACTGTGACAGATTGTCGCAGTCCATTTTTGTGCATTTATTGTTGTGTTGTCGTATTAATGCTATTCTTTCGTTTTTGAGTTTGAAAAAAATATTGAAGTATAATAGAAATAGGTATTAACAACAGGACAATGTACATACCTTTTGAAAACATAAATTCTACAGTAATATGTTCTCTCACAGCAGCACGCTTTAGCGTATCTAAATAATGCCGTGCAAAAACTGCCAACGCAACAGCTTCTACAATAATATAAATTTTAGAAAAAGTCATCGTTCTAATTAAATTATATATAGTAATTATAGCTATGGAAAGTGTTAATGCTATCGAAACATATAGTGTTGTTTCGACAAAAAGGATATTGTGAGGACCGAAATAACTGTACCCAACAAAGGTCATGGTTATCAAAATTACGCCGATAAATAGCAATACAATTTGCTCCCATTTAATCATAATTGATTTCAAAAAATCATCGCCTTTTCTTATTAATTCACAGATTATAAATAAGTATAACTTCTCGAAATTAAATTGAGAAGTATATGTTATTGTAATTATATTATATCACTGTTACAAGCAAAAAGATATGCAAAATAAAGCTAAACAGTTGTATAATCATGAAATTAAATCACGAAAATCTACAATTATTGTTTATTTTTATTTAGTTGCGATAATCTCTGAAAAAATGAGCTTACCAAATATTAATTCAGTAAGCTCATAAAATATATTAGTTATTGTTGTTTCTTCTGTTATCGTTTCTTCTAAAATTGTTGTTAGGTCTAGGCTTTCTAGGAGCGTCAGACACAACATTCTCAGCAACAGCACCGTCAAGGTCTATCATAGCGTCTCTACGGCTTAGGTTTAGTCTGCCTTTTTCGTCTATCTCTAAAACTTTAACTTTGATAACATCACCAATGCTTACAACATCAGCTACGTTTTCAACACGTTTTACATCTAGTTTAGAAACATGAACTAAGCCCTCTTTACCAGGAACTATCTCAACAAATGCGCCAAAGTCCATAATTCTTGTAACTTTACCAGCATAGTAAGAACCAGCTTCTGGGTCGTTTGCGATAGTATCAATAATCTCTAAAGCACGTTTACAGTTGTCATAGTTAATACCAGAAACGAAGCAGTTACCCTCGTCGTCGATGTCAACTTTAACGTCGCACTCAGCGCAGATTTTTTGGATAACTTTACCACCAGAACCGATAACCTCACGGATTTTGTCCACAGGTACAGTTGTAGAAAGCATTTTAGGAGCGTACTCTGAAAGTTGCTCTCTTGGCTCTGCGATAGCTTTTAGCATAACTTCATCTAAAATGAATTGTCTAGCAACATTTGTTTTGTGTAAAGCTTCTTTAATCATCTCTGGTGTTAAACCACTGATTTTAAGATCCATTTGGATAGCTGTGATACCATTTTTTGTACCTGCAACTTTAAAGTCCATGTCGCCAAAGAAGTCCTCAACACCTTGAATGTCAACCATAGTCATCCATCTGTCACCCTCTGTGATAAGACCACAAGAGATACCAGCAACTGGAGCTTTGATTGGAACACCAGCAGCCATTAGAGCAAGTGTTGAACCACAGATAGAACCTTGAGAAGTAGAGCCGTTAGAGCTTAGAACTTCTGATACTAAACGGATTGTGTAAGGGAAATCTTTTTCCTCTGGGATAACTGGCACTAAAGCTCTCTCTGCTAATGCGCCGTGACCAACTTCACGTCTACCAGGGCCTCTTGAAGGTTTAGCTTCACCAACTGAGTATGATGGGAAGTTGTAGTGGTGCATGTATTTTTTAGAAGCTTCTTCGTCGATACCGTCAAGAAGTTGTTCTTCTCTTGCAGAGCCTAAAGTAGCGATTGTTAGAACTTGAGTTTGACCTCTTGTAAACATACCACTGCCGTGTACTCTAGGGATTAAGTCGATTTGTGCATCTAGTGGACGAATTTCATCCATTCCTCTGCCGTCAACACGTTTTCCGTCGTCTAATAACCAACGTCTAACAACGTATTTTTGTGTTTTATATAGGCACTCGTCAATTTTAGCTTTATCATCAGGATAAATTTCATCGAATTTCTCGTGAACTTTTTCTGTGATAGGCTTCATTCTCTCGTCACGAACTAGTTTGTCGTCTGTGTCAAGAGCATGACGCATTTCGTCAATACAGAAAGCTTTAACAGCTTCGTACATTTCTTCGTCTGGCTCGTTAGAAGTATAATCAAATTTAGCTTTGCCAATTTCAGCTTGAATACCGTTGATGAACTCGATGATTTTTTGGTTTTCAGCATGACCTGCCATAATTCCCTCATACATAACGTCATCAGGAATTTCGTTAGCGCCAGCTTCAATCATAGCAACTCTGTCAGAAGTAGAAGCTACTGTAACAGCCATTTCGCTAAGTTTTCTTTCCTCTAAGTTAGGGTTCATAACAAATTTTCCGTCGATATAACCTACAGAAACACCACTGATAGGGCCGTTCCAAGGGATATCTGAGATAGAAAGAGCGATTGAAGTACCAACCATTGCAGCAATTTCAGGAGAGCAATCTGGGTCTACTGACATAACTGTGCAAACGATAGAGCAATCGTTTCTTAAATCTTTTGGGAAAAGAGGTCTGATAGGTCTGTCTATCATTCTGCAAACTAGGATAGCTTTATCTGTTGGTCTGCCTTCTCTTTTTAAGAAAGAGCCTGGGATTTTACCAACTGAGTATAATTTTTCCTCGAAATCAACTGATAATGGGAAAAAGTCTATTCCGTCTCTTGGTTTTTGTGATGCAGTAACTGCAACGTGAACTGTAGTCTCGCCATAGCGAACTAAGCATTGTCCGTTTGCCAACTGAGCCATTTTACCTGTTTCTATAACAAGTGGTCTGCCTGCGAACTCAGTTTCAAACACTTTAAAATTTTCAAACATTATGTGTCCTTTCTTGCTAACTCTGTAGCGCTAAAAACTTCCCCTGTGGTTTAACAATAAAACCAACCAAAAGCTTGTTTTAGCTCGTTATACTGCTAAACATGGGGTATTATCCTAATAATTTTAACAGAAAAAACATTAAAATACAAGCTTATTTTAAAATATAATTTGTATATTTTTATTTTGTGAACCATAGTGTCATTTGTTATTGATACTTATGTATATCGGCGTGTTTTAGGCTAAAAATATCTTTACAAATTTTATTTTTCATGCTATAATATGTGAGCTACCCAAATCACGGGTAAAGGATTCACCCCCTTTTGCTGTGGTTCGGGCTAATTAAATTAGAAGCTTATATGCTTCGGAAAAGGTGAAATTATGCTAAAATCAGAAAAACAAGCAATCATTAATCAACACGCACGTCACGAAGGCGACACAGGTTCTCCAGAGGTTCAAATCGCTCTTTTAACAAAAAGAATTCAAGATTTAACTGAGCACTTAAAAATCAATAAAAAAGATCACCACTCACGCCGTGGTCTATTAATGATGGTTGGTCAAAGAAGAAGTCTTCTTAACTACCTAATTAAAATTGATATCGAAAGATACCGTGCTATTATCAGCGTTCTAGGTATCCGTAAATAATTTAATGATTATTGGAGGTTGTGTTACACAGCCTCTTTGTTTTATATAAAAGGTGGAATTTTCTTATGGCTAAAAATAAAACTGTTTATACATGCTCTGAATGTGGCTACCAAAACCCTAGGTGGAGTGGCAAATGCCCTGATTGTGGCAGTTGGAACACCATGGAAGAGAGCGTAGCTGTAGCGACTACTGCAAAAAATAGCAGTTCTTCTCTGTCAAGAACAGGCAGTAAGCCGATGTTTATTAACGAGATTAACACAGAGAACGAGCACAGATACCAAACTGGTTTATCTGAGTTCGACCGTGTGCTTGGTGGTGGAATTGTTAAGGGTTCTCTTGTGCTTATAAGTGGTGACCCCGGCATTGGTAAATCGACTATTCTTTTGCAAGTTTGTGAATACCTTGGCAGAAATCTAGATATTTTGTATGTATCTGGCGAGGAAAGTGCTAGACAAATTAAGCTTAGAGCAGAGAGACTTAGTGTGTCGAGTGACAGGCTTAGAGTTCTAACAGAGACTGATGTACAATATATCACAGAGCAAATAAATGTAGAGAAGCCTGACATTGTTATGATTGACTCTATCCAGACCATGAATTTCCCAGATATTTCGTCCTCACCTGGTAGTGTTACACAGGTTAGAGAGAGCACAAATGCGATTATGCGTTGCGCAAAAAGTCTTGATATCCCTACAATTATTGTAGGACACGTTAACAAAGACGGTGCAATTGCTGGCCCTAAAGTTTTGGAACATATTGTTGATGCTGTTCTGTATTTTGAGGGTGACAGGCACATGACATATAGAATTTTGAGAGCTGTTAAAAACCGTTATGGTTCTACAAACGAGATTGGTGTTTTCGACATGGGAGGCGACGGACTAACTCAGGTGGAAAATCCGTCACAAGCTTTGCTTGAGGGTCGCCCTAAGAATGCTTCTGGCACATGTGTAACAGCAGTTATGGAGGGTACTCGACCTATTCTTGCAGAAATTCAAGGGCTTGCAAGTACAACAGGATTTGGTAACCCTAGAAGAACTGCAACAGGTTATGATTATAACAGAATGACACTTATTTTAGCTGTTTTAGAGAAACGGGCTGGGTTTTTCTTCTCTAACCTAGATGCGTATGTGAATGTAGTTGGTGGTTTAAAACTTGACGAACCAGCAGTTGACTTAGCTGCTGCAATGTCTTTGGTATCTAGCTTAAAAGACACAGAGATTAGAGAAGATACACTAGTGTTTGGTGAGATTGGACTAGCTGGTGAAATCCGTGCAGTTAACCATGCAGAAGCTAGACTTAGCGAAGCTAAAAGAATGGGTTTTAAGCGTTGTGTATTGCCGTATCATAATGTTCAAAAGTTGAAATTAGTTGATGATATTGAAATTATTGGCGTTAAAAATATAGGGGAAGCTTTTAACAAGTGTTGCAATTAAAATGAGAATTTTAGTATCTAATCAATATGAACATATAACTAATAAGCTAAAAAAATCAGGATATGACAGTGTCTTCACGCAGTCATATCCATTTTTGCCGTGGCAAGTCTCACACCATGCAGACATGCAGTTTATTAAAGTTAATGAGAAAGAAGCTTTTGTTTTAAAAGAAAGCGAAATTATTATTAAAGATTATAAATTAAGTTATACTAATAATATAAGCGAAAAAACTTATCCGAAAGATTGCTTGCTTAACTGCTTAATTCTTGGCAAAAATTTTTACGCAAATAAAAAAAGCATTGATATATTATTGTATCAATACTTAACTGAAAACGGCTATAGTTTTCATCATATAAATCAAGGTTATGCAAAATGTAGCACTTGCGTTATTGATGATAAATCTGTTATAACTGCCGATGCTAATATACATGAAGTTTTAAACAGTCACGGTGTTGATGTGTTGAAAATTGAACACGGTCACATTATATTAGATGGATATGATTACGGATTTATTGGAGGTGCAAGTGGAAAAGTGGGCGACAAAATTCTTTTTACTGGTTGTTTAAATCACCACCCAGACGGAAATAATATAAGAGAGTTTATTCATAAAAAAGGTTATGATATAACAGAGTTAACTGAAAAACCCTTATATGATATAGGTGGAATTATCGAACTATAATTGCCAAAACATTTACTTTTCATAATGTTTCTCATAAGTATTATTTAGTTATCACTTGTTATTCACACAAAAGCTCAATAATATAGTTGTAAGATAAATAAACAAAAGCAACAGCTTAAAATATAAAGGAGAGATAATTATGTATAACCCTTATGGAAACAATAATAATACAAACAACAATCCAAACCCAGAACAAGACAAAAAAGTAGAAGCTACTAGTCACGAACAAGCTTATACATCACAGGCTCAGGAAACAAGCAGTCAAACTGCTCCAAACACAAACAGTAACCCTTATACTACTAGCTATACTCCACCACAAAATAATCAGTATAACAGTAATCCATATAATAATTATCAGGCACAAAAACCGATGACTTATGCCACAAATCCACCGCCTCCACCGCCACCAGTTGCAAAAGTAAAAACAAAATCAGGAAGTGGCAAAACTGTTTTAACAGTATCATTAGCGGCAGTGGTATCCAGTGTGTTATCTGTAAGCATTTTATTAATGATGATACAATCTGGATTTATCGCAATCAGTTCAGAATCTGAACTTACAAATATACCAGCGTTCACAATTGCTACAGTGCAAGATGATACAGCAGAGCAAATGAATGTTGAAGTAGGCAAACTTACAACAGAACAAATTGCAGAAAAAGTAATTCCATCTGTTGTGACAGTTCAAAACTATCAAATTGTAAATTCCAATGGTTTTGGCGCATTTGGTACTAATTCATCTACTGCTGAATCAGAAGTAAGTCCAGCTGGTGAAGGTTCAGGCGTTATAATGTCTGCAGATGGCTACATTATAACTAATGCTCACGTTGTTGAGGGCGCTACTAACATAAAAGTAGTTTTACACGACGGCACAGTTGCAGAAGCTGACGTAGTTGGTGAAGATGAAGTTACTGACTTAGCAGTTATCAAAATTCGTGATACATCTGGTTTATCTCTTGTACCAGCAGAGTTTGGTTCATCTGATGATCTTAGTGTTGGCGAACAAGTTGTGGCTATCGGTAACCCAGGTGGTTTAGCACTTAGCTCATCTGTAACAGTTGGTTATGTAAGTGCTTTAGATAGAGAGATTACATCTGGCGAATCAGGCTATATTATGAACACTATCCAAACAGACGCAGCTATCAACCCAGGCAACTCTGGTGGCGCACTTGTTAACGAGTATGGCCAAGTTATTGGTATTAACTCAGCTAAATATTCATCAGTAGATTATGAAGGTTTAGGCTTTGCAATTCCTATTAATGATGCTCAACCGATACTAACAGACCTTAAAAACTATGGTTATGTTCAAAACCGTGCAATTATAGGTGTAAGTGGCACTTTCCTAGACAGCATGACAGCTAGTTTCTATGGCTTAAACCCAGGCATGTATGTTGCAGAAGTAACAAGCGAAAACGCAATCGCTGCTGGAATTCAACAAGGCGATGTTATTAGAAGTATTGACGGTGTAGACGTTACAACATCAGGCACTATAGCTTCTGTTTTAGCAACAAAGAGCGCAGGCGACACAGTTACTTTAGTTATCGACCGTGCATTAGCAGGACAAACAAACATTGAAATCACACTAACATTGTCAGCGTATACTCAACCAGTTACTACAGGCTAAGAAGTGGTTTTTCATAAGCTACACGCTGTGTACCATCATCAATTACAATAGTTCCACACAAAACAAAACCAAACTTTTCCATGGCTCCTCTCATTGGCAAATTATCAATATGGGTATCACAGCGTAATGAGACACCATTTTTTATAGATATATCGGCGGCGTAGTCCATTAATTTAATGGCTACTCCGCTTTTTTTGTTGTTTGGTGATACTGCTAACCTGTGAATTACTCCGTACTCGTTAAGCTCAGTCAGCCATTTTCCGTCATAAATCTTGTCATAAGTCGGCTCGTTTCCTACATATATAACAGCAGTTGCGATAATCTCTCCGTCTAATTCGCATACATAAGAATAATCATTTTTTATGTCTTGTATCGCTGTATCTGCGTTTGGTGTCTCTCCTTGCCATTGGTCAATGCCCATGTCCTTCATAGCTTTTCGAGATTGCTCATATATCTTAACCATGTTTGGTATATCTTTTTCTGTAGATTTTCTAATTATCATTTTAATACTCCATTACACTTTATTTTTTATATCTGTTATAGCTCTCAGCTCATCAATAAACCATTGTGGCAAAATCGCATTTAGATAAATCTTTACTAAAATATACAAATTAACAAAGATAACGTAGGGGCGAGCTGTGCTCGTCCGTTAGAGCTATGTGCGAATTATAATAATTCTGATTTAATATTGCTTGAAAACATAAAATTAACTATATATATTTAGTTTACATAAACCTATTCTTTCGGACGAGCACAGCTCGCCCCTACATAAGCATAGATTTTTGTGTGGATTTACTTTAATGTGACAGCTTCCTATATTTATTGTAAATATTTAAGCAATATTTTTTAGAGATTATATTATTTTGTCTGGTGAAAAGCTATTCTAGCTTTTTTCTTCTTTTTTTCTTCATCTATACTATATAATACAGGGACAACAACCATTGTTAAAAGCGTTGAGAATATCAATCCAAACATCAGCACTGTCGCCATAGGACTACTCATAGAGTCACCTGAAACTATCAACGGAACAAGCCCTATACAGGTTGTGGTAGCGCTCAAAACTATCGGTCTAAAGCGTTCCTCAACACCCAGTCTGCAAGCCTCGTTAATGCTCTCACCATTTGCAAGGTGAGCGTCCATTGCTTCAATAAGTAAAATTCCGTTATTTACAACTATGCCAAACAAACTTACTAAACCTAGCATTGCCATAGCTTGTATATCCATTTGTAAAATCCAAAGACCAGAGAAACAACCTATTAAACTAAGTGGTATACTTGTTAAAATAATAAGTGGCTTTTTGTAGTCTTTAAACTGAATAAAGAGTATAACATAAATCACAAACACAGCAAAAACAGCACTTATTCCTAGAGATACAACAAGGTCCATCATGTTGCTAACCTCGCCATAAGTTGTGATGTCAACATCACGTAAATCGGCAGTTTGCAAGTAGTTTTCGTCAACATAGTTTTCTATATTAAAACTGCTACCACCGGGTGCGACTTCACTCAACACATTCACATAATAATCGCCGTTGTAATGGCTGATAATAGGAGTAGTCGGCACTAGTTGGATATCTGCAATTTGCCCTAAAAGAATTTTAGAATTTGCAACCGAACCTACAATTTGCAAGTTCTCTAAATCGCTTAAATTATTTATATCACACCTAACAACAATATCCATATTGTTGTTGTCGGCGCTATAAGTGCTTGCAGTTGCTCCCATTAAACCTGTGTTGATTTGCTTAACAACGTCATACTTCAACAATCCATAACCAGATAACTCCTCGCTGTCTAAGCCTACGTTGTATTCATATTGGTTCACAACTATATTATTTCTAACATTTTCTGTTCCGTCAGTATTTTTCAAAAACTCAGTTAACTCTTCAGTTACTCTGTGAATTTCATCTAAATCATCACCACTAATGCTATAAGTAAGCCTAGCTTCTGTAGGAATAGAATACTCCAAGCTTTTAACAGTGATATCAGCACCAGCAATGTTAGAACTTATTAAGTTTTGCAAATATCTAGCACAGTTTTCTACGCCGCCATGTTTTTCTATCTCTAAAGAATTTAACTGCAACATGTACTGAGACACATTGTCAGCTTCTGCTGTGTGTGGAACTGTTAAGAAAAAGCTAGGCAAGCCTTTTCCTACTGCGTAAGTGTAATTATCTATAAGTATCTCTTTATCCAAAACCTCGTTAATATCTTCGCATATTTGCTCCGTTGTGGAGAAAGACATGTTCTCGCTTTCCACATCAATATACACTATCGGTTTGTCTGCCACTGGGAAAAATTGCAAACCTAATTGGCTTGCGAGTAATCCACTAACTGCTAGAGTAACAAACGCTAGTGCAACTGTTTTTTTCTTGTGTGATAACCCAAAGCTAAGCAGTGCTACAAAAAATCTTTTTAAAAGGCTTCTGTTTTCCACACGTTTTTTAGGCTCTGGTTTAAAAACCATAAACGCAAAAACAGGTATAATTAGCATTGCTACAAAATAACTAGCAACAAGTGCTGCAATAACAACAGTTGGAATTTCACCAGCTACTTGCCCCACAACACCTGGCACAAAATAGATTATACCAAAGGTGACAATTGTTGTGAGTGTTGAGGTAAGCACTGGCATTGCATTGGTTTTTACAGCATTGGTTATCGCCTTTGTTTTATCTAGTCCTGTATTTATATTTGCTTGAATAGCCTCGCTTGTAACAATGGAATTATCCACTAATATACCGAGAGACACAATAAGAGCAGCGATTGATATAAAGTGAAAACCCATTCCTAAAAGGTACATTACCATAAAGGTTGCAAGAATAGAAAGTGGCAATGTGATAGACACAACAAGTCCGTTTCTTAAATGCACACCTATCATAACCACAACAATAATCAAGCCTATACTTTGCAAAAGGCTTAAAATAAAGTCGTTAATAGACGTTTCTATATCAGCTGGTGCGTACATAACTTCATGAAAAAGCAAGTCGCTAGGTAAGGATAACTTAACTTCGTCTATAACTTTTCTAAGCTCAGTACCAACATTAACAGAGTTAAGCCCGTCTTCTATAGTTCCAGTTATCAAAACTGCGTTCTCGCCGTCTTGTGCATAATAATAGCTTCCAACATCTTCGATAAATACGTCGGCTACATCTTTAAGTTTAACAAAACTTAAAGATTCAGTAGAACCTGATACAACGGTGTTTTCAATATCCACTAGAGATTCAAAAACACTTGGTGTATTAACATTTATCGTTCCACTTTCGTAATCAATACTGCCTGACGGAATAGACACATTTTGTGCTTGCATAAGTTGCAAAATATTCTCAATGCTAAGACCATAAGTTCTCAGCTTGTCTAAATCAGCTTCAACCACAACTTGTTGCTCTCTAATTCCGTCAACAGTTACGCTTTCAATTCCGTCAACGTCACTGATTTTAGACTGCACTATTTTAGAGTACTCTTTTATCTCGTTATCGCTGTAATTTTCGCCTGAGATACTTATGATAAACTGGTTGTCAGCAACAACATCTGTCTCGACTTCGCTCTCATAGGCAGTGCTTGGTAATTTACTTTGCACGCTGTCAATTGCCTTAATCAAGTCGTCTTCAACCATATCTATAGTTACGTCCATGTCATACATGATAACCACAACAGACGCACTGTTCATGCTAGAACTTGTGTAGTAATCGATACTGTCAAGCTCTGCGATTTTTTCTTCTAATATATTAGTAACATTAATCTCTACTTCCTCAGGAGTAGCGCCAGGGTACACTGTGGTTATAACTGCTGCCGCAACAGAAGTATCAGGGTTTTCTTGTTTTGGAATTATGTAGTAAGTATATAAACCAATAGCCACAAAAATCAAACAAAAAACCACAACCAAAACTCGGTTAGAGATTAGTGTTTTTATTATCTTCTTAAAAACCATATCATTCTACCACGCTAACCAAAGTTCCGACTTCTATGGTTTTCATGCCTTGGCTAACCACCATATCACCGTTTTTCAGCCCCTCTACCAAAACTTTATCCTCGTTGATTTCTGTTAGTTCAATGTTCACTCTAACAGCTCTGTTATCTTCTATTATATAAACATAATCAGTTCCGTCATTCATAATAATATTCAAAGGAAGCCATATACCACTTTGCTCACCAGAGCTAATTTTAACCTTAACCAACTCACCTAACGCAAGTGTATTTGGGTGATTTTCTATGCTAACAGTGGTTAGGTATGTTCTTGTTGTCTCGTCAGGTACAATCGCTACACTTATAACTTCACCAGTATAAGTAGTGTCGCCTATCTCAATTTCGGCTCTGTTGCCAGCACTTATTTTATCGTAATCAGAAGCACTAACGCCAAACTCTGCAACCATTTCGTGAGAACCTATAACCAAAACAGGTGCAAGAGGCGTTGCCATGTTGCCCTCTTCGCTAATAATGCTTATAACAGTTCCATTAGTTTTAGCGTAGTACACTTTGTCCTCAGCACTTTGCTCTGCCAAATTATAAGCATCAACAGTGGTTTGGTGGTAGTTACTAGCAGTGTTATATGCTAAATTTGCTGTGTTCATGTTGGTTTCAAGCAGTTCTTCACGTGCTATGTCGGTAGTCTCTGCTGCTTGATATTGAGAATATCTTAGCTGAGTTTGCAAACTTGCAGCCTCGTGCTCCAAAACTGTTTGAGTTTTACCAACTGTCACTTCTTCCTCAGCAAGTTCTACTCGTGCCTGTGTTAGTTCCTCTCTTTTTTCTTCAAGAATTACTTCTGCATTATCTACAGCTTCTTGCTTTTCGACATTCTCTGGGTCGTTTGCTAGTTCCTCGCTTTTTGCGTTGTAATCAGCAGTTGCGATATCAAAATTATTTTGGGCTGTATCAACAGCTTCATTTTCGTCCACCAACAAAAGTTCAAGATTATCAAGCTCGTCTTGCAGTGCGTCTTCCTCTTTTTGGCTGTCCTCATATACGGACTTCAACCTAGCGATTTCCTCTGCACTTTCGGTAGAATTTATGTAAGAATTATACTCGTTTCTTGCGCTTTCATAAGTAGATTTAGCATCATTTAAAGTGTTCTGTGCAGACACCATACTGTTATAAGCAGAGTCCAAAATATCCTGTGCAGTGCTATCGTCAAGCTTTGCGACCTCTTGACCAGCCACAACGTCGTCGCCCTCTTTAACATAAAGTTCAAGCACTGTGCCAATTGTCGCAAAGTTAACTTGCTCCATGCTTTTTGGCTGAATTAAAGCGGAGTAATCTAAGTACGTGCCTTCGCTACTGTTTTCTAGGTTAATCACTTTAACAGGCACAGCACTTTCCTCTGTTTCTGTCACGATTTCATCATTATCGCTAAAAATATATCTAATAGTCAGCAGTGCAGACACTGCAAGAACTACCGAACAAATTATAAGTATAGTTTTTTTATTCAAAATATTCACGTCCTATTTAATTGTATAAAGTCATTATATAACAGTTAAATATTTTTTTCAACAAGATTTGCTGAACACACATAATTTTATTGTTGCATAACATAACTTGCAATTTTCTTTGTGTTGTAATAAAATGTACTTATGGTAAGAAAATAAAATATGTGATAGTTATAGAAAAAGGAGCATAAAATGATATTAACAGAAAAGACTATAAGTAGCGAGATTAAATTTGAGGGAAGAATAATAACAGTTAAAGTAGACGACATAGAGCTTGAAGACGGTAGCAAGTCAAAACGTGAAGTAGTTGAGCACGGTGGTGGAGTTTGCGTGCTTGCAGTTGACGAAAACGATGACGCTTTTTTTGTAAGCCAGTTCAGATACCCTTATAAAGAAGTAGTGCTTGAAATCCCAGCAGGTAAGCTAGAAAAAGGTGAAGACCCTTTTGAGGCTATGAAGCGTGAACAAAGAGAAGAAACCGGTACAACAGGCAAAAACTATGTGTATTTAGGAGATTTATACCCAACACCTGGCTATTGTGGAGAAATTATAAGAATATGGGCTTGCAGAGTAGATGAAGTTTTGGATATGCAACTGGACGAGGGCGAATTTTTGCAAGTTGAGAAAATTAATATACACAAAGCACTAGATATGGTTATGAAAAACGAGATTAAAGACGCTAAAACACAAACGGCTATTTTAAAAACATATCATCTAATTAATTCTAAAATGCTTTAAACTTGCTATTTTGCTATTGTATTTAATGTCTTTTTATGTTAAAATATGTTAGATAGCATAAATTAAAGCTATTAATATTATTAAATACGGAGAATTAAGTATGAATTTAATAAAGAGATTATCTTTATTGTGTGCAATGCTTTTAATTATAAATATGAGTGCGCCTGCTGTTTTTGCAGGTATTACACCACACGAGGGAACAGAAGAAGCACCTCAAGAGACTACAAGCTCTTCTTCATCAGAGGAAGAAAGTAGCGAGAGCAGTGATGAAAATAGTTCATCATCGAGCGATGAAAGCAGTGAGGACACAAGTAGCGAAGACACGAGCAGTAGCGAAGAACAAAGTGAAGAAAGCAGTGACAGCTTAGCTGGAACTACAGATAACAACGATAGCAACGACGGTAACGATAACACAGATAGTTCAGAAGATGGTTTTCAGTCTTTTATAGATACACCAGCAGATGAAACAGGAACAAACCCAGAGGTAGAATACCCAGATAACTATGTGCAAATTGGCACATTAAACGAGACCGAAAATAGCATAAGCAACCTAATTTTTACAATAGGTTTAACATGCATAGCTATAGGTTCTGTAGGCTTGATTGCACTATTAATTTGGTCAATTTCTACTAAAAGCAACCCAGAAGAAGAGTCTATTAGTGATATTTACACTAAAATAGACATTGCTAAAGCAAGACAAAGCCAAACAACAAGCATTAACAAACCAGCACAAACACCACCTAGCAGACCTCAAAACACAGCGCCTAAACCACCTGTTCAAAGACAACAATCACCAAAAACACGTACTGCAAACACTGCTGGTACGTCTCAAAATAGACCGACAACAAACACAAACAGAGCACAACAAAAACCTCAGCAAAGACCTCAACAAAGAAAAACTGCTAAACCTGTAGCACCGAAAGCTACACCGAAAAAGGCTAGCAAGTATGATACAGAGGAAATCTTAAACGAGGCTTTAAGAAACGATTAATTCAAAAAAACAATAAAAACAGCTTTAGCTTAAAAACATAACGCTTTTAGGCTAGCTTTGCTGTTGCTATTTATAAGTATGAATAACCTATATTTTTGTTGAGGAAAAGACTATGAAAAGCTTGTTTAAGTCCACAAACAACACAAGAGCTATATTAAAATCTTATAAATATATTCGTAGTGACGTGCCAAATAAGTTGAATAGTGAAGAAATTAAATGGCTGATACATAACAAAATAACCACAATTATTGACCTAAGAACCCCTGAAGAAGTAGCAAATAAACCGTGTAAATGGGCTAATATAAATGAGTTTACATACTTAAATCTGCCTGTAACCGGTGGCAATATAGTGCCCAAAAATGCAGATGAGGTAGCGAAATCTTACATAAAAATGGTTGACAATAAAATGTGGGAAATCATAGACACTATAGAAAAAAGCAGTACAAATGTGATGTATTTTTGCAGTGCAGGCAAGGACAGAACAGGTGTGGTGTCTACAATATTGCTTGCAAGGCTTGGTGTGTGTCGTGACGAAATAGTGGCTGATTATATGCTATCTAAATCGAATTTAAAGGATATTCTTACTGAATATGCTGAAAAAAATGAGGGTGTAAACATAGATGTTATTACGCCAAATGAAGCGTATATCAATGAATTTTTAGATGCAATAAATATATAAAAAACAAGAGGCTAGTGACAAATTCCGTCATAAGCCTCTTGTGTATTTAGTTATAAGTTAAAGCATTTTAGCCATTCTCTTGCAATCACTGCATGTCCTTTATCAGTAGGGTGAATACCGTCCTCAGAGTATTTTTCTGGGTTGTTTTTAATCGCTATTTCTCTTGCAAAAATACCGTCTAACGGAAGATAAATCGCACCAAATTCTGCTGCTAATTTACGGATAACAAGTATCTTAGGCATTAAGTCAGTGTAATAAATTTGCTTCTCAACATCTGTTGGAATAATAAACGGTTCCATTATAATTAGCTTGCAGTCTGTGTTGTCTGTCGCCTGTGTTAAAATGGCTCTGTAATGCTCTTCAAACTCCTCTATGCTTACAGGATTATCAGCATCAAATGCACACCAAGTGTCGTTAATTCCTATCATAATCGACAAAATATCTGGGTTTATATCTAGGCAATCCTTTGTCCAACGGTTATGCAAATCGCACACTCTGTTGCCTGAAACACCTCTGTTTAACACCGTAATGTTGTACGAAGAATAAAAAGTGTCGAGATATTTTTTTATCTTTTTAACATATCCGTTTCCCAAACTGTCGCTAATTCTAACTCTACCACAATCTGTTATAGAGTCTCCTTGAAATAATATAGTAATGTCTTTCATAAGTATCCCCCTTTTGCATAGTGATATATGTATCTTACTTAAATTTTAACATAAAATCTTTAATATAACAATATATTTATTGACTTTTTTCTAAAAATAATTCATAATAAAACCAGCAAATTTGAAAGGATAGTGTTATAATGAAAACAATGATACCTACAGGTTATAAATCTACACTAGATTTATACGATACACAAAAGGCTATAGGCTTGATAAAGAGCGTTTTTCAAATCAAATTATGCTCTGCAATGCATTTAAAGAGGGTTACAGCGCCTCTTTTTGTTAACCCTAACACAGGACTAAACGACAACTTAAACGGAACAGAACGCCCTGTAAGCTTCGATATTCCAGCAGTTGGAGACAACGCAGAGGTTGTGCACTCGCTTGCTAAATGGAAAAGACAAGCGTTAAAGAGATATGATTTTTATGTTGGCAACGGTTTAGTAACTGACATGAACGCTATTAGACGTGACGAAGAACTTGACAATATTCACTCAGTTTATGTTGACCAATGGGACTGGGAAAAGGTCATAGATAGAGACACCAGAAACGAAGAATATTTAGAAGACACAGTGAAAAGAATTGTTACAGCTATCTGTGGAACACTAGATGAAATTAAGTGGCAGTTCCCTAATCTTAACACCGAACTTGTTAGAGAAGTTACTTTTGTAAGCTCACAAGAACTAGAAGACATGTACCCAGATATGGACAGCAAACAAAGAGAAAATGCGTTTGTAAAAGAGCATAAAACTGTGTTTGTTAAAAAGATTGGTGGCAAGCTAAACAGTGGTAAACCACATGACGGCAGAGCACCTGATTATGATGATTGGAACTTAAATGGTGATATACTATTTTGGCATGAGGGCTTAGGTATAGCGTTTGAAATAAGCTCTATGGGTATTAGGGTAGACGCTGTTTCTCTTAAAGAACAATTGGCGATAAGCGGCTGTGAAAACCGCGCAGAACTGCCATTTCACAAGATGTTACTAAATGACGAACTACCTCTTACAATAGGTGGTGGTATTGGTCAAAGCAGATTATGCATGTTGCTTTTAGGCAAAGTACATATAGGCGAAGTGCAGTCATCTTTATGGGATAAAGAGACGATTGATATTTGTGAAAACAGTGGAGTTATGTTGTTGTAATTGAATGTTATATGTACGTATATACGGACACTGAAATCCACTTTTCACCCTTAGTCAGAAAGGTAATTTTAAATATGATAAAAAATGTTTTGTTCGATTTAGACGGAACTTTAACAGACCCTAAAATTGGAATAACAAAATCGGTTGCTTATTCATTAAACAAGTTTAATATTAATGTAAATGATTTAGATGAATTAGAAAAATTTATAGGTCCACCACTAAAAAATTCTTTTATGGATTTTTATAATATGTCAGAAAACGATGCTGTAACAGCAGTATCTTATTATAGAGAATATTTCTCTGACAAAGGCTTATTTGAAAATACTGTTTATAAAGGTATAGTAGAATTGCTAACTAAACTAAAATCACTAGACAAAACTTTGATTATTGCAACATCAAAACCTACCGTTTATGCTAAAAAAATACTTGAGCACTTTGGGTTGATTGATTACTTTGACTGTGTTTGTGGCAGTGAACTTGATGGAACTCGTTCGGACAAAGCAGAGGTTATATCTTATGCACTTTCACAAAACAACATAAGTTCCCTTAACAACACCATAATGATTGGCGACCGAAAACATGATATTATAGGTGCTAAAAAAATAGAGATTAAGTCGGTTGGCGTATTATATGGTTACGGTGATTTTGATGAGCTAAATAATGCTGGTGCTGATTATATTTGTGCTGATGTAAATGAGTTAAGCAGTCTAATTGTTTCATTGTAAAATCTAAAATAAAGATATAAAGTGAGAGTTTCTAAGCAGTAACTCTCACTTTAATTTTAGTTTATAACAGTTCCAGGAAAATACCAGTCTAAAATATCTTTGTAACTCGCACCCTCAGCTGCCATGTATATCGCACCAGTTTGGCTCATGCCAACTCCGTCTCCTTTACCACGACTTCTAATAACAAACTCGTCGTTCTCAAAAACAACACTAAACGTTGGACTAGCAAGAGATAACGCAAGCCTTAGCTCGTTGCCAGTTACTCCATAACCACACACGACAACAGAATACACAGTGCCACCTGTGGTATATTCAATGTCGCTAAACCATTCTTCATAAGGCGTGTCAAAATCCATTTTCTCAGCATTCCATGCATTAGATAAAAGCTCTATAATTTCATCAGGTGTAAAATTATATACTGTCTCATAGCCTGAACTTAAAGTGTCATACGGACTTGCAACGCTTATTAGATATGGATATTCTTCGCCCCAAACATTTTCAGATGAATCAGTTTGTCCATTGGAAATTGGAAAAAAAGCAGTGCAAGCAGTACTGCCAGCAAAGTATATTTTTTCTCCCAAAACTGCGTCCACTGCTTCTGTCATAACAGCGTAATTTGTCTCGTAATTATCTGCCCAAATCTCTTTTAAATAGGCTGTATCAAAATAGTTATACTTAATCTCGCTGTTATAAGAAATGTCATAAGCTTCTTCCTTACGCATTTCAGCCATATAACTATAGTATGAATAGGCTGCTACTGTTTGAGCTTTTAAAGCTTCGGTAGGTACAGTGGGGGACATTTGGTACGAAAGTGAACCGATTAAAAAGTCTCTTATATTAATATCACTGATAGTATCAGTGGCAGTATCGTATAATCTAAATGTGCTAGTTAGCTCGGTAGGACTTACAGTTTCGCCTGTGATTACACCAATAGTGCTAACAAAACTTGGCTCAGGGTTTACTGGTTTTACGACTGTTTCTGTGCTAGAATTTGCAAAGCTATCTGAAAGAACCGTCCGTGTCTCAGTACCGTAAGCGATAATTAAAGGTAGGGCAAGCGTAATTAGATAAATTAAGAACAAATAGAGAAATGAAAATTTGAATGCTGTTGTTTTCATATTTTTCCTTCTTTCGCATATTATTGTTATGTAGTGATGAAGTTTTTGCATAATTTAAGTAAAGTACTTTCATTTTATTTATTATTATAAAGAATATTCGACGATATAATGTATAATAATGCAAGAAATAAAGAATAAAATTACATTTTTTACATTATATCTCTTGACAATAGTATAGTTTTATAATAAAATAAAATGTACTACTATAAAATAATATGAGAGAGGAAGACATTTTATTATGGAAAATATAACAAATGTAGCAATGGACAACGAAACAATAAAAAGATTGTGCGAAGAGTACGTTGCAGGAAACTCCATAGATAGACAGCAGTACATAAAGTACAATGTAAAAAGAGGCCTTAGAAACGAAGACAGCACTGGTGTTATGGCTGGCTTAACTAAGATTTGCCGTGTACATGGATATATCATTGAAGATGGAGATAAAAAAGCAGACGAAGGTAGATTGATTTACCGTGGAATAGATGTGCAAGATATTGTTAATGGTGCTCATGCAAGCGGAAACTATTCTTTTGAAGAAACAGTTTGGTTGCTTTTGTTTGGTAACTTGCCAAATAAAGAGGAATACAAAGAGATTTGTGAAATCTTAGGAAATAATAGAGCATTACCACAATATTTTTTAACAGACGTTGTGCTAAAGAATCCGTCTAAAGAAGTTATGAATAAAATGGCAAGAGCATTGCTTACTCTTTATTCTTTTGATGACGAAGCAGAAGATTTGTCGCTAGAAAACAACATGCGTCAAAGCTTTTCTTTAATAGCAAAATTGCCTGTAATCATGGCGTATGCATACCAGGTAAAACGCCGTCATTATTATAACCAAAGCATATTTATTCACCAGATAGACCCTACTTTGTCAACTGCTGAATCTATTTTAAGCATAGTGAGAGACGACCAGCAGTATACAAAAGAAGAAGCGTTGGTTTTGGATATGTGCTTAACACTTCATGCAGAGCACGGTGGTGGTAATAACTCTACATTCACAACTCGTGTGCTTACATCTTCACATACAGATATTTACTCTACAATCGCTGCTGCAATTGGTTCCCTAAAAGGATACAAACATGGTGGCGCTAACAAAAAAGTAGACGAAATGATGAAAATGATAATGGAGAATGTTAAGGATTGGACAAATGATGATGAGATTTATGAACTCTTAGCAAAAATTGTACGTAAAGAAGTAGGCGACAAAAACGGTCTTATCTACGGAATGGGTCATGCTGTTTACACAAAATCTGATCCTCGTACAGTTATATTAAAAGAAAAAGCAAGAGCACTAGCAAAAGAAAAAGGATATGATGAACGTTTAGCATTATATGAAAGAGTTGAGAGATTAAGTCCTTTAGTATTTGCTGATATTAAGAAAAGCGACAAAGTAATTTGTGCTAACGTCGACTTCTATTCAGGTTTAGTGTATGAGATGTTAGGCTTGCCACAAGATATATACACCGGATTATTTGCAGTTGCAAGAATGGCTGGCTGGTGTGCACATAGGATTGAAGAGCTACATAATGGCGACAGAATTATTCGTCCAGCGTACAGAGCTTTACACCAAGACACAGAATACACTCCAATTGATGAGAGATAAATTTTTAGGGAACGCATTTAATTGCGTTCCTTTTTTATGTCTCCCAAACCTCAAATTATTGTATCTTTTTGGTAAACCTAACTTCTTTACCAGGTATCGGCGAAAAAATTAAATGTGTGCATATCAAATTAAAGTATCATTAAAAACTACTATTTTACTTGCAAATCATTGTATAAATTGCTATAATTATATTAACACATATTGATTTTATGGTATAAATATTTACACAAGATATCTACTGCACAAAATATAAGTAACAAACTTACCTTTTTAAATCAGTTAGCATGAAAGTTGAGGTTTTTTATGAAAGAATATAAAACTTTAAAAGAAAATAAAATTGTTTCTTCTTCAGCAAGTTCAAAAAGCATACACCTAAAACCTATGGACAAGGTATGTGGGTTTGATATTCGCACAGGTTTTTACGATATGCCAGGTGCTACGAGTATTCCATGTGGTGTAAACTTCACTATTTTTTCTCACGGTGCAGAAGAAATTACGCTATGCCTATTTAATAGAGCGGAGAGTGAGCCGTATGCAGAAATTCCGTTCCCAAAAGATTACCACATGGGCAATGCTTATTCTATGATTATATTTAATTTGAATATCGAAGATTTTGAGTATGCTTATAGGGTTGACGGACCTAGCAAACCTAAGCGTGGTATTATTTTTAACAAGGATAAATACTTGCTAGACCCTTATGCAAAAGCTGTCACAGGACAAAGTATATGGGGTAAAAAGAGTGATGAAAACTTCTATAAAGCTAGGGTAGTTGATGACAACTTTATGTGGGAGCACTCCAAACAGCCTCTAATACCTGAGGAAGATTTGATTATTTACGAAATGCATGTCCGTGGGTTTACTAAGCATATTTCTGCCGATGTAAAACACCATGGTACTTTTGATGCTATTAGAGAGAAAATTCCGTATCTATTAGAGCTAGGTGTAAATGCCGTTGAGCTAATGCCTATTTTTGAATTTGACGAAAACATGGACCACCGAGTGCATGACGGAAAAGATTTATGCAATTATTGGGGATATAGCACTGTGGGATTTTTTGCGCCTAACACTTCTTATTCTTCTAAAGTAGAATATAACAGAGAGGGAAACGAGTTAAAAAAATTAGTTAAAGAGCTAAACTCACATGGTATAGAAGTAATTTTAGACGTTGTTTTTAACCACACAGCAGAGGGTAACGAACACGGCCCGTTCTTTTCTTTTAAAGGTTTTGACAACAATATTTACTATATTCTGACTCCTGACGGATACTACTATAATTTCAGTGGTTGTGGCAATACTATGAACTGCAACCACCCTATAGTGCAACGCATGATAGTCGATTGCTTGCGTTACTGGGTGACAACTTACCATATTGACGGATTTAGGTTTGACTTAGCATCGATTTTAGGGCGTAACGAGGACGGCTCTCCAATGTCTAGACCTCCACTTTTACAAGCACTTGCTTTTGACCCAGTTTTAGGTGACACAAAACTTATTGCAGAGGCTTGGGACGCTGGTGGTTTGTATCAAGTCGGCAGTTTTCCGTCTTGGGATAGGTGGATGGAATGGAACGGAAAATACCGTGATGATGTTCGCAGATTTATTAAAGGAGACGAGGGTTTTGCAGAGGCTATGACGTATCGTATTGCTGGTTCTGTTGATATGTATGACCCAGACAGTAGACCGACGGCTTCTATCAATTTTATAACTTGTCACGATGGTTTTACGCTGTATGATTTATTTAGTTATAACGACAAACACAACTTGGCAAATGGTTGGAATAACACCGACGGAGCTAACGATAATAACAGTTGGAACTGTGGAGTAGAGGGCGAAACTGACGATGAAAATATCAAAGCATTACGCTTAAAAATGATGAAAAACGCAGTAACAATATTGCTTTGTAGCCGTGGAATTCCTATGTTTTTGGCTGGCGACGAATTTTTAAACACTCAGTTTGGTAACAACAATCCATATTGTCAGGATAATGAAATATCTTGGTTAGACTGGACGTATCTAAAGAAGAACAAAGAGTTCTTTGACTTCTTTAAAAATATGATAAAATTTAGAAAAGAGCATAAAGTTTTACGCAAAAAATCAGGTGATGGGATACATGATTTTGACGACTTATGTTTCTATGGAACTACTCCTCACAAAGCGCATTTTCATCCTTGTGACAGATATGTTGGTGCACTGTTCACAGGATTAGAGAACGAAAAAGCTGATATTATATACCTTGCAATGAATTCATACTGGGAAGATTTAGAAATTGAGCTACCGATTTTACCAATTAATTTGGAGTGGAAGCTTGAAATTACAACCAGTGTTGGTATAACAGAAAATGTTTTGTTCTCCGAAACTAACGCTTTAATAGAAGCTAGAAGTGTGGCAGTTTTTGTTGCAAAAGAGATATAAATTACTAATAGTGAAATATGGGAAACATAGCCTATATTTCACTATTTTTATGTTGTTAAATACCATTAATTATGATATACTTAATTCACTATAAAACTATGCAAAGGAAGTAAGTATGGCTAAAGTCAGCGTAATTATACCAATATATAATGTGGAAAAATATTTAAAAAAGTGCATAGATAGCGTTATAAATCAAAGCTATAAAAATCTGGAGATTATCTTGGTTGATGATGAGTCTCCTGATAATTGCCCAGCTATTTGTGATGATTACGCAAAAAAAGATGACAGAATAGTGGTTATCCATAAAAAAAACGGTGGTTTATCTGATGCTAGAAATCACGGTTTAGAGATAAGCACTGGTGAATATATCATGTTTTTAGACAGTGATGATTATATAAACACTGACACGGTTCAAAAAATGTATGATAGAATTACTGCTGATAATTCTGATTTAGCTATTGCAAATATGTTGTATGTTGACGAGAGCGGTGTAGGTTTGACTTCCCTTAATAATAACATGTCGATTAAAGATGAGCTGATTAATGGAGACACAGCACTTGACAGATTGACTGAGGATAAGTCTGGGTGTTATGTTGTTGCGTGGAACAAATTATATAAAAAGAGTCTGTTTGATAAGTTAAGGTTTACAGTTAATAAATTGCATGAAGATGAATTTATTGTGCATAAAATATTTTATAGATGTCAAAATATATCTTGCATAAAAGAACCATTATTTAATTATCTTCAAAGAAGTTCAAGCATAATGGGCACAGAGTACAGTGTAAAAAGGCTTGACCGTGTGGAAGCTTTGTTGGAGAGATATAATTTTTATGTATCTATTAATAAAATCAATTCAGCTGATATACTTTTGATAACTATAAGAGAATATATGATAGCAGCGTATAATAAACTAGATTTTAAAGACAGAAATGTTAAAGCTAGGTTTAATCAGTTGAATAATGAAGTTAAAAAAATTTGTAGAAGCTTAGTTTTTACTAATATAAGTATAAAAAGAAAACTTTCACTTGTTATATATAGTTCAATATTTAATATGTATGCAACGTATGTTAACAAAAGAAAAGGAAACATTTAATTCACTATTGACAAACATACTCTTAGTATGTTAATATATTTACATACCAGTGGTATGGGAGGTTGGAATATGGCTAGAAATAAATATCCTGAGCAAACTGTAGAGCGAATACTTGATGTATCTACAAGGCTTTTTCTTGAAAAAGGATACGATAACACAAGTTTGCAAGATATTTTAAATGAACTAGGCGACCTTACTAAAGGTGCTATCTATCATCATTTCAAGTCAAAGGAAGAAATTTTCGATGCTGTTGCGACAAAACTTGGTGAAGCTAATGGACAGTTTTTTATTGATATGAAAAACAATACCACGCTCACAGGTGCTGAAAAACTTCGTGAAGTTATAAGGCTTAATATTTGCAGTGAAGCTTCAAGCACCATTATAGGTGTTATATCTTCAAATCTTTTAGATAACCCTAAATTTTTAGCAATGCAACTGAAAAGCTCATTTTATAATGTTGTTCCTAATTATGTGATGCCGATTGTTGAGCAGGGCATAAATGATGGTTCAATTACTTGTGATAAACCTTATGAACTTGCTGAAATTATAACATTACTTCTCAACACTTGGCTAAATCCTATTCTTTTTGGAACGGATAAAAGCCGAATAGCTAATAAATGCAAGATGATTAATGAACTTGTGGCACAATATAATCTTGTGCTATTTGATGATGACCTCATAAAGAAACTTGAACAAATATAAAAATAACTGCTCAGAGCTTGAGCAGATTATTTTTAAGACAATACATACCTACCGTATGTATGAATATTTTATAAGGAGATGTATTTATGGAAACAATTATTAAAACTCGTAATTTATGCAAAAGTTATGACAACACACCTACACTAAACCACATTAATTTTGAAGTCAAAAAAGGTGAGCTTATAGGACTGCTTGGTAGCAATGGTGCAGGTAAAACCACACTTCTTAAACTCTTGTGTGGGTTACTTGAGCCAACCGAAGGAGAAGCAGAAGTTTTTGGATATTCCCCATGGGACGAACGTGACAAAGTACTTAAAAAACTTGGGGTTATGATTGAAACACCTGTTTTCTATGAACATTTAACAGCTTATGAAAACCTCG
>CAYJKT010000004.1:75084-118765 GCA_964370775.1 uncultured Eubacteriales bacterium | reverse complement strand
TTTATTTATCTGTTATTAGAAATCAACAACGATAGACTCGATGTCTAAAGTTTTTGGTTCGTCGCTTGCTGTTGTAGAAGCAACAAATTTCTCTGGAATAACAACTTTTTTCTCTCTAGCTTCAAAGAATTTTGGAGCTACTGTTGGGAACATTGCATAGCTTAATACATCATCATCAGATTTAGCGATGTCGCTAGCTTCTTTTTTAACGTTCTCAAACTCTGGGCTTAGTAAGTCAGCTGGACGGCAAGTGATAACTTCGTCGTCGCCTATGCATTTTGCACGTACTTCTTCGTTTACTTCGCCTGGTAATGCGCCGTATTCGCCACGTAGCAAGCCTTTTGACTCTTTAGGAACCATTTTGTATCTCTCGCCTGTTAAGATGTTCATAACTGCTTGAGTACCAACGATTTGGCTTGTAGGTGTAACTAGTGGTGGGTAACCAAAGTCTTTTCTAACTCTTGGGATTTCTGCTAAAACGTCATAATACTTATCTTGAGCATTAGCTTGTTTTAATTGAGAAATTAGGTTAGATAACATACCGCCTGGTACTTGGTATAATAGAGTATTTGTATCAACACTTAAAACTTTAGGGTCTAGGTGACCTTGCTCTTTAAGTTTTTCAGCAACAGTTCTAAAGTGAGCAGCTGCGTCTGATAATTTAGCTAGGTCTAAACCTGTATCACGGCTTGTACCTTGAAGTGTAGCAACTAAAGACTCAGTAGCAGGTTGAGCTGTACCATTAGCCATTGGAGAAAGAGCACAGTCAACGATATCAACACCAGCTTGAGCAGCCATAAGGTTAGTCATGTCGCCTGTACCAGTTGTGTTATGTGTATGAAGGTGAATTGGCACGCCAACTCTTGCTTTTAGCTTTTTAACTAGGCTGTATGCTTCGAAAGGTAACAATAAGTTAGCCATATCTTTGATACAGATAGTGTCAGCACCCATTTCCTCTAGTTTCATAGCTAGCTCAACAAAGTATTGCTCGCTGTGAACTGGGCTTTTTGTGTAACTGATTGTAGCTTCAACGTGAGCACCGTAGTTTTTTGTGTATTTCATAGCAGCCGCCATGTTTCTGATGTCGTTTAGAGCATCGAAAGTACGGATGATATCAATACCACACTCAACAGATCTTTTAACAAATTGCTCAACTAGATCATCTGCATAGTGTTTGTAACCTAAAGCATTTTGACCTCTTAAAAGCATTTGTAGAGGAGTGTTTGGTAGGTGAGCTTTTAATGTTCTTAGTCTCTCCCATGGATCTTCGTTTAAGAAACGCATGCAAGCGTCGAATGTTGCGCCACCCCAGCACTCTAGTGACCAGTAGCCTATGCTGTCTAAAACTTCACAAGCTGGTAACATATCTTCAATTCTCATACGTGTTGCTGCTTGAGATTGGTGAGCGTCACGTAGAATAGTATCAGTAATTTTTAGTGGATTATTTGCCATTATTTTTTCCTCCTGTATTAATTAGAAAATAGCTAGGAATACACCGGCAGCAACTGCTGAACCGATAACACCTGCAACGTTTGGACCCATAGCGTGCATTAACAAGAAGTTAGATGGTTTTTCTTTTTGACCAACTGTTTGTGACACACGAGCTGCCATTGGAACTGCAGAAACGCCAGCAGAGCCAATAAGTGGGTTGATTTTTTCTTTTGAGAACACGTTAATAAGTTTTGCTAGTAAAACACCACCTGCTGTACCGCAAGCAAATGCAACAACACCCATTATCATGATTTGAATTGTTTGTAAATCTAGGAAAGCATCTGCTGTTGCTGTTGCACCAACTGAAATTCCTAAGAAGATTGTAACAATGTTCATTAGCTCGTTTTGAGCTGTTTTTGAAAGTCTCTCTGTAACTCCGCTCTCTTTTAATAGGTTACCAAACATTAAGCAGCCGATTAGAGGAGCAGCAGATGGTAGCATTAATGCTACGAAAATTGTAACAACGATAGGGAAAATAATTTTCTCTGTTTTTGACACTGTGCGTAATTGTTTCATCTCAATTACACGCTCAGCTTTTGATGTTAGAGCTTTCATGATTGGTGGTTGGATAACTGGAACCAAAGCCATGTAAGAATACGCTGCAACTGCGATTGGTCCTAAAAGATGAGGAGCAAGCATTGTAGCTGTATAAATAGCAGTAGGGCCGTCAGCACCACCGATAATTCCGATAGAAGCAGCTTCTGTAGCTTCAAAGCCCATTAATTGTGCGCCGATAAAAGTGATAAAAATACCAACTTGAGCAGCTGCACCTAGAAGCAAGCTTTTAGGGTTTGCGATTAGAGGACCGAAGTCTGTCATTGCGCCAACACCTAAGAATATTAATGAAGGATAGATACCTAGTTTAACACCTAGATATAGGTAATCGATTAAACCTGTGTTTGAACTGTCTCCAAACGCTTCCCAGTGAACGTGCCCGTCTGCGAAAAGCTCTGGGTGATACATATTTGCGCCTGGCAAATTTGTAAGTAACATACCGAAAGCTATCGGTAAAAGTAGAAGAGGCTCGAATTTTTTAACTATTGCAAGGTATAACAAGAAACATGCAATAGCTATCATAACTAAAGATAGAGGATTGTCCCCAATTCTAGCAAATCCGGTCTCGCTTAAAAAACTCATAATAGCGTCCATTTTTTATCATACACTCCTTTTTATTTTTTAGACAACGCGATTAAGCTATTGTGCAAAGAAGTGCTCCGCTTTCTACTGTAGCGCCTTTGCTTACTGCTACTGAAGTTACTTTACCAGCACTAGGTGCCATAATTTCGTTTTCCATTTTCATAGCTTCTAAAACCATTAGAACTTGTCCTTCAGCTACTGTGTCGCCAACGTTAACTTTAACATCAAGGATGTTACCAGGCATTGGAGCGTTAACTGATGCGCCTTCTCCTGTTGCTGCTGGAGCTGGTGCTGCTACTGGAGCTGGAGCTGCCACTGGTGCAGGTGCTGCCACTGGTGCCGGAGCCGCAGGAGCTGCTGCTGGAGCTTGACCTGTAATTTCTTCAACTGTTACTTCATAAGCTGTTCCGTTTACATTTACATTGTACTTTTTCATTGTAGATTACCTTTCTCTCTTAAACTTTTTTAATTGAATGAATTTTGATGCGGGAAATATCTGTTCCCATTTCTTCTGCAATAGCTACACCAATAGCCGCGATTAGCTGTTGTTTATCTACTGACGGAGCAGTATTTACAACTTGTGGTGCAGGTGTTTGTACTGCTGGTGTTGCTACAGGAGCATTACCTTTACTTCCCATAATAATAGCACTCATTATTTTACAAATGAATATTAATACTATAAGGCAAACAACTACAATAGAAAATCCTAACAGAACCACTTCTGCCATTCCCATACGTGCATCCTCCTTTCAACATTCATTAAATACAGTATCTAAATCCTAAATATAGTTCAAAAGTTAAACGTATATAGAATTAGTTAAACCGTTTACTCCGAAAATAACGCCATTCTTCCGCATTATAAACAGATTACATATATAATATCATAGTTTTTTGCTCTTTACAATCAATTTTTTCAAAAAAATCAATTTTTTTTTGCACAAAAAAGACTAAGTGTACTAAAAAAGTTTATTATTTTATTAATATAGTTAAATAAGTAATTTATATTGATTTATTATTTAAAAATTCATATTTAAACCACTGTTTTTTTCCTATATAATATGGTATAATAAATCAAACATTAATTTAACAGAGGTGATACTATTTATGATTATTGATGCTTTTACAGAAGGCGTAAAATTAGGTGGACTTGTAAACAAAAATCAAATAAAAATTTTAGTTTGTTATATTTTAAATAGTGTTAAAGTTCCGTTGCCTCCTAACATCTTAACAGAGGTTTTTCAGTCTACTGAACTTGCAAATTATTTTGAAACTGCTGATGCTATTAAAAAATTAGTTGACAATTCAAGCATTAAAATTGATGAAAACGGTTGCTATATGATACAGGAAAAAGGTGCGCAAGTTGTTACTAATTTAGAAAACACTTTGCCTGCTACTGTTAAAGAAACTGCTTTAGTCGGAGTAAATTTTCTTCTTAACATGGCGAAAAGCGAAAAAGAAAATAGAGTGCAAATTGATAAATTAGATAACGGATACAACGTAACTTGCCATATATCTGGTGGCGATTTTGACCTTATGAGCTTAACGGTTTATGTTCCTGATTACGAACAAGCTGAAATCGTTAAGAAAAATTTCCATAAAAACCCAGAACATATATACCAATTATTGCTAGCTACTCTTACTGGAAGCGAAGATTTAGCAAAAAGCTTTGATTTAATATAACACACGAGCATATCTGTATTAATTTATGGATATGCTTTTTATTATCCAAAAATATACTGTTTTTTTATCGCTAAACTTGAAAAAAATATAAATAGACGTGCAAACATTTTTTTGGAGGTAAATATAATGCAATTCAACGGTATTAATAGTAATGGTGGAATTAACGGTTTTTTCCCTTATAATGCAGTAATTCCTGTTTTCAAATCGAGTTATGAGAGTTATCGAACATTGCCTGACGAGGTAAAAGAAAGTCTTGAAGCACACAAAAACGAGTTGCGAACAGAAGATGACATTAAACATTTTTTACACGAACAAGAACTTAGACAATAAATATAACACTTCGTAGGGGAGGGGTTTCCCCTCCCGAATGTTAGGTTGAATAATAACAGAAATGAGACTGGTGATATGCTATTTATTTTTCTGTTTTATAATGTAGGGGCGACCTGTGGTCGTCCGATTTAATATACGCAGAGGCTGGATTTTGCAATGATATACCAAAATTAAATGTGAAAATATTAAAATAAATCTTTGGAATAAGAAAAACCACAAAAGTTAGCATTAACACTAATTTTTGTGGTTTTGTTTTAATTATACATAACCGATTTTTCTCATTGTTTTTGCAAGAGTTTTTCCACCAATTCTCATAGCTTTCTCTGCATTTTCTTTAAAGCATTTCTCTAAAAACGCTTTGTCGTTGATATAGCTATTAAATCTCTCTTGAATTTTACCGAATTCCTCTGCAACTGTAGTACCAACAGCAGTTTTAAAATCGCCGTAACCTTTGCCCTCAAACTCTTTTTCTATCTCGTCAAAACTTTTGCCTGTAATGCAAGAGTAAATCTCCATTAAGTTGTTAATGCCAGCTTTACCCTCAGCATATTTTACAACTGTGTCGCTGTCTGTGACTGCTCTTTTAAATTTCTTGATAATAGTCTCTGGGCTGTCCATCATGCTGATGTATGAGTTAACATTTTCATCTGATTTAGACATTTTTTTGGTAGGGTCTTGCAAAGACATAACTCTAGCGCCGTTTTTAGGAATAAAACCCTCTGGCACTGTAAATGTTGGAGAGTATAAGTTGTTGTATCTCTCTGCAATGTTACGTGTTAGCTCGATATGTTGTTTTTGGTCTTCGCCTACTGGCACTAAGTCAGCATTGTAAAGCAGAATATCCGCCGCCATTAAACAAGGATATGTGAACAATCCTGCATTAATGTTATCTGCATGGCTAGAGCTTTTATCTTTAAATTGTGTCATTCTTGAAAGCTCACCAAATTGTGTATAGCAGTTTAAAACCCAAGCTAATTGTGAGTGTTGTGGCACATGGCTTTGCACAAATAGTATAGATTTATCTAGGTCTATTCCTATAGCTAAAAGCATTGCATACGCTTCTAAAATGTTTTTTCTAAGCACTTTTGGCTCTTGTCTAACTGTGATAGCATGTAAGTCTGCAACTGTAAAAATACAGTTGTATTCGTCTTGTAATTTAACCCAGTTTCTAAGTGCGCCCAAATAATTGCCAAGTGTAAAGCTACCACTTGCTTGAATAGCACTGTATACCGTTTTTTTATTTTCCATTTTTATATCCTCTTAATTTTCCATTATTTCTTTTATTAATTCGCCTAATATCTCAATACCTTGCTTAAGTTGCTCATTTGTTGGGGTAGAGAAATTAATTCTAAAAGCGTCACATTTCTCTGTGTCGTCTGCTAAAAACGCATTACCAGGCACTACGCAAACTTTTCTCTCAACTGCTTTCTTGCAAAAATCTAGCATGTCAACCTCTTTTGGTAAGTGACACCACGCAAACAAACCACCCTCGAACTTATCCCATGTTATATACGGAGCAAAATTCTCCTCCATAAGCTTAACTAGGTAATCTTTTTTAGCTGAGTACAATGTTTTTAGGTTTTGCAAATGCTTGTCGTAATCGTATTCTGTAATAAATCTATGGCACACAACCTGTGCCCAAATGTTAGTGTGCACATCTTGTCCTTGCTTGCAAACTGTCATTTTTGTGATAATCGGAGACGGAGCAATCGCATACGCCACACGCATACCAGGGGACACAACTTTGCTCATAGAGCCAGCATACACAACCAATCCCTCAGTGTCAAAGCTCTTAATGCAAGGTAAATCTTCACCCTCATATCGTAAATCGCCATACGGATTATCCTCTAAGATAAGCACACCATATTGTTTAGCAAGCTCGTACACTCTTTTTCTTTTCTCTAAACTCATTGTAATGCCTGACGGATTTTGAAAATTAGGTATCACATATATAAACTTTACATTTTTCTCTGTTTTTAAAGCTTCTTCCAATTTCTCTGTGTTAATTCCGTCGCTCTCCATATCAATGCCTTTTAACTTTGCATTGTAAGAACGGAAAGTATTTAAGCAACCTATAAAACTAGGAGCTTCACAAATTACAGTGTCGCCCTCGTTAAGCATGGATTTTGAAAGTAAGTCTGCAATTTGTTGTGCACCACTTGTTATCAATATGTCGTCACCGTCGTGAACAACATCGTATTTCTCTTGCATATATTCTTTTAAAGCATTTCTTAACGGAGGGTAACCCTCTGTAACGCTATATTGTAATGGTAAAATAGGGTTTTCCTCTAAAATCTTTGCAGAAATTTCTGTAATCTCTTTCACAGGGAAAGCCTCTGGTGCTGGGTTGCCAGCAGATAAACTGATATATGTAGGGTCGGCTGCATACTTAAAAATCTCTCTAATTGCAGACGGTTTTAGGTTAAGAACTCTGTCAGAAAAATTGTATTCCATGCTTTACTCCTCTAATACGTTTAATGAGTTCTATTTTAACTTTATTCTGTTACTTTGTCAAGTATTTACCCTTTAATAAGCCAAAAAATAGAGCCACAACCGTGACTCTATCTCTTAAAACTATTTTTAATTTATGATGCGAAAGCTTTTTCTGAATTAATAACTTTTGCTTTTGTTAAACCAATTATCACCACTGGAATTAACACTAATTGCACAATAATTCCAGGTATAGCATTGATAACTGCGCCAGCCATGAATAGCTCCATAGTAAACGCACCACCAGAAACACCCATAACTATAGCTGTTGCTGCACCCCAAACCACTCTACCAACTATCATAGCTACCACCAATGAGATGTATGTAGATATAACATTTTTAGGAAGTTTTGAGTACATGATACCAATAACTAACGCATACGCACATAGCTCAAATGCCATTGTTAACGCAGTTGGCATCGGTGGCATACCAAACATTACAAATCTTAGTAATGGCACTATAAATCCAACGCCTGCTCCCCAGTATGGCCCACAGATTATACCACATAGCAATACAGGAATATGCATTGGTAATAACATGTTACCTATTTGAGGAATTTGCCCTGTTAAAAATGGCAGGTATAGTCCTATTGCCATAAACATTGCACTTAAAGTTAACATTCTAATTGATTTCGTCTTCATTTTTATTCTCCGTTCTGCCTTTTTCGGCTTAAAATATACATAAAAAAACCACGAACTTACATTTTCATGCAACCTTCGTGGTTAATTGTTAATATTATCTAGTTCATCTAAAACCAGATTAACTGCCATTTCGATATGTTTAGCTAAGGTAAGGCTTGGTGCTGCAACTTTCATTCCGCATCTGTTCATAGGAATTAAAACTTTTACTGCACTGCATGCACTTATAGCTGTAACCATCGACGAAGTAAGTTCACCTTTAAGGCCTCCAGGGATTAACATTCCCATTACGCCTACTATAATGTCAGCTCTTCCGACATATTCAAGCAAACTGTTCTCTCCTGTAACAGATACATCTGCACCTCCACTTTCCATAGCTTTTGTAGCTATTGGGTTCGTCCCCACAGCAACTACTTCAGCATCAATGCAAACATGTTTTAATTTTTCTATAACGGATTTACCAATACCTCCGCCCATACCATCAATCACTAAGATTATAGGCTTTTTCAAGGTTTCACCGCCTTTTGTTCGTTATTGAAATACTAACATAAGTACTTATATTTGTCAATAGCATATAATTTTTTCATGTATTTTAAACAACAAATACAGATTTTATCTGTGTTGTCTTGCTTAATATATAATAAATATGACCGAGCCTGTAAGCCGAGTTCTGTCTTGAACAGTCATCTATCTTGACTTGCAGTTACCTGCAAGTTCACGCCACCTCCATAAGACGTATCGGGCCGATACATAATGTCTTTCCACGGTGTTGCTCCGAGTAGGGTTTACAGGTCAGCAAAGTCTCCTTTGTGACGGTGAGCTCTTACCTCGCCTTTCCACCCTTACCTACCAAAAAGGTAGGCGGTATATCTCTGTTGCACTTTCCCTAGGGTCGCCCCCGGCGGCCGTTAGCCGTTACTCTTGCCCTGTGAAGCTCGGACTTTCCTCAGACAATGGCTTTCGCCATTTGCCCGCAACTGTCCGGCTCGCTCATATATATTAACTAAATTACAGAACTTTTCTCAAGTAGTCTCTCTTTTTCATCCCAAAGTTTTTGGGATAAATCCACATAGTAAGTGTGAGGATTTTCAAAACGCTTTACCTCGTCCCACAATGTGTCCACTTGCTCTAAACAATACTTTTTAATGTCCTCTAAAGTTCTTTCGTTATACAGACACATTCCGTTTTCAAAAATCTTATTTCTTAACGGAACAGCTGTAAAGTTCTCTATTTTTTTCTTTTTCCATGTGTGCTCTGGGTCAAACAAAATATATGGCTCTCTATCATCAATAATCTCACCATGCAAAGTTATTACATCAGCAATCGCCTTGCCAGTTTCATTATCTATAAGTCTCCAAAGCTCTTTAAAGCATGGTGTCGTAATTTTTGTCACATTTTCGCTTATTTTAATCTTAGGAACTAAGTTTCCATTTTCATCTTCAACAGCAGAAAGCTTATAAACTCCACCAAAAACAGGTTCAGATGACGATGTAATAAGTCTTTCGCCAACACCAAAGGAGTCAACCTTTGCACCTTGCACAAGCATGTCTCTAATGATATATTCATCTAATGAGTTAGAGGCTACAATTTTGCAGTCTTCAAAGCCAGCTTCATCAAGCATTTTTCTAGCTTTTTTAGATAAATACGTGATGTCACCACTGTCTAGTCTTATACCTTTTGGTCTATAACCCAAAGGCAAAATAACCTCATTAAACACTTTTATAGCATTTGGCACACCAGATTTCAACACGCTGAAAGTATCAACTAACAATGTGCAGTTTTGTGGATATTCAGTAGCATAAGCTTTAAAAGCTTCGTACTCATTGTCAAATAATTGAACCCAGCTATGCGCCATGGTTCCAATTGCAGTCACACCAAAATCTTGGTCGGATATTGTGCAAGCTGACCCAGCACAGCCACCGATAAATGCAGCTCTTGCGCCATAAATAGCACCGTCAAACCCTTGCGCTCTACGTGAACCAAACTCAAACACTGGTCTGCCCTCAGAAGCTCTGACTATTCTGTTGGCTTTTGTGGCAATTAAACTTTGATGATTAATGCAAAGCAATATCATTGTCTCTACAAACTGTGCTTGAATAATAGGACCTTTAACAGTAACCAACGGCTCACCTGGGAAAATCGGCGTACCCTCAGGGACTACCCAAACATCACATGTAAATTTAAAGTCAAGCAAATATTCTAAAAATTCTTCTCTAAATATTTTTTTGCCTCTTAAATATTCTATGTCATTACTTGTAAATGATAAATCATTCAAGTATTCAACCATTTGTTCAACACCTGCCATAATGGCAAAACCGCCACCGTCAGGAACTCTTCTAAAGAACATATCAAAATAACAGATTTTATCTTCAAATCCTTTGGCAAAATATCCGTTTGCCATTGTTAATTCGTAAAAATCTGTCAGCATTGTAAGGTTAATTTTTCGCTGTAAAGCTTTCATAATGTGTTTCCTTTTCAATAATTTGACTCGCATACTATTATACCAATATTCATCAAAATATACAAGAACTTTTTTAGAAATAATTTATTTTTACTTTTCAGAATATTAAACGAACAATTCGCAAAAAATTCGTAAAAAATTGTCATTTTAACACAAATGTTAACAATTTCTTAATATCTTTTAACATTCTATATACTATAATTAAATTAACAAATCTATTATTAAGTGGGATGGAAAATGAGATTAAGAAAGCAAGAAATTGGAGACAAAAATATAGTCGGTGCTAGAATAGAAGCTGCTAGAAAAAGCCAAGCTATGAAGCAAAAGGAATTGCTTGCTCAATTGCAAGTAAGAGGTATTGACATGAGTGCTTCTGGACTATCTAAAGTAGAGGGTCAGATCCGTTCCGTTTCTGATTACGAGCTTCTAGCCTTTTCCGAAATATTGAACGTTTCCATCATGTGGTTACTAACCGGGAAACCATAACACACGCACGAAACTAATTAAAAACAAACTGTCATCATTAATTTGGTGACAGTTTGTTTTTTCTGTTTATCAGTTATTGATTTTCTTATGTTGTAATCATAAAAATGCTATATTTATATCTCAAAAGATTTTTTTAAACCTGTTAAATATGCAATAATTTTAAGCCTAAACATAAGTATCATTACTAAAGTAGCAAGAATTACTGAATATCTTAGCCATATATTATAATATGTTAGCATTGTAGCAAAACCTGTTGTCATAAACACTGTTGATATTAAAACAAGCTTTTTTGTAGAAAAAACTTTCACATTGTCTAGCTGAGTTTTGCATATTTTTCTCATAAAAAGATAATGACACAATGCATAAACAATGTAGCAAAGTAGTGTGGTATACGCCGCCGCTTGATACGAAAAAATTTGCAACAAAATGTAATTTAACACTATATTTAACACGGCAGCTACCGATGTTGAAATCACAATATACAAGCGTTTTTCATAGTAAAATTCAAACGGAGCGAACATTTGAAAAGCAAAAATAAAGTATACGCTCATGGCAATTGGAGGTATCAGCCACAATGCTTCAGCATACGTGTCCGACGCAAAAATCGCAAGTGCCTCTGGCGCGAACATAATCAACAAAACATTGCAAAACGCTACCAGAATTAACAGAGGATACACAAGCTTTGATATATCATGCACATTGCCCTTTTTTATGGTTTTATATATCCACGGCTCGACTGACTGCAACACAGCCCCGTTAAAAATAAGCATTATCATAGCTATCGAGTACGACAAGCTGTATATTCCAGCAGAAGCTGAGTCAACAATGCTGTCTATCATTATTCTGTCTACACTGTTTAATATGGTTGTGGCTAGGTAATGTGGAATTAGTGGAATTCCAAAAGCTATGCCGTATCTCCAAAACTTTTTAGAGTAAAAATGTTTGTCCTTATTTATTTTTTTAACGAAAATAAAACCATATACTATTACTCTAATCACTGTCATTCCAATGATTTTTGCAGTTACTTTGTCTTCTGAATTTAGCACTAACAAAACACTTATAATTGGGTCTAGCAAGGACACTGTAATCGTCGCTGTAACAAGTGCTTTGTAATCCATTTTTATGCGTTGCTCTGCTAACCAAAATGAGAATATCGCCGATGCCCAAATAAGCAATAGCATTAACGTCATTTGTGGTGTGGTTAAACCAAATAGAGCATTAAAAAAATTTGAAAACGCAAAATAAATCACTGCCCATGCTACACAAAATACAGTTGTAAGACCTTGCATAGATGATGAAAACTCACTTTTTTCCTTCTCAAACTTAACAAGACCTTGCATGTATAACCCATAAAACAGATTTAAGGTGATGACAACACTTATCACGCCCATCCAAGAGTCAAACACGCTGATTTTGCCGTATTCAGCAGGTGTTAAAATTCTTGTAAAAATAGGCGTGGTAATAATCAATATTCCTTTTTGTAAAAACGTGCATAAAAAAAACCAAAGAGACGCCTTGATTTGTGCAGGCATATCATTATATTTTTTTATTAATTCTTTCATATATTAATCCTTTTATCGGCTTAAATTATCTGTTAAAAAATCAAGTGAAAAATTTTTCATCTCATTTAATTTCGTAAAGCTTTTAGAGTAATCTATATCTTTTAGCTTTTCTATATATTCAATGCACTCTTTATCGCTTTCATCTAAAAAACGCTCAGTACTATCAATCATCGACAACAATGTGTATATTCTGCTTCCCATAGATTTTGAATGACTTCTGCTACACACTGCGTATTGTTTGTTGTATATATGAGAAAAAACAGTAGCATGAAAGCTGTCTGTTATAACATATTCTGCATATTTTATAAGTGAAATAAACTTCTCTGGCGATATATCGTACAGTTGATAATCTCCAAAATCTCCGTCGCAATCATTATAACTGCCCAACAAATATGGTAGTGTTACAATTTTCAATCCGTGTTTTACAGCATATTTTGTTGCTAGATTTCTCTGCTTTTTGCTCTCTCCTAAAAAGAAACAAAAAAGGTATTTTTCAGCTACAACTCTTTCACTGCACACCATATCCCACTCATTTTTATCCATAAGTAATGTAGGGTCAAGGGTTCTAACAGCGTCTTTAATTCCAATGTTTTGCATTAAGCTCACAGCATTTTCTTCTCTAACAGAAACAGCCGTGAATGTTGAAAGTTGTTTTTTCATTTCATTGCTTTGGCTGTTAGTTAAATTATTCTTACCAATACTAGCAGCATAAGACAACTTTATTTTCTCTTTAGGTGCAAAGTTTAAATACATTGCTGGGTAATACCAGTCTGGGTTAAATACTTGGTCGCTTCCTGTAATAAATGCATCGTATAAATCGACACTTTCAGATATATTTTCGTCTACATAAACTTTTTCACTATGAGGCGTCGTTCTATTTGTAAAATTGTCAAACGACTTTCTTCTCAACGCTAATTTATCATACAAATCTTTATATTTCGACTGATTTTTTTTAGCAGATATTTTGCGTGGAACTAGTGTGAGTATTGTAGATATTTTGCCTTTTAATGTGCGTTTTTTCCAAACATCAATCTGTACAGCAATGGACTGATTGCTATAATCATAACATATTTGTTCTGCATTATATCCAAGTTTATTCAACACTTTACACAATGCATACGCTTGCAATGCACCACCATAATTTATGTTTTTAAAGTAATGTGTCAATATACCAATTTTCATTATAACTCCTTTTATTTGCCACTTGTTATATATATTTTATTCAAAAGTTTTATCATAACAAAGCTACCTAATTTAGTTATGTGTTTAGATATTAAAAATAATATTAAGAAAGTTTTAAACACTAAGCTGTTATTGCTTTTAGATATAAACTGCTTGTTTTCTTTCAGTTTGTTTAACACATAAAGATACGATTTGTTTTTCTCTCTAATATATTTATGTGGCATATATGTTAAGAAACTAGCTATCATGCGTAATTGGTTTGTTTTTATGCTATTTTTTAACTTTGGAAATTTCTTTACAGCCTCATTTTCAATCTCAAAACTGCCACGCACTTTATCTGTATAATATTTCTCGTTAAATCCATGCGTAGTGCTACCACCTCTAACCACATAATAATACAACATGTCCGGTATAAAAACAATTTTTGTATTCGGCGTTTGTACTTCGTAAATATACAAGGTGTCCTCTGCTAAATAGTCACCGTTAAACCTGTGTTTTCCTATAAATTCTTTAGTGTAAAGCTTATCCCACACAATCGGAATATACCTACACTCAAGCATCATTTTAAGATATTCTTCACCTGAATATACTGTGTGATACTCTGGTTTTTCCCACTTTATTATGTCACGAGTTACTTCGTTTCCGTTTTCGTCTACATTTTTGTATGCGCAACAAACCATGTCACAACCATGTTTTGCAATCTCTGTGTGTAGTTTGTGAAACATATCCAAACTTACGTAATCGTCACTGTCTACAAAGCCTATATATTTACCAGTACATACATCAAGCCCCATGTTTCTGGCTGTACTTTGTCCACCATTTTTTTTGTGAAAAACTTTAATTCGGCTATCTTTTTTTGCCCAGTTATCACATATATCACCACTGTTATCAGTAGAGCCGTCGTCTACCAAAATAATCTCAAGCTCTTTATAAGTTTGATTAACTAGGCTATCTAAACAGGCATTTAGATATTTTTCTACATTATATACAGGTATAATTACACTGATTAGTTCCATATAAACTCCATATCACTTAACATTTTTATTCAAATAGATTTTGAACAAAGGGTGTGCCACAAAAAAAGCTAGGCTAATTACACCACTTAATTTATTTTTTAACGAAAATAAGCAAAACGTATATAATACTCTCTCTGCATACGAATTTAGCTTCCACAAATATTTTTGTGCCTTTTTTGTGTGTGCAATTTTATTGTAAACATCTGCTTTAATAAAAGGCTTAACATTGCCATGTATTGTTTTAAAAGATAGCTTTTGATACGCAAAGTTTTTAATTAATGCATAAGAAAAAATACGCATAGAAAGTGGTATTATTAAATCTAGGTTATCATCATATTTATTATTACTTATAAGATAATTATAGAAGCTGTTTACCGATTTAATAGAGTTTGGCACAATGCCTTCGTCTATTTGTCTTGTGGTAGATTGATTTGTTACATTCACTGTGTAGCAAGGTGTGTTTGTATAAAAAAAGATCGGTTTATGCGTTAACATCTTATGGTTAAACATGCTGTCTTCCATAAACACTTTGCGTTCTTCATCAAATTTTATCTCAGTTTTATTAATAAAATCTAGCCTATATATTTTTGTCCACAAATAGCCAAAAACACTTTTATCTAGTATTGTTTTATACCTATTTTTAGCTTCTTCACTAAGTTTATCTACACTTCCATCGGTTATCTTATTGTCAATATATATTTTACCCTGATGTTCCAGTCTGTAATAAGATGCACAAACTATATCACAAGATTGTTCCTCTGCTATGTTTATCATATTAAGTACACCAGCTAAAATTATAGTGTCGTCTATATCCACAAACATAACATATTTACCCTTTGCCACTTGCAATCCAATGTTACGTGCCTTACCCTGCCCGAAATTATCTGTGTGAATATCTGTTATAGCACTGCTGTTTTTTGCATAATCTACACATATTTCAGCTGTTTTATCACTAGAACCATCATTCACCAAAATAATCTCATAGCTTAACTGGTTATTATCCATAATAGATTTCAAACAATTATCTATATATTCTTCTCCGTTATATATCGGAATAATAAAACTAATTAACGGACGTGCCATACAAACTTCCTTTCTAGTTATTTCTATATATCACATGGTCACTTTTTGCAACTCTAGTCGGCTTAACAACAACATCGCCACAAAATACATGTTTATCGATATTTTTTTCGATATATTTTATTCTGAAAAAACCAAAAGTAAAAGCACTAAAACAACCTATGAAAAAGCCTAAACCATAAAGCTCTATACTCAGTTCTTTTGATATTAACGATCCTACTGTAGAAACTACTAAGAAAATCGCTGATAAAATCAAGCAACCAGTTTGGTCGTTAAAATAATACAGATAAATTATTATAGCATATACTACATACAAAATAAAATAACTAATTGCTAAAATTGGGTATATATCCAGCACCATAGATGAAAAATACAGTTGAGGTAAAAATATTGCTGCTAGCAAAAACATTATAGTTGTTATCATAGTTTGAATAACAATTAGTCTAAACAACTGACGAGACAAAGTTCTAAACATTGCTTTTTTATAGTCTTGTATCGTTCTGTATGTTCCACTTATGATAGAGGAAACATAGTTTTGGTAGTCATCATGGAACTGTGTCTCTGCCATAACAATGAATATAATAGTTGCTGATAAATTAGAAAACATTGCAATACAAGCAGCCATATCATACATTGGGTCAATATAAAAAGTAGAAGCCACAATTCGGTCGCCAGAAAACCAAAACACAAGCATGTGAGAATACGTTGCAACAGAGTACAGTGCGTTTGATATAAAGATATTTTTAAATCTGCCTAGATACCTAAGGCACTCAGTGTAATTGTCGCTTGAAGTATAAAAACTGCGTTTTACTTGTGCAAATTGCGTAAATGCTATAATAAAAAAGCCGATAGCCAAAGCGTAAACTATTGAATGTACAACATCAAAAAAGTTGTTGAAAACATAAGATAAAATCAGTGCAACCACCAAGCCTATAACATAAGTAAAAAATACTATTCGGTAGTTTTTAGTTGCATGTAAATATATTGTCGAAAAATATACAATAATCATGGACATCCATAAAATATATGCTGACAACACGTAAGGAGCATCTAAATTCGCATTAACCACCAAGCTATATAACACAGGAACAGCCACAAGCGATGCAATACCACCAACCACAAACAAACCAGTGTAATATGACGGAATTATATCTTCATACTTATTTTGGAAAATTTTATCTGCAATATATCTTGAAAAAAGTGCCGAAAAAGGCGAGACTAATATTCCACTAAACACAAATATGTAAAGCAATATTGTGGATAGTAATTCTCTGTCAGCAATACTAACCACATTATAACCTAAAATAGTATATATTACAAAAAGAACTCCGATTATCAAAATTGTTGGCCCTACTGTAACCATAGAGCTATATGCAGCACCTGCTGCAAGGTTTGATAAGTCATTCTTTTTATATATTTTTTTAAGCTCTAAACCTATTCCAGCCATTTTTTCTCCCTTATCTTCTAAATCTTTGTTGTGTCATATTTTTATCTACTAAATCTTTGTAAACTGCTAAATACTTGTTGTATATTTGGGTTTTATCATAATATTTTATCGCTCTGTAATAACCAACTTCACCCATTTTTTTCCGTACATTTTCATCTTTTGCTAAGTTTAATATCGCATACGCCATACTGGTAGAGTCCGTAACTGGTACTACATAGCCAGCACTTCCCTCGGAGTCAAACTCGCCTTCTATCAAACCTTTGCAGTTGCCAACATTTGTTGCTATAAACGGTTTTTTAGCTGCATACGCCTCTAAAATAACAAGAGGTTGTCCCTCACTTATGCTACTTAGCATTAAAAAATCCATTTTTCCGATATATTCTAAAACATCGATATTTCCTGTAAAAATAACGTCCTCTATATTCAAACGTTCTGTCAGTGATTTACATTCCTCTGCATATTCTGGGTCTTCACTTCTTGAACCCATTATCCAAAGTTTTAACCTTGGGTCTTGTTTTTTTGCATAACTAAAAGCTACTATCATAGTTTTTAAGTCTTTTATCGGAACAACACGTGCAATTGCGCCTATGTTAATTGCTGTGTCTCCTGCATCTTTTGGTGGAACATTCTCATATCTTTTTGCGTCAACTCCATTAGGTATAACAACTGCTTTATCAGCATTGCAGCCTATCTCGATTTGGAACTCCCTAGCCTCAGCAAATAGTGAAGACACTTTATCAGCAAAAATATAGCCACCTACACAAATTTTGTTAAACTGCTCTATCCATAAATCTTTATATACACCGTCAACCCAATCTGCACGTATAATTTCTTCTTCTCTTTCTCTTGAATACAAACCGTGCTCTGTTAAAAAGTAAGGATTACCATAAATTCGCTTTTGCATACTGCCTAAAATAGCAGCATAACCTGATGATAAAGAATGGTAAACATCTGCTTTTATCATGTTGGAATTTAATATAGAAAACAGTGGTAAGTACATTGAACGTATTGACCAAAAGAACTCTGTAAAAGGTACGCCAGTATAAACATTTTCGTTTAGTGACGCAACAATATTATAGAAGTCCATTCCAGCGAGCAGTGAGTTAACTGTAACATTATTGTTGTGAAAAAAGTCAAATATGCTCTCCCAATCTATGTTCTTGCCAAAAACCAAGGACTCAAACGCATTGTACTCTTTTTGTGTTAGCGTAACATTTTTCTTCGTTGAAAAGTCAATATATTCTTCGTCCATAAGATACACTTCTTGAATTTCAACAACATTTTCTGGTATTTCATACTTAAATTTTCTTGTTTTGTCTCTTTTAGCAGATATAACTTGCAGTATAAATTCTACATCTGGCATACTGTGAATTAACTGGTGCAACCATGCTGAAACTCCACCTGTTAAATAAGGATACGCACCCTCTACTATTATACAAACTCTCATAAATTTTCCTCAAATATTATTTTAACCTCTGAACTCATGGCATGAATCAAGTACAAATTTGTTCCAATTTCTGTATATTCGCCACCACTTATGCCTACAATTGTATTGCCTGTATCCATAATAAAATACGCTTTTTCCACAAAATTATCTATGCTAAGTGTCGCTTCATTTCCACTAGTACTATAGGTAGGCTCAATAGTTAAAAAAGTCAAAACTCTGCTTGCAGCTTCCTCTGCTGTAACATTCTCTAACCAAGGGTAGGTTAATTGGTAATAGTTAAGCACACTGCTGTTATCAAGGCTAAAGTCCACCCAGTCATATTCGCTCTCCTGCATAAAATCTCTAACATCAACATAAACAGATGCATAACCTGCTGACTTAACCAAAGAATTCACATCTATAATTTTATCATAAAAATTAATGTAGTCATGTAAAACAGGCAAGTTAACCATTTCTGTTTCAGTATTGTAAAAATCAAAATGTTCGTCCCATTCAACAACAGTTGTTGGAGCAACGCTATCTGAAAGAGGTACTGACTCTACACTTTGTGCAAGCTCATTTGCATTAATTAACATTTGTGTTGTGTAATAAGTAATGTTACTGTTGTCACTTGCTAAAACAGCGTCATATTCAGGTGAAAACCATGTTAAAGCTAAGTTATAGCGTACTTCTACCGAGTTAAAATATGGAAAAAATACATCGTTTTGAACATGCAAAGAATCTTTACCATATAACTCTGTCATGTAATCTGTTGAAATGTTTGTCACATAAGGCATACTGTTAACAAGGTATGTGCTAGCATTTATTATTGGATAAATATAAACTTCCTCAAACTGAGAATAGACTTCGATTAACACGGCGTTTGCTAAAGTAGTTGAAAAAATCTCACTCTCGCAAATGTATGTCTTTGTGTTCTCTTTAATATATCTCCACATAAGTGGTGGTAAATCTTGGTTCTCTATTTCTTCATCTTCTGACAATGTGTACGCATAAGTTTTTGTTCCACTATTTAATGTAAATTCACTAGCTGTAAACTCTATCTCATCGTCTTGAATATATTCATTAAAAGCTAACTCACCAGATATTCTGTATCCTGTAAATTCAGTTTCACCAATATATTCATCAGCACCAATAATATCCAGAACATTCTCGTCTTGTAAGACATACGGACTAAGACTATCCATAAAGATAATCGTCTTTTCCTCAGAGCTATTATACAACTCTTCTATCTGAGACGCTGTAATAAATTTCTCTGTAATTATATATACATCTGCTTGTATATCTTCATAAAACTGTAGAGTATTATAATTTTCTACATGCAAATAATCTTCTCTTAAATTAGTTAGACTTGCGTTAACAATGTTAGTTGTGTCGTAATCTAAAGAGCCAATAACCACAGTAAATCTATCATCTTTTGTAGCTACTTCACCCTCATTATCAACAAGAGAAACAAATTGTTCTACCTGTTTATTATACACGTATCTGTTATGCTCGTTATATTCATTAGCAGTAAAAAAGTATGCTAAAGCATCTATCTGCATAAAAGATAAAAACACAACTGTCAGCAAGATAAAACATACCACTGCATAAAGATACGTTCTTAGCCTAACTTCAGATATTTTCTTTTTCAAGCTTTTTCACTCTTCCATTTCTATTTCTCATAACCACATTAAATGTGCTTAAGGACATAACAAACATATATCTAACCACATTCCATATACCATCATGCATAGACTCACCCTCTGTTCTTGCGTGCATAATAGCAGGTATCTCTACAATGTCAAAACCTAGCATAAGCATTTGAACAGTCATGTTAAGGTCGGGGTATTTTGTGTCGAAGTTCAAATATTTTGAGTAGTGCGAAAATGCACTTCTGTTAAGCCCCATAAGTCCACTAGTTGGGTCTGTAATAACTTTACCTGTTAGCGATTTTATAATAAATCTAAAAAAGTTAATCGCTATTCTCTTAGCCTTTGATACATAAAAAGACTGACTATCGCTAAAAAACCTTGTTCCAATAACTATGTCAGGATTACTCTCACTTGTTAAGGCTTCGATAAGTTTATCCAAATTACGCACATCATGCTGTCCGTCTGCGTCCATTTGCAATAAATATTTATACCCTTTGTTATGTGCGTATTTATACCCTGTTTGCAAAGCTGCTCCATAGCCTGAATTATACACCTGTGTTATAACATTTATGCCAGTGCTTTTTACAGCTTCTTCTGTTTTATCTTTTGAACCATCATTTATAACCAAGATATCCATTTTATCTAAAACATTTGCTTCTTTTAAAGAATTAAGTGTTTTTACAATATTATTTTCTTCATTATAAGCTGGTATAATTAATAATGTATCTTTAATTTTCACTTAAATCCTCCTCTATTTCATTCATATAATCTAACGATAAATTAAGCAAAAAATATGGGTCTTGCTCAATTTTATATACTGTAACCTCATCATTCTCTAGCACTATGCTCACTTCGTCAGCATAAACTTCTTTTACTTCTTCCATCCAATAATACAACATAGACATCAAGTTTTCTCTAAAGTCGTAATATACTGAGTTTCTGTTAATTGCAGAATAGTTTTTATCAAAAAATTCAGTGTCTAATGCGTATTCTGGACTAACATACTCTAGCTCTGCTTTTGGGTAATCTACACCTATAAACTCTGCGGAGTCAAAATTGCTTACCTTTTTTTCAACTGTAACATATATATCTTTTGTAGGTATAAATAAATACTCTCCACCCAAATATATCTCTTCAATCAAGTCAATAATCTCATAGTGATAACCATGACCATGCACCAAGGTTATGTTGTTTGTTGTTGTGATATGCGTAAAAGTTTGTGGCTCTGCTTCTGCGTGTAGATACTCTGCAATAATCGCATCAGTCTCTGAAATCGTACTAGCATAATAGTAAACTGTTCTGACATAACCTGTGTATATTATCACTACTACCAGTGATAAGCTAGTAACCAATGTAACTGCGTTTTGCACTGTTTTTTTATCAGATTTTGCAAATATGGATATAATATCCTCGATAAGCATAAATGGGAAAAAGAACAATGGTATCGACAAAATTGCTAAAAACGAGTTGCTTCTGCTCTCTCCCATTATAACAGGCAATCCTAAATGACCAGATAGATACACTATCGCCATCACTATCCAAAAAGAGGAGAACAGCAAGTATGCGCCATGCCTTTTGTTCTCTCCTTTGCTTACTATCCAGCCGATTAAGCCGATAACAAACATTGTAAGAGCTATTATAATTAGAACTAGAGCTACTAAAGAAGATGAAAATGCATATAATGTAAATTTCCTTGTTATGCTTGCTAAGTTAATTGTTGCTTTTTCGCTCGTATTTCCTTCACTCTCTATTTCAACACTTGCTTCATTGCTATCTGCTACACCGCCCAGTGTGTCGTCTACTTCCATAACACCTAACGCCCATGCCATAGATTGCTCAAACGGGTGACCTATTGCAAGTCCTGCAATAAACGGTGTGACTATAATAACCAGTGACAACAATCCACCCAAAATTAGTTTTAACAGAATTTTTTTCTTTATTATTTTTACAATATATATTATTCCAACAGGCACACACAACAAAACCAGCACAATAGTAACATAGAAGTGAGCAAAAGCAGATACTGCAATGCTCATTACAAATAGCCACCAAGTTAGCTTGTCCGGTTTATTGATATAATTTACCAACATAAATATGCAAAAGAAAATGCTTGTAAAACCAAATTCCATTGGCAATGAATACTGCAATCTGTTGTATGCATACATGTTTAATACATCTACTATACAAAAGCTAACCAATCCGAAAATAATCGCATATTTAGACGAAAACATTGCTTTTAATATAATGTACAAGTTAAACATAATCATAACAACTATTGTTGATGAAAATGCTAGGTAAGCTTCTATTACATTAAACCCAAACATCTCTGAAATTGCAGAAACTGTAAAGTGCATTCCATGTGGATATAGACCTCTTGGGAATGAATTCCCTTGTAATAGTGAAGTTATCCAATATAAATGAACTTCTTCATCAGCTGCCGCAAATCTATAGCCTTCTAAGAAGAATTTTATTCTGCCAAAGAAAACGAACGCTGTCGCAAGTGTTAAAAACAATAGAACACATTCTATCATTCTAGATTTCATGTATTTAATGTAAAATCCCACAAAATAATCTCTTATTTTGTGTATGATTTTTCTTGTAATAAGCTTATATCCATAAGTTCTAACCAGCATATCCACTGCAAAATCTTTACTGTTTGTTGCAATTGATTTAACCTCGCTTTTATTAAATAAAATTGCTACAATTAAGGGAAAAACAAACGCAAACGCCCAAACTGAATAGCTGTTAAAAAAGTTTAGATACGCTAAGATAAATCCGAATAAATTTATATATAAATTAGATACAATTTGGTACAATACTACTCTATAAATAAATCGTCTATTTTTTATGTATCTGTATAGAAAAAATGACGGAAGATAGCAGCATACAAATATGTAAGCTGCAAGCATTTTAAGCGACATTATTATGTTGCCGACATCAATTGCTTCTCCTCCTGAGAGCCACTGTAAAACCTTATCCAATCTAACACCTCGTTGTCAAACTCTATCGAAGACACTCTTACATCTTCTAATAAGCTTAAAAATTCATCTCTTTTTTCTTCTTTATATAAATAGCGCAAGCACACTTTAGCTGTGTGTAAATCTATTGTTGCCATTTCTCTTGCTATTTTCAAATATTTATCTACATAGTTTTCTCTGTTAAGATAATAAAAGCTATCAATGATATGAACTAGCATTAATCCTGTTAAAGCATTTCTGTCCTCTTTTATCAAAATATCATATTGTTCATCAAGCAAGATTAAATACGCCTCCTGCTCAAACTCTGTAAAAAACCTAGGTTTTGTAATCTCTATCAAGCAGTTGATATAAGCAAGTCTTGTATCCATGTTTGGATTTTCGCTTAAATTTCTCGCTGCTACTTCTTCTTGTTCTCTATACTTTGATGTATACGCAGTAACGAACGCTATAGCATAGTGAGACACCTCTGTATCAATGTCAAGAGTTGCATCTCTAATAACGCTCAATGTAGAGTCATCTTTTACACCTTTCAATACTTCAAGCAAAATTTTTCTTCTGTTTTTCTTGTCTGTTGTAAGCATAGCTTCTTTAAGGGGTATAACATCTACCTCTTTTTCAACATCAACATGTATTATTTTTTCTTTTTTTATCTCGTGCAATCCTAGTGCTTCTGCTTTTAAATCCTCTACTGGCATTTTGCTATATACTCTTTTATACACCTCTGCAAATATCAAGCAAAGTGCACCTACTATAGGTACAACCAAGATAAAAAGAGATAACCATACACCTTTTAGTGGTCTTTTTCTAAGAAAATATATTATTAAACAAGCTAAAGCTGCTACTGTGTTTATGAATAGTAATAATAATAAATTATCCAACACTTACCCTCGTTATTTCATTTTTTGTAATAATTTCTGTCTCAAACCCTTGTTGTTTAAACCTTGTTGTTACAAATTCTGCCTCGTTTTCATCAGCGCCATATAACAGAACATAGATGTTTACCATGTCGCTACCGATATAGTCAGTGTCTCTAACGACCGATTCAACAGAGCTCATAACTTCTTCAATATCTCTGTAGTCGGAGAAAGAAAGTTTCATTATAGTATAGGACATAAGCCCCATGTCGGCACCTATATCAAAAATAGATATTCTCTCTAAAAAGGCATCTAATTGTAGCACTTTTGTATCTGCTATATAAGAATTTTCAAAATAAAGATTATCGTATTCCAACGCACTAATCAATGTGTTTTCAATCAATCTACTAAGTACTGTAATCAGCGAGCTTTGATACGCACTTATTTGAGATAAATCGTTTGCCCATATCATAATAATCGCTTCTATATTTTCATCTTTTCCATAAATCGCTGTTATATATGTTGGTTTTGATGTATTAAAGTTTCTGTTCATATATACATCTCTGTTTGTAAGTGCATCATAAAAATAAGCAGAGTTATCAAACCTAATCGATTTACCTGTCTCGTTACCTTTTTCAGAGGTAGCTGCTGCAAGCCTAAAGAAGTTTGACCTTTTACTTGCTACATAAATAGCAACGTGCTCAGTCTCAACAAACTCACTAACAACTTTTGCTGTTTGGAAGATAACTTTCTTAGCATTCAAAAAACTCAACTGGCTTGTAATGTTATATAATCTAGTAAGGTTGTTGCTGTATGCTGTAATTCTTTTACCGTATATATTTTTAATGTAAACATTACTGTCATTAATTCTGCTAATATTTGCGTGTTGAGCAATAGCATAATCTGTTTTGTCTTTAAGGTCTTGGTTTTGGAAAACATATCTATCTCGCATAAGTCCAATAACAATTCCACAAACAGCAAGCACTAAAAGCTCTAAAAACACTTGGTAGTCTAGCGAGGTAGACGTTAAATACGATGAATATAGTCCTAATCCCACTTTACCTGCGGCTGCTAAAACTGTTGAAAATAACGAGTAGCTAATACCATAAATAACAGATATAACCACAACAAATACAATGTATAAGTCTATATTAATAGCAAATGGTGAACTTATTATCAAAAACTGCACAAATGAAATCAGCAAGAAAAACGCACTAGTCTCTAATACGGTTCTAAAAATTCTAGCAATATCTCTGTCGTCGTTTTCTTCTCCTTTTCTCTCTTTTGCCCTAACAATCTTTTTATACACACCACGCAAATCGTTTCTTATGCTGTGTCTATTGTTATAGTTTAGTTTTTCATTGTCAGACTCCACAAGATTTAACGGGAATGGTTGCTTGTATCCATCAGCAGTTTCTGCTATTGTCTCAGTCGGTACATTGTCTAAAGACGAAATTGTTGATGCTAGGTCTTTTTCATTGCATAACTCTGCACTAATGTGGTAAAGGCAGTTTTCTTCTTCACCATTGAACGTGTTCATAACAACCTGTATCGCATCTTCTACATGTATTAACATGTGGTAAGCTTCCGGGTTATAGGTAATTTGTTTATGAACTATTTTCTCATCTATCATTTTAGCACATATATCTGTCGAACTATTGTACATAGAATGATTTGCATAAATCTCTGGAAACCGTATTATATCTATCGCTGAATTTTCGTCATCTCTGCAAGACATGACAAAATTTTCTACCTGTTGCAAAGCACCGTTATCAAACGATGAGGTAGACGGTTTTGTTGATTTTGATATAGACCTTTCAGAAACTGTTTCAAAAACTTTCAAGCTAGAGCAATATATAATTCTTTTAATTTTAGCCATTTTTGCACTTAAAATTAAATTTGTCATAGAACTTATATATTCAACCGACCTATTTTGAGAATTTTCTTCAAACAAGTCAAAATCCATAGCTCCTGCAATAATCAGCACATCAGCATCTATGTTGTTCATAACTTTAACCACACTCTCGTTAGTATAGTTAAAATCATATTTTTGGAAAACTTTTAGTGACCCTCTAGCCGTCACTTCGTCATTTCCTGTTATATAATAAACTTCATGTTTTTCATTTGTAAGTCTTTTTGTTATAACGGAAGCAAATTCATTGTTTTTACTGCAAACTATTACTCTCATCTGTGTTTCCCTTATTTGTTTTATTTATTGTTTTTCTCAGTTCGTCGTTGTCGTGTTTAAGCAAAGACACTTGCATGGTTAGCTCTGTTATTTGGTTTGTTAAAATCGAAACCGTTTTGGAATGGCTGAATAAAAGTAAAAACGCCAATACCAATAAAAAGAATATGAGCAAAGACGGCGGCCAGTACACACCAAGCAGTTCTGAAAACCACATGATAATTTCTGGAAAAATACCTAGAATTATCAAACCAACACTACCTAACAACCACAGTAGAGCGTGTATTTCATTTAGTTCTTTTTTCTTACTTACTCTTAATACCCAAAATATTATAAGCAAGGCAACAGCTATAGCTGTTATAGTAATAATAATATTCATATTTCTTTCCATTTCTTTATTTGTATAAAAAATGTATATAATTAATATTGTCACAAAAATCAACTATTATTCCATATTGCAAATATAGCGTAACTGTAACTAAAATATTAATAATACATTAACATTATAACACTTTTTTTAAAAAAATCAACTACTTTTATTGTTGTAATCTACTTTTTTTATAAGTATATCATATATTTTTGCAATTAAATAGCAAATTATATAAATATTTAATTAATAAACTACAAACACCTCTGTATACAATTTTTTCATACCACTATAAAATGCATAATAATGCAAAATTATACAAAAAAATCGGTAGATTTTGTCTATTAATCTACCGATTTTTCTATTTTGTTATTTTATTTCTTTATAAGTAATGCTTCACCAGCTAAAAACACTTCGGTTTCTCCATTTTCTAGCTGTACCAAAAGCCTTGCATTATCATCAATCCCTACAACAATACCCTCTTTTTCTGTGTTTCCTACGCTAACCTTAACTTTTTTACCATCAAGATACGAACGGCTCTGATAATCTTTTATATAATCTGAGTTTTCCATATTATCATAAATCTCAAAAAGCTCATTTAAAATAAACGCCGCTAGTTTGGAACGCACTTCATCTTTTTGCTTACTAAAAACTGCACCAGCAATGCGTGAAATCTCTTTAGGAAATCCCTCATCTGGCTTGAACACGTTTACACCAAGCCCCAAAACAGCATAGTCTAAGCCACCTGTCTCAAAGTTCATGGACGCTTCTGTAAGTATTCCACATACTTTTCTATTTTTAATGTATATATCGTTTACCCACTTGATTTGCACATTGTTTTTTCCGAGTTTTTCTATTGCTTTTGCAATTGCAACTGCTGCTGCTGTTGTAATACCTAAGGATTTTTCTGCGCTAAATGTCGGTCTCAGCAACACGCTCATATACAACCCAGTGTTTGACGGAGACGAAAACGAACGCCCTAGTCTACCTTTTCCTTTGGTTTGTTCTTCTGATATAATTATAGTTTTCTCTTTACTACCTTTGATTGCCCATTCTTTTAAGGTATCATTTGTAGAGGCTATAGTAGGGTATACATGTATATCGTATTCGTGAGAATTTAACAAATGTTTAGATATAGACCATGTGCTTAACACATTTCCGAAAGAAGTCAACTGATAACCAGAGTTTGTGCTTGCTTCTATAATATATCCGTCGCTTCTAAGGCTGTTAATCGCTTTCCATACTGCTGTTCTGCTCACACCTATATTTTGTGCCAAAGCTTCTCCTGAAATAACTTCGCCACCACTTAATTCTTCTAAAACACTATACTTTGTACTCATTATCCTACTGCACCATTCTCATCTGTAATTACATATTTCATATCTTCGGTGTCTAATTCACCTGTTTTAATTATCGCCAAAAATTCTTCGTGGCTCGCTTCTTGATATTCTACATATTCTTCTAAACACAAGCCTAAATCGTTCATTTCCATAGCAGATTCTGCACCCACATATCTGTAGTGCCACGGTTCGTGCTCTATTTTTGTTATATCCATTTTATCTTCTTTATATCTTTCAATAAACCCATACTTCTCAGCATTTTCTGCAAGCCAAGCATAAGCATCTGTATACATAAAAGAAGTGCTAATATCGTTAAAATCAACTGCTAGTCCTACCTGATGTTCGCTATGCCCAGGCAACGCAATGCTCATAAGCGCATCTGCACGTGCTTCATCATAAGACATTCCATTCGCCATTCTGTTTGAAATTCCGTTATCTAAAATAACAGTTTGGGTATCATAACTTCTATATCCTGATACAACTGTTAGCGTAATCCCCTCTGCTCTTGCATCTGAAATCATTGCAACAAGCTCTGGGTAAATTCTCACGTCAACGTCTTCTCCGTTATCCAAGCTAACCAATGAACTCACATAAGTATCTGGTACAGGGTTTTCATAGTTAAATAACTGAGTGTTCCACAACGGAATGTATTGTGAGTTTATTGTTATAACATTCACATCATCGTCTGTAATAGGCTCTGGAATAACTTGACTAGCTTCAGAACTTTCTATTGCACCCTCTGTATCTTCACTTACTTCTACTTCATTGTCTATGTTAATAACAGCTTCTACCTCAGAAACTTCATTTTCAGCAGGAACACTCGCACAAGCTGAAACAGATATCATTAACGTGCAAGCAGACACAAAAACAGTGCCGTACTTCAAAAGATTATATGCCTTTTTTGTGTAACAGTCAAGATGTTTATTCTTTTTCATAATCGTTCCTCCTATTATTGTTGAAAACAATTGTGCAGTTTTTACATTTTTCTTATAAATTAATAATACAACTTATAAGTTGATATGTCAACTTTAATTATTTTTCTTGCTATTATTTTAAAAATAATGTATAATACCAAAAACACAATCGACATGAATATGAGGTGCAAATGAAAAACGTTAAGTTTGTAGTAGAAGACGGCAAACATCATATAGTAGATAAAGACCATTTAGATGTAAACACTGTTTTTACACCTACATTTGATAATTATAGAGAAGTTTTAGCATATTTAAAAAGTAATAATTATATTTTTCAGAAAAGCCAAACACATAATGCAGATATATCTGAAAATATTATGCTTATGTCCCATAGATACACACAAGCACCTTATGCTGTTATCGTAACATGTTCTGACTCCAGAGTTACACCTGAATATGTTTTTTGTGCTGGCATAGGCGAGTTATTTGTTATTAGAAACGCTGGTAATGTGGTAGGTGAATTTGAACTTGGTAGCATAGAATACGCAGTAAGCGTGTTGAAGTCAAAACTAGTGGTTATATTAGGGCATGAGCTTTGTGGAGCTGTTACTGTAAGTTACGAGGGCGAAGCAGAGGGATTTATGAAAAGCATAACAAATGAGATTTGTCCTTGTATAAAAGGTGCAACTAGTTTGCATGAAGCTGTTGAGATGAACGTTAAGAACAGTGTTTCAAAATGCTTAAATAGTCCAATTATAAAACGGCTTGTCGATAGAGATGACATAGCTGTGGTAGGTGGAGTATACAACCTAAAAAACGGAAAAGTGGTTTTTCTAGATTAATTTAATAATTACGATAAGTAACCTTATAATAGACGATTATTTTTATTTTTTAAAGATATTGTCTATTTTTTTTTGAAAATGTAGCACTTGGTAAACAAAACTGGTTTGCCGTTTTTTATTAGATTATTTTTCTTTTATTATACATTTTATAACAGCGAATAAAGACAAAACTTTTGGTGGCACAAAGTTATAATTAGCCTCAACAAAACATATAATAAATGATTGAGGTGTAAATTTTGGAAAAAAGAATGTATGGTGCATACCAAAAAATTATGGAGTTACTGCCTGGCTTGGCAGTAGAAAAACTATGGGTAATCACAGCAAGTTTCTTTGGAGGTCTAATAAGTAGCAGAGCAATGGTGTTCGGCAACTACTCACCGTTCTCGGTAGCATTTGTCGCTGCTACTCCCCACGGTGGAACATGGGCAGCTATAATAGGTTCGGTTGTCGGCTATATGCTACCCTCGGCAATGTACATGCCATTTAGATACATAGCGGCTGTGTTTGCAGTGGGAGCTATAAAATGGGCTGTAAGCGATTTAAAAAAGATAAACACTCACCCATTATATACCCCAGCTTTAAGCTTTTTACCACTGGTCACAACAGGCATGACCATGGTGCTTATCAACAACTCGCTACCTAACATGACTGCCATGTACCTAGCAGAATCTTTCCTCGGTGCTGGCTCTGCGTTCTTCTTTAGTAGAAGTGTGTATCTATTGTATAACAAGAGGTTGCGTGGAGTTTTTAGCAACACAGACATTGCGTGCTTTGCAATCACTCTGTCTATATTTATCCTAGCCTTTAACGACATAGAATTATACAACGTAAGCCTCGGTAGGGTTATCATGGTGTTTGTAATACTAATGTGTGGTGGCGTTGGAGGAATAGCTGGTGGTGCAATCTCTGGCGTAACCATTGGTGCTATCGCTGGGTTATCTAGTGTGGGACTTTCATACATATCAGGTGCGTATGGCTTGGGTGGCTTAATGACAGGTATTTTCTCAGGTGTTGGCAAGGTTTATGGAGTTATTGCATTTATCGTGGCTCATGGTGTGGCTTCTATGCAAGTTGGTAACGAAAGTCTAGCTTTGTATGGCACTATAGAAGTCGCACTGGCTACTACTGCGTATCTGCTTGTACCAAAAAGTCAATCCATTAGCAATATATTTGCGTTTAAAAAAGAGAACATCACTGGTAACGCACTAAGAAATAATATTGTACTTAGGCTAAAACACGCTTCAACTGCGTTATCAGATGTTTCAGGCTCTGTTGAGGAAATATCTGAAAAGCTAATTAATAGCTCAAAGGCTAATGTCAGCCAAGTTTTTAATAAATCTGCTGGTGAAATTTGCGCAGGGTGTAGCATGAGGGGAATTTGCTGGAAGAAAGACAGAGAGAACTCTATAAAAGCGTTTGCGTCTCTAACACCTGTTTTGAGAGCAAAAGGTAAAGTAGAAACTAACGATTTTAAGCCGTATTTACGTGAACGGTGTGGTAGAATGGGTGAAATGCGTGAGTCGGTTAACAAATTCTACAAGCATTTTTTAGAAAAACAAGCTGCTGAGATACGTGCTCAACAAGTTCGTGACATTGCTCAAGAACAGTTTAAGATAACTTCTGTGATGCTCGAGGACATGGCAGATGAGTTCTGTATGTACCAAGATTTTGACGAAGAAGCAGCCGAACGAATAGAGAATATTTTCAAAGCTATGGACGTCTACCCAGTTGACGTTTGTTGTAGAAAAGACGGTCAAAGACGAATGACTGTTGAGGTAGAAATACCAAAAAACAGGTTAAAAAACATAAATAAAGCACGACTTACAAGAGAGATTTCTAAGGCTTGTGGCAAAACTTTTGCTATGCCTTGCATTAGTAATGCAGAAGAAAAATGCAAGATACAAATGTGTCAAAAAGCTGTTTTAGATGTAAAAGTAGCAGTGTCTCAAGAATCTGCTGGGTCGTTTTGTGGTGACAGTGCAGTTGGTTTTTATGACGGACAAGGCAGATATATAGCTTTAATAAGTGACGGAATGGGCACTGGTGGCATGGCGGCAGTTGATGGCACTATGGCGTGTACTATGATGGAAAGTTTGTTAAAAGCTGGCATTGGTTACACAACTTCTCTAAGACTAGTAAACAACGCGTTGATGTCGAAATCAGAGGAAGAAACTCTTGCGACTATGGATATTGTGGCTCTTGATTTATTCACAGGTAAATGTGATTTTAGGAAAGCAGGCGCTACTGGCACTATTGTTAGACGAGGTAAAAAGACTGAATATATAGAAAACGACAGCCTACCAGTTGGCATTATGAAAGAAGTTCAATTTGCGAACAGCCATACTTATGTGAAGAAAGGAGACATAATAGTTTTATTATCTGACGGAGCTACAAGCACAGGAACTGATTGGCTTATTGATATAGTTGAAAACTATCTAGGAGAAGAACCTGATGTTCTTGCAAAAGATATTGTAGCACAAGCCAAAAAGAACAGAAAAGACGGAAGACGTGATGATATTAGCGCCCTTGCTATTATGGTAGGCGGTGGAGAGGTAGAGTGATATTTTAGATAACAGAATAATAACACGTAAATTTATATCAATATTTAGCAAAAAACATCTATAAGCATACCGATAGTAGTGAAAATTGATAAAAATTGCAAGTTGTTAAATTTGTGCTTGCATTTTTTACAAAAATATATTAAAATATATGAACAAAGACAATAAATTTGAAGTTTAGATGTTATAAATTATTCATTAGAGGAGTTAATATGATGTTTTCAGAAATGAACAGCAACGAGCTAAAAGAGCAATATAGTCTTGTGTCAAAACAATACGAGGACTACAAAGCACAAAACCTAAAACTTAACATGGCTAGAGGCAAACCTTGTTCAGAGCAAATGGATTTATCTCTTGATATGTTAGAAACTGTAACTGCAAAAACTAATTTGGTTGGTTCTAGTGGTGATGATTTAAGAAACTACGGCGTTTGGGATGGTATCACAGAGATGAAAGATATCTTTGCAGACTTACTACAAGTTCCTGCTAAACAAGTTATTTTAGGAAATAACTCTAGCTTAGAGCTTATGTTTAGAGCAATCGACAGAGCATACACAAAAGGTTATAACGGAGAAAAACCTTGGTGCAAGCTAGATACAGTTAAGTTTTTATGCCCAGTTCCTGGTTATGACAGACATTTTGGTATCACTGAATATTTCGGAATAGAAATGATTAACATTCCTATGAACGAAGAAGGTCCTGACATGGACATGGTTGAAGAGCTTGTTAAAGACGATGCAGTTAAAGGTATTTGGTGTGTTCCAAAATACGCTAACCCAACCGGTATTACATATTCTGACGCAGTTGTAAAAAGATTTGCAAAGCTTCAACCAGCTTCAAAAGACTTCAAAATTATGTGGGACAATGCATATTGCGTGCATGATTTAAAAGCTGCTACAGATATACTTTTAGACGTTTATGCTGAGTGTGAGAAAAACGGAACAGAAGACATGCTTTTAATCTTCGGTTCTACATCAAAAATTACTTTTGCAGGTGCTGGTATTGCAGCAGTAGGCGCAAGTGCTAACACTTTCAAAGAGTTAGAAGAGCATTTCACTATTCAAAGCATTGGACCTGACAAAATCAATGAACTTCGTCATGTTATGGCTCTTAAAAATGCTGGTGGTGTTTTAGATTTAATGAAAAAACACAGAGAAATTTTAGAACCTAAATTCGATATGGTTACTGATATGCTAAAAGCTAATGTTGATGGTATCGCTGAGTGGAATAACCCTAACGGTGGTTATTTTGTTAGCGTTAACGTTGCAGATAATTGTGCTAAGAGAGTTGTTCAACTTTGTAAAGAGGCTGGTGTTGTGCTAACAGGTGCAGGCGCTACTTATCCTTATGGCAAAGACCCAAAAGACAGCAACATCCGTGTAGCACCAACTTTCCCTCCAGTTGCAGAACTTAAAATAGCTATGGAGTTATTCTGTGTTTGCGTTAAAATGGCAACACTAGAAAAATTAATTTAAGTATTACTAATGTATATATAATCTTTATTGAATCGGTGGCGTAATGTCACCGTTTTGATTTTTTTATAAAAATAGGCTGTGACATAATAAAATAATTTTCGTCAAATTGACAGATAAATGTAGGGGCGGTCCTATGTGACCGCCCGAAACCTTGGATTTTACCATTAGTTTCGGGCGAACACGCAGGTTCGCCCCTACGAATTTTGTGCACTATAACAATTACGTCACAGCCCCAATATATCCGTCATACACATAACAACGTTTATGTGTCTATTCTTTTTAAATCAGAAATTGCTTTATTACGATAAACTATATCTGTTCTACTAGTAAACCCTTGTTTCTCCCAAAAAGCATTACCTTTTTTATTTTTCTCAAAAACTACAAGAAGTACTTTAGTAATTCCCTCTTCTTTTAGGGCGTCCATTGTAGCATCAAGTAATTTTTCTCCAACACCTTTTCTCTGTTCTTCTTGCTTTACTGCTGTATGATATATTATACCTCTTCGACCATCGTGTCCAGCAATAATTGCTCCAATTATACTGTTTTCATTTTCTGCAACAAAACAAGTGTTAGGATTTCTAAGTAAGTATCTGTTTATACCATCTCTTGAGTCATCTATATCATTCAATCCCATACCAGATGTGTTTATCCATAAATCATAAACATCATCATAATCATTAATCGTCATTTTTCTTATCTGCATACTTACCTCTAATTATTCTTGTTTTTCTATAAATCATTATCATATAAAATATATTAATGATTAGGATTATTCCTAACATGAATAACAGCATTTACCAGTGCAGTCATTATCTCTTTTGTTGGTAGCTCATCACCAATTTTCATGCTTTGGTGAGGTTCTGTTACTATATAATGAGCAGGCAAACGATTTAAAGCGTGTGCTGCAATGTCGCACTTGCACTTATTGCAACTGCAAGCGTTAAAACGCTTCACAACTTGATCTAAATGCTTTAACACAAGACTTTCCATAACATTTACCGTTGCATAAGAATCTGCCTCGTGGTTGCTCTCACGTGCAAATAATTTACTTCTTAAAGCTACTAATGGGTCGGTGTCTGTTGTGTCTTCCTCTATCAGTTGAGTTAAAACAGTAGGTTCTCCCTCGTAAGAAGCAGAAAAAGGATTATGGCTTAAAGCCGGCAACAATTTGCTTAATAACAAATCTTTTTGAGACTCCACTTTGACTGTTGTTTTTTGGCTCATTATAAAACTCCTTTCACAAGCAGTTCGTCCACTAGTGATTTATAATCACGTACTGCGTTATTTCTTGGCAATTCTTTTACTACGTCAACTTGCTTAACTGTTGTAGCATCGCAAATTCCGTTGCTGTGTCTTATTTTGCTGTCTAATACAGGTATATTAAGCTGCTCTCGTAGTTGTTCTAGCACTTCTACAACTGAATTACTCAATTTTTCACGTGAATAATATCTTACAAGCACTATGCCACCAAAAGCTAGTTCTTTATTAAATGCTTGTTTTACTCTTGAAACTGTCTCGTGCACCTTAATTGTTCCCATTAAGCTGTATCCATCAGGCAAGCACGGAATAAGCACCACTTGAGACGCAACAAGTGCGTTGATTGATATTAGACCTAGTTCTGGTGGTGAATCAATCAAAATATAGTCGTATAAGTTCTCCAAGCTTTGGATACAATTTTTAAGAATTTGCTCGTTACCTGAGCTTGTGAAATCGCTCTCCATGCTTTTTAGTATATCATTTGATGGAATAATATCCGTTACCTCACTTTGTTGAACTGCTTGTGTTGCTTTAATCTTTCTTTTAACAACATCATAAATAGTAGGTTTGGTCCTGTTATCTACACCAAAACTAAAGCTTAAATGGCCTTGTGGGTCAAAATCAATACACAAAACCTTATATCCTCTATGCTTTAAACAAGCAGCTACTAAATTGGTTGTGGTGGTTTTTCCTACTCCACCTTTTTCGTTAATTAATGACACTATTTTTGCCAATTCACACACCTCCATATCGCTATGTAGTTAATTATATACTAATAAAGTGTGTATTTCAACAAAAAATTATTAACAAATTTATCTTTCTATCTTAGTTATATTGTTCAAATGTAAAATTAATAATGATTTTTTAATTTTTTTCTAGACATATCACTTGTTAAGGTATATAATGATAATGTATAAAAGCGTGTAATATAAATTTTATGATTAGTGAGTGATGAAAAATGTTGCTAAAAAAATTCAGGAAACCAACCTGCGAAATAAAATCAATGGAAAATGAATTGCTTATTGTAGGCAAAGTTAAAAATATATTTCAAGCACCTTCTTTAACAATAGACGTAGATGTTAATGCTGCAAAAAGTCTTTATTATCAACCTGTAGGACTACCTGTAAAAGTCCTGTTAAAAGAAGGCAAAAATGTGCAATCTTTGGGTGGATTAATCGCCTCTGCCGATGCTAAAATTTGCAGGGTACATAAACTTACCTATACCTCTAATATGGAAAGACGCCAGTTCTTTAGAGTTCGTGTGCGTGCGACTGGTGATGTTACAGTTCACACCGACCAAGACGACAAGTCTATTGTTGCTAAGTTGATTGACGTTAGCTTATCTGGTATTCGTTTTGCTTCAACTGATTTTATTCCGTTAGAAGAAATTGTAGAGCTTACTAACCTTACTCTTGTTAAAGACGACATTCCGTTTGAGATTAAATGCAAAGTTCTTTATAAAGATGAAATTAAAAAAGAAGAGCATGTTGAGGGCTATATCTATAGATGCTCTATAGAAGATATGTCTGAAGCTGAACAAGATAGACTTGCGAAGGCTATATTTGAGCTACAAAGAGACCATATCAAAGCTTTAAAATCTACCTTCTAAACAAATATTCTGTATATTAAAAGGCACTGTCGGTCGACAGTGCCCCTTCTTTTTTATTATAACGCTGCGTTTTCGCCTTCTCTTTTTAAGTATCTTCCAATGGATATTACACCACCCATTATACCAAACAGAGAACCCAACACAATGTATACAGCATAGATATAATATGTATACGGTTTGATGTCTATAATTGAGATAAACTGAACCACATTGTATACCATTTCTGTAAGTTGATCATAGCTAAACAGTAACACAAATGCAGATATTGCACCTGATAATATACCAATTAACATACCCTCAACAATAAATGGAACTCTAACAAACCAGTTAGTAGCGCCAACGCTTTTCATAATGCTAATCTCAACACGTCTAGAGAACATTGTAACCTTAACTGTGTTAGAGATAATGAAAAGAGAAACTATTGCAAGTACAAGCACAAGTGCTATACTACCATAAGTGATAAGTTGGTCTAAACTGCTTAAATCTTCTGCAACTTCGGAGTAATCAGTGATACTTCTAACTCCCTCAATTGCTGTAATTGAAGCAATTGTTTCATCATATAAAGACAAATCTTTTAAAGAAATTCTGTAAGCATCAGGTAAAAAGTTGTTTTCACCCTCTAAGCCTATCAACACACTACTTGTGCCATCTCCACTCTCGTCAAGAATATCCATTAAGTCTAAAAGTCCGTCATCTTTTGGGATATATTCCCAAGTGTCTACATTAGGCATACTTTTAATTTGCTCGCCTATTTGTATTGATGTTAACGGTGAAGCCTCTGGCTCTATGTAAACAGAAATTCTGTTACTTTCCTCAATTGACCTCATTGTGTTGTCGATATTTAAAGACAACGCAACTGCAACACCTGTTAGTAATAAACATGAAATTAGAACAGCAACGGACGCTAATGTCATTGTTCTGTTATTCCAAAGGCTTCTAAAACCTTCTTTTAATAAGTACCCTGAACTTCTCATCCTCTGTCCTCCTCTCCCTCTTCAATAACAAATTCTTCATAGCTAAACTCGTCATCAGAGAAATCGTAATCTTCAGAGAATAACTCTTCGTCGTAAAAATCATCGCCATCATCATCTAAGTCAAGCTCTGTTTCGCTATATGACTCTTCACTTGTTAGTTCATCAATAACAGCCGCACTCTCGTAATTAAACTCTTCAGGCTCTTGGTTAATTGGCTCTGGTTCATTACGCACAACAGTTTTTTTAGTCTCTGCATATTGTTTAACATCTTGTTCAGACACAAGTTCTTGCTCTTTTTCATAGGTATGTTGAGCTTCTTCACGGCTTATATATTGGCTGTTATTCGCAGCAGCTGTGTCAGCAACAATCTCTCCACCATGTATTTGAATAATACGTTTGTGGAAGTGTTTAACCAATGAATGTTCGTGAGTAACCATTAATATAGTAGTACCACGACGGTTAATCTCGTTTAATAAGTCAACTATCTCAAAAGATAAAGCTGGGTCGATATTACCAGTAGGTTCGTCAGCAATTATCAAAGACGGATTGTTAACAAGTGCTCTTGCAAGACCAACTCTTTGACGCTCACCACCTGAAAGTTCAGTAGGTTTATGTTTAGCTTTATGTTGCAGACCAACAAGGCTTAATATGTATGGAACTCTTTTTTTAATAATTCTGTTGCTTGCGCCAACAACACGCATAGCAAACGCAACGTTGTCGTAAACAGACATGTGGTTTATCAGCCTAAAATCTTGGAAAACTATTCCCATTTTACGTCTAACAAACGGAATTTTATGCTTTTTAATGTTTGTAACATTAATGCCTGCAACTATAACTTGTCCTTTATTTGGTTTTTCCTCGCACATAATTAGCTTTAAAAATGTACTTTTACCTGCACCAGATGAACCAACTATAAAAACGAACTCGCCTTTTTCTACTTTAAGGTTTATGTTATTTAACGCTTCTGTACCGCTTTGATACACCTTAGATACACCCTTGAATTCTATCATGAGTATAATTTCCTCCTATATTTAGTTACTGATTTGTAACTTAAATGTATTTTCTGTAACGTTTTTATTCTATCACAATTTTATGCAATTGTCAAACAAAGAATTCCATATCTTATAGTAAAATTAAAATACCACAGTATATAGAGGAATAATAAACCAAATGCCTATAAAATGTAAGCCACGTGTTAATTGTTACAAAATGTTAATAAAAGCTAAAAGCACCGAACAATGTCGGTGCCCTTAGCTTTAGTCAATTAACAAATATTAACTGTATAATAAATTATACAACTAAGAAATGTTCTACAATTACCTTAACACCTATGAATATAAGTATTAAGCCTCCCAATACCTCTGCACTTTTGCGAAACTTCTCGCCAAATCGCTTGCCTATGCAAACGGCTATGTAAGATGATACCAGTGTTATAACGCCTATCGTTATAGAGGACGGGAAAATGCTGATATCTTTTATCATAGCAAAACTTATTCCAACAGCCAAAGCATCAATACTTGTAGCTATGCTCATTATCAAAAGAGTTTTTATGTCGATTTTTGTAAAGTCGTTTTCGTCATGTTCGTCTTTCTTAAAAGCTTCAACAAACATTTTAACACCAACATACATCAACAATATAAAGGCTACCCAGTGGTCAATACTTGATATAAAAGCTTCAAACTGTATTCCGACAAAATAACCTATAATTGGCATTATAGCCTGAAAAAAACCAAAACTAAAAGCTATAAGTAATATCGCTTTAGGCTTTATGCTTTTTATTTTCACACCATAACACATTGCTACTGCAAAAGCATCTGCTGAAAGTCCAAGTGCTATTAAAAAAATTTCGAAAAAAGTCACTTTTGTACCCACAGAACAATTATGTTCTTTACTTTCATTTAGATTTTAAACTTGCTTAACTATCTTTATGCCTAACATATTATAATTAGTACGGTGCATTTTGTCAAGCTTAATTTGATTTTTCTTTTTTATTTCATTATCGAATAATTATATCGATATATTTTCTTTATAGAATATATTTTATAGTAAAGTGTTAATATAATAAATAAATTATTAACAAAACAATAACATAAATATAAATATATTTTAACGTTTAAATTTGTCAAATGTGACTAAGTTGTGAATATTTCAATTTTTTTTATAAAAAACTGTTGACAAAACTAAAACTATCGTATATGATAGTCTCAATTCAAAAATAAAAACGAAGAAGAGAAGAGTAAAAAGCAGAGTGTTTTACAGAGAGTCTCCATTTGGTGCAAGGAGATAAACAGGAACCTTTTGAACATGGTCTCGGAGTTGCGTGGTCGAGCACGAAGTTAGATTACGTCGGTAGCACCCGTTATAGTGTCAGAGTATAACTCAGTTTAACTGAACGTACTTGATGAGGTTTATTTCGCGAGAAATGGATAAATTTAGGTGGTAACACGAAGCTTGTATATGCTCTCGTCCTAATGGTTAAAATATCATTAGGACGAGTTTTTTATTTATGGAAGGAAAGAAAAAGTAAAGTTATGATACGCATTAAAAACGTCAGCAAATCATTCACACAAAGAAACAAACAACCTATTAACGCAGTAGTTAATGTTAGCTTAGATATTAACCCTGGTGAAGTATTTGGTATTATCGGATATTCTGGTGCAGGAAAATCTACACTTATCAGGTTAATCAATATGTTGGAAAAGCCAACAGAGGGCACTATATTTTTTGACGGAGTAGATTTATCTAAGGTAACAGAAAAAGAGTTAAGAGAAGCTAGGATAAAAATGGGTATGATTTTCCAAAACTTTAACTTGATGCACTCAAGAACTGTTTATGAAAATATATCTCTAGCACTTAAAAAGAGTTCATTATCTCGTGGTGAGAAAATGGAGAAAATCAATAAGCTTTTAGATTTAGTGGGTATCGCTGATAAAAAAGATGCGTTTCCGTCACAATTATCAGGTGGTCAACAACAAAGAGTTGCAATTGCAAGAGCACTAGCAAATGACCCAAAAGTTTTGCTATGTGATGAGGCGACCTCTGCTTTAGACCCAAAAGCTACAAAAGCTATTTTAGATTTACTAAAAAGCCTTAACGAAAAACTTGGCATTACAATTGTATTAATCACCCATGAAATGTCTGTTATTAAAGATATATGCGATAGAGTAGCTATTATGGAAAATGGCGAAGTTTTAGAAGTAGGCGAAACCATGAATACATTTGTTCAGCCAAAAAACAAATCTGCTAAAGAATTCATACAAACAGCTAATAATCTAGATAAAATTTTAGAAACGCTAGAAAAAAACAGAAAGCTATCTAATATAAACCATGATGACAAAGTGTTAATATTCACATTCTGGGGTGATGATGCACCGAGACCGCTTATCTCTACCATTGTCAAACAATGTGATATAACCATTAATATAATTTACGGAAGCGTGGAAACCTTCAAGGATAAACCTTTGGGCAGAATGGTAGTAACCATGAGTGGAAGTAGTGAAAACATGGAGAAAGCCTTTGCTTATATTAAAACAAGTGGAATAGATTTAGAGGTGATTAGGTGACAGACCTTATTAAAATAATTTCTCCTAATTTATTGGATTTAGGAGACGACTTGCTTATATCATTACTGCAAACTTTGCAAATGTTTATAGTAGCAGGTAGCATATCATTTTTGTTAGGATTAACTATTGGTGTTGTCCTAACAGTAACAAAAAGAGACGGAATTCTTGAAAATGTTATACTATATAACATTGTTAACAAATGTATAGACATATTAAGGTCCGTCCCTTTTCTAATATTAATGATACTACTGATACCCGTAAGCAGAGCAGTAGTCGGCACAGCTATTGGAGTAGAAGGTGCTTATGTTGCACTAATTTTTGGTACAGCGCCTTTTTTAGCAAGACAAATAGAAACAGTTTTAGCAAACATAAAGTATGGGCTGATAGAGACAGGAGTTTCACTTGGGTTTTCACCAATCAACATTATTTTCTCTATCTATTTAAAAGAGTCAATCCCTGGTATCGCTAGAGTGACAGCTATATCTTTAGTAAGCTTACTAGGCTTAACTGCTATGGCTGGCTCTATTGGAGCAGGTGGACTAGGCGATTTTGCAATTAGATATGGTTACCAAAGAGGGTACACAGATATGACATGGATAACAGTTGTAATTATACTTATATTGGTAAGCATTATTCAAGGAGTAGGAAACATAATAGTTAAAAAAACGACACATTAACAGGAGGTCAACATGAAAAAATTATTAAAATACATATTAATAGCAAGCTCAGTACTAGCACTAGGATTGACAGCTTGCACATCAAACACAGATACAAGCGACATTACTACTGTAAAAGTAGGTGTAGTTGGTGAATATAACGAGCAATGGGACACAGTTAACGAGCTATTAGCAGATGATAATATCAAAGTAGAGCTTGTGAAGTTTTCTGATTACGCAACACCTAACAGAGCATTAAATGACGGAGATATAGACTTGAATTCTTTTCAACACGTTGCATTTTTAAATGATGAAATTGAAAAACATGGTTATGATATTGCAAGTATTGGCGATACTATCATTGCACCACTTTCTATATATCACAACAAAGATAAAATCAGTTCTATAGAAGATATTAAAGACGGTGACAAAATTGCTATACCAAGTGATGCTACAAACGGTGGACGTGCTCTAAAATTACTTGAAGAAGCAGGGCTTATTGTATGCGACCCAGCTAAAGGCTTTGTTCCGTCAGTGTCAGACATTACAGAGTACAAAGTTGCGATTGAGATTATCGAGGCTGAGTCAGGCACTTTAGCAAACCTTTTACCAGACTGCACAGCTGCTATAATCAACGGTGGCAATGCGTTCACAGCAGGTCTTTCACCTATTAACGACACAATTTTTACAGAGAACACAAACCCAGACGAAAATGAGGCTCTGCCTAATCTTGTAAATATAATCGTATCAAGAACTGCTGATATAGACAACGAGACATACAAAAAAGTGGTAGAAGCTTATCAAACAACAGAAGTTGCGAACACAATAGAAGAAGCTTTTGACGGTGCGTTTTTACAAGCGTGGTAAGGTAAAAAATATGGATATTATTAAACTTGTTAATGATAATAAAGATTATTTGATTAATTTAAGAAGATACTTTCACAGCTACCCAGAAATCAGCATGCAAGAATTTAACACAGCTAAAAAAATAGAAGAAGAACTTGATTTACTTCATATCCCACACCGAAGAGTTGGTGAAACAGGTGTTTATGCGTGGATTGACGGAGAGTTAAGTGTAAGTGATAAAATCATTGTTTTAAGAGCAGATACCGACGCACTAGCTATGACAGACTTAAAAACAACAGAGTATGCTTCAAAAAATGAGAGTGTGTGCCATGCTTGTGGGCACGACGCACACACTGCTACATTACTAGCCACAGCAAAGGTATTGCAAAGCATAAAATCTAGTTTTTCAGGACAAGTTAGATTGTTTTTCCAACAAGGTGAGGAATACGGAAAAGGTGCAAGATTATTTGTTAATGAGGGCTTGCTTGAGGGTGCAAGTAGAGTTTTTGGTGCTCATATAAGTAGCAAGCTAGACAGTGGCAAAATATCTATAACCAAAGGCGCACAGTGTGCAAGCTGTGATTATTTTAAGATAACTATAACTGGCAAAGGCGCACATGTGTCTACTCCACATCTAGGAGTAGATGCAGTGTATATAGCGTCTCAAACTGTAGTTAACTTGCAAAGTATAGTTGCTAGAAACACTAACCCTTTAGACACTGTTATCGTTGGTGTTGGCACGGTTCAAGCAGGCACACAGTATAACATAGTTGCTGAAACAGCAGTTATTGAGGGAACTACAAGAAGCTTTAACGAGGATATTCGTGCATACACAAATAATCGTGTTAAAGAAATTGCACAGCACACAGCTTTAATGCATGGTGCAACAGTAGAAGTTGAATTTTTCGACTACGCCGCCCCTCTTGTTAACCATGAGATAGCTGTAAAAGAAGTTACAGAAGTTGCTGAAACTTTCATGGATAAATCAGACATTGTTTCCGACTTTGCGTGTTCTCTAGGAGCTGATGACTTTGCAGATTATCTTGCAGTAACTGAAGGTATGTATGCTTTTGTGGGTACTAAAAACAAAGATAAACCTAATACCTGTGTGGCACATCACCACGGATTGTTTGATATAGATGAAGACGCTCTTGTGAATTCTTGTGCATTGCATGTAGCATACAC